>DASSRK010000001.1:0-24173 GCA_035701825.1 Steroidobacteraceae bacterium
TTGCCCACCATGATGATGGCGAGCACGCCCAGCAACGCGAGCGGCTCGCGTACCAGCACCGACGGATCGAACAACATGCCCACCGACACGAAGAACAGCACCGCGAACGCGTCCTTGAGCGGCAGAGAGTCGTTGCCGGCCTGGTGGCTGAGCTCGGACTCCGAGAGGATCACGCCGGCGAAGAAGGCGCCGAGCGCGAACGAAACACCGAACGCCGCCGAGGAGCCGTAGGCGATGCCGAGTGCGATGGCCAACACGCACAGCGTGAACAGCTCGCGCGTGCCGGTGCGCGTGACGCGCGCCAGCAGCCACGGCACCACGCGTGTGCCGACCACCAGCGCCAGCGCGACGAACAGCGCCACCTTGCCGAGCGTCACCAGCAGCGTGACCCAGGTCTTGTCGGAGAGGCCCGGCGCGTGCACCGCGCTCGCATCGCCGCCGAGCGCGGGCGCCAGCGCCGGCAACATGACCAGCGCCAGCACCATCGCGAGATCCTCGACGATCAGCCAGCCGACCGCGATCTTGCCCTCGGAGGACTGCACCGCGTTGCGCTCCTCGAGCGCGCGCAGTAGCACCACGGTGCTGGCCACCGACAAGGCCAGGCCGAACACCAGCCCCGCACCCATGCCCCAGCCCAGCAGCTGCGCCATGCCATAACCAATGGCGGTGGCGGTGACGATCTGCGCCACCGCGCCCGGCAGTGCGATGGCGCGTACCGACAGCAGGTCCTTGATGGAGAAGTGCAGCCCGACGCCGAACATCAGCAGGATGACGCCGATCTCGGCCAGCTGGCTCGCGAGGCTGGTGTCGCCGACGAAACCCGGCGTGAACGGGCCCACCGCGATGCCGGCCAGCAGATAGCCGACGATGGGTGAGACTCGCAGCATGTTGGCCACCAGCCCCAGCATCAGGGCCAGGACGAATCCGATGGCCAACAGCGCGATCAACGAAGTTTCGTGCATTTCCGCGGGCATACGGGCGAGGGTACCCGAAAAGTCCGGGGAGGAACGCCGGCGCAAGTAGAATGCGCGCTTTCGTATCCGGTGGTTCATGGGATCCCAGCAGGCGTTGCGTCCGGCAGTCATCGGCGCCATTGGCGTGGTTTTCGGCGACATCGGCACCAGCCCGCTGTACGCGTTCGGCAGCGCGCTAACCTCCGCGGACTTTGCGCCCGGCGAGACCCTCAAGGTCCTCGGCCTGCTCTCGCTGATTTTCTGGGCGCTGCTGATCGTGGTCACGGTCAAGTACGTCGGCGTCATCATGCGCATGGACAACGCCGGTGAGGGCGGCGTGTTGTCGCTCGTGGCGCTGGTGCAAAAACATTTCGGCACGGCGTTGCCCTGGGTGCGCCACGCCGTGGCGCTCGGCGTGCTGGGCACGGCGCTGTTCTATTGCGACGGCATGATCACGCCGGCGATCTCCGTCCTGAGCGCCGTCGAAGGCCTCGAGGTTCTCGACCCGGGTTTCTCCCGCGCGATCGTGCCGATCACGCTGGTGGTGATCGTCGTGCTGTTCACGCTGCAGAGACGCGGCACGGAAAAGGTCGGTCGGATATTCGGCCCGGTGATGGTGGTGTGGTTCGTGGTGCTGGCCGTGCTCGGCGTCCGGTCGATCGTGCAGACACCCGTGGTGCTCGAGGCCGTCAATCCGCTCTACGGCCTGGAATTGCTGCTGCGGCACCCGGGCCTGGGACTCGCCGTGCTGGGCGCGGTGATCCTCGCGGTCACGGGCGTCGAGGCGCTGTCCGCCGACATGGGACATTTCGGCCGCAGGCCGGTGCGCATCGGCTGGCTGGTGCTGGTATGGCCGGCGCTGGTGCTCAACTACTTCGGGCAGGGTGCGCTGATCCTGCGCAATGCGGCCGCCGCCGCCAACCCGTTCTATACGATGGCGCCGCAGATGGCGCTGCCATTCCTGGTGCTGCTCGCCACGCTCGCCACGGTCATCGCCTCGCAGGCGGTCATCTCGGGCGCCTATTCGCTGACCCGCGAAGCGGTGCAGCTCGACCTGCTGCCGCGCGTGCGCGTGCTGCAGACCTCGGAAGAAGCCAAGGGGCAGATCTTCGTGCCGGCCGCGAACACGTTCCTGTTCGTCGCGGTGATCCTGTTCGTGCTGACGTTCCGCAGCGCGACCGCGCTGGCGTCCGCCTACGGCGTGGCGGTGCTCGGCACGATGATGGTGACCACGTTGCTCGGCATCATCGTGGCGCGCGGCATCTGGAAGTGGCCGTGGTGGAAAGTCGGTGCGCTGTTCGGCCTGTTCCTGGGGGTCGAGCTGGCGTTCCTGGTGGGCAACCTGACCAAGATCCCGACCGGTGGATGGGTGCCGCTGGCCTTCGCCGTGATCATGTTCGCGATCTTCATCACCTGGCGCGACGGCCGCCAGAAATTGCGCGCCGAGCTCGAACGCCGCGCGGTGCCCGACAAGAAGCTGCCCGAGTTGCTGGAGAAAACCACGCGCGTGCGCGGCACCTCGGTATTCCTCGTGAGCCAGTCGGGCTTCGTGCCCACCGCGCTGTTGCGCAACCTCGAGCACAACAAGGTCCACCACGAGCAGATCGTGATCCTGCACATCGAGATCCAGCGCGTGCCGCGCATCGACCCGCTGGCGCGCGTGCTGGTCGAGGAATTGCGGCCGGGCGTGTACGACCTGCGCGCGCGCTTCGGATTCATGGAGACGCCGGACGTCGGTGAGGCGCTGCGCAGCGCGCGCCGGCAGGGCCTGAATGTCTACGCCGAGGACTCGTCGTTCTTCCTCGGCTGGCACCTGGTGCGCGCGCGTCCACGGCCCGGGCTTGCCGGCCTCAAGACGCGCGCGTTCGCGTTCCTGCAGCGGCGCAGCGCGCAGGCCGCGGAGTTTTTCCGCATGCCGACGCGCGGCGTGATCGTGCTCGCCACCGACGTCGAGATCTGATTGCGCTGATTGCGTATTGCCGCGTGCGTTGCGCACGGGCGCGCGCGCCGTCGTCCGGCCCGGCTGACAAGACCGTGTCCTGCTGCGCCGCGCATGTCCACGAAAAAATCCGTGCAGCGCCGCCGCGACTTTTCCGCCCGCGGGCCGCGCGCTTCGGGCGTTTGCCGCCTGACAACGTTGTCCGCGCGGTCCGGACTGCGGTCGTCACGTAGTGTGCGCACCCGCCGGCCGTGACTAACATCCGCGCCGCTCGCGGTAACGCGAGTGACCAGGGGGACTTGTATGGATGCAAGTGAATCGTCGCGGCGCGTCACGGCGCCGCGCAAGCCGCGCGCGGCACGCAGGGAAGGGCCGCCGCCCGGGCTCCATCGTCAAGTCGCTCGATTGCCCGACTTCAACACGAGGGAGCCATGAAAAACCTGTCGCTTCGAGTGATCGGCCTGTGCGTGCTGGCGATCGGTGCCAGCGCGCTGTTCGGCCACGGCCTCATCCAGGATCCGCCATCGCGCAACTGGATCTGCGGATTCATCACCAAGCCCGACCACGTGCAGAACGGCGTGGCGCAGTACCCGGTGTGCGGCAACGCGTTCTTCGCGCCTGGCACCAACCAGACCGACGGCTACAGTTTCATGAGCGTGCTCACGCACACCACGGGGCGCGAAGGCGTCGGGCCGCGCGAGAACGTCTGCAGTTTCAATTCCGAGAGCTTCCCGAACCGCGTGGTGCCCTGGGATGTGCCCATCGACTGGCCGACGCAGCCGATGACCGCGGGTCCACGCAATTTCGTCTGGAGCATCTCCTGGGGTCCGCATTTCTCGGATACCCAGGACTTCAAGTACTGGATCACCAAGCCCGGGTTCGTGTGGCAGACCGGCAAGGCGCTGTCGTTCAGCGACTTCGAGGACACGCCGTTCTGCTCGCTGGCCTACAACGACGCCACGCCGAACGCCAATCCGAACGTGATCCCCGACAAGGCGAACTCACTGTTCACCACGCGTTGCACGGTGCCGTCGCGCAGCGGACGCCACGTGATCTACGCCGAGTGGGGACGGACGCCACCGACGTTCGAGCGCTTCCATGGCTGCATCGACGTGTCGTTCTCCGGCACTCCGCCGCCGGTCATCACCGCCAATATCGCCTTGAGCCCGAACGTCACCTCGTTCACGGGCCCGGGCGCGATCACGCTCGACGGCCGCGGCTCCACCGGCAGCAATCTCACCTACAGCTGGAGCGTGAGTGCGCCCAACCCGGCGCTCTACACCATCACCAACGCCACCTCTGCGGTGGCGACGCTGAATCTGAACACGCCCACCGCCGCGCAGGACGTGACCGTGACGCTGCTGGTCACCAGCGGCAATTCATCGGACACGGAGTCGCGCAGCTTCCTGCACCAGCCGGTGGCCAACACCACCTGGCAGGATCTCGGCGCATTGACGGCCGATCCTCGTACCCTGGTGGTGGGTGATCGCGTCTCGGTGCGCACGGTGTCGGCATCGGGCCAGGATGCGTTCTGGCCGAACACGCCCATCACCATCACCTCGGCGAACACGGGCCCGGCGCAGTGGCCGGTGACGCTGGGCACCGCGGTCAACGCCATGAACGGCGCGGTGCGCATTGGCGTGCTGGACACTTCCAACAACACCATCACGCCCGCCGCGAACGCCACCAGCAACCGGGTGTTCGCGATGACCAGCGCCAACATGCAGAGCGCCTTCCTGCAGATCCAGCCGGGCGCCGTGCCGAACGCGCCGACCGGGCTCGCCGGGACCGCCGGCAACGCGCAGGTGGCGCTGACCTGGACGGCCGCCTCCGGCGCGACCAGCTACAACGTCAAGCGATCGCTCACCTCGGGCGGGCCGTACGCCAACGTGCAGACCGGCGTCACCGCGACTAACTACACCAACACCGGGCTGGCCAATGGCACGCCGTACTTCTACGTGGTGACCGCGCTCAACGCCAGCGGCGAGAGTGCGATTTCCAACCAGGCCGGCCCGCTGACGCCGTCCGCGGGCGGCGGCACCGGAGGCGCAACGGCCACGGGCGTGGTGGCGCAGGCCAGTCCCTGGTTCAACGAGCTGCAGGTGAGGCTGGGCAATACCCAGGCGATTACCTCGCTGGCCGTCACCGTGAGCGTCGCGCGCACCACCGGCGTGGTGCACTCGGGCCAGTACAACACCGTGGGCGGCCAGATCGCGCAGAGCGTGACCAGCGCGGCGAGCCCGATCGTCTACACGTGGACGCTGGTGTCGGGACAGCAGCTGGGTCCATCGGCGCTGCGCACCTTCGCGGCGCAGCTCGGTGGCAATGGCACGGCGCATCCGACCACCGGGGACACCTGGCGCGTGAGCTACACGGTCAGCGGCAACAGCACGGTGCAGACGCTGCAGGGAAGTTTCTGAGGAGACCCCGCGCGCGATCGGCAAACCTCCGTGCCGATCGCGCCGCGGGCGCCCGGGCGGCCGCGCAGGCTGCGCGCGGAACCTCCCCGCGCGCGCAGTGCCGAATCCCGGGAGCCCGCGCCACCGTTTCGCCGGTAATAATGCATCTGGTCGGCGGGTCTCCTGCATACACAGCCCCGGAGGATTCATGTTCAAGCGCCTTGTCGCGGTGTCGTTGCTGCTCGCCAGCATCAGTGCCTGCGGTGCCGAGCCCGCGGTCAGGATCCCGGCGCCGGCTTTCGATCCGCCCGCTGCCCAGCCGGGGCTGCAGACCGCGGTGCTGGCCGGCGGATGCTTCTGGGGCGTGCAGGGTGTCTACCAGCACCTCAAGGGCGTGAAGAACGTGCTGTCGGGTTACGCCGGCGGCGATCGCGACAGCGCTGATTACCGCACGGTGAGCGGCGGCGACACCGGGCACGCCGAGTCGGTGCAGATCGTCTACGACCCCGCGCAGGTGAGCTACGGCCAGATCCTGCAGGTGTTCTTCTCGGTGGCGCACGACCCGACGCAGCTCAACCGGCAGGGACCGGACGTGGGCACGCAGTACCGCTCGGCGATTTTCTACGGCAGCGATGCGCAGCAGCAGGTCGCGACGAGCTACATCGCGCAGCTCGACAAGGCCGGCGTGTATCCGAAGCGCATCGTCACCCGCGTGGATCCGCTCAAGGGTTTCTATCCGGCCGAGGACTATCACCAGGATTACCTCGTGAATCATCCCGACCAGCCGTACATCGCGTACAACGATCTGCCGAAGGTGCGGAATTTCGAGGCGCTGCTGCCGGCGCTGTACAACCCGCGCCCGGTCACCGTCGCATCGGCCGGCAAGACGCTGCAGAAGCAGCCGCAGAGCGCCGCTGCGAAGCCGGCCAACGCGGCGAATGGCGCGATGATGGCCGCCGGCAAGCCGCAAGGCGACGCGATGATGTCCGGTGCAATGACGTCGGGCGCCATGACTTCGGGCGCGATGATGTCGGCCGGCAAGCCCGAAGGCGCGCCGCTGGAAGGCGTGATGCCCGAGCTCAGCGGGGCGACGGGCTGGCTCAACTCGAAACCACTGACGCGCGCCGGCCTGCGCGGCAAGGTGGTGGTCATCGACTTCTGGACGTACTCCTGCATCAACTGCCTGCGTTCGTTGCCCTATGTCAACGCCTGGTACCAGCACTACAAGGACTCAGGCCTGGTGATCATCGGCGTGCACTCGCCGGAGTTCGACTTCGAGAAGGATCCCGCCAACGTGCGCAAGGCGGTGGAGAAATTCGGCATCCGCTACCCGGTCGCCATCGACAGCAACATGGCCATCTGGAACGCGTTCGGGAATCGCTACTGGCCGGCGCACTATTTCATCGACGCGGATGGCGAGATCCGCGGCCATCACTTCGGCGAGGGCAAGTACGCGCGCTCGGAACGCAACATCCGCAAGCTGCTGGAAGAGGCCGGCGCGAAGAACCTGCCGGATCCGCTCGGCGACACGGCCGGCGAGGGCATCGCCGCCGCGTCGGACGCGGACCATGTCGCCTCGCCCGAGACGTACGTGGGATTCGAGCGCGCGGCGAATTTCCAGTCACCAGGCTCATTCGCACGCAACGCGGTGAAGAACTACACACTGCCTGCGGCGCTGGCGCTGAACCAGTGGGCGCTGGCCGGCAAATGGAAGGTGGCTGGAGAGAAGGCCACGCTCGACAGTGCGCCAGGCCGAGTGGTGTTCCGCTTCCGCGCGCGCGACCTGCACCTGGTGCTCGGCCCCGGCGAGGGGCGCAAGCCGGTGCGCTTCCGCGTGCTGCTGGATGGCAAGCCGCCAGGTGACGACCACGGCATGGACGTCGACACGAACGGCAACGGCACGGTGCACGAGCAGCGGCTGTACCAGCTCATCCGCCAGCGGGGTGCGGTCGGCGAACACGAATTCACCATCGAATTCCTCGACCCGAAGGTCGAGGCCTATTCATTCACATTCGGATAGGAGTGATCCATGCGCGAGGCACGAAGTTCCAGGCGCGGTTTCCTCGCCGGCGCGATCGCGGCGCCGTTGGCGCTGGCGGTCGCCGCCTGCGTGCGCTCCGCCGGGCAGCCGGCGAAGGCCGCGCAGTTGCCGGGCGAGGTGCTCATCGAGGATTTCTCGCCGGCGGGCAAGAGTCTCGGCAAGGTCAAGGTCGCGCGCGTCATCAAGACCGACGAGGAGTGGCGCAAGGCGCTGGACAACGACGCATACGTGGTGACACGCCACGAAGGCACCGAGCGGCCGTTCTCGGGCAAGTACAACGACAACCACGCCGACGGCCTGTATCGCTGCATCTGCTGCGACACCGCGCTGTACGACTCGCGCACCAAGTTCGAATCGGGCACCGGCTGGCCGAGTTTCTGGCAACCGATCTCCAGCGCCAACGTGCTCGAGAGCGCCGACCACAGCCTCATGATGGAACGCACCGCGGTGTCCTGCCGCCGTTGCGATGCGCACCTCGGGCACGTGTTCGACGACGGCCCGGATCCGACCGGCCTGCGTTACTGCATGAACTCGGTGGCGCTCAGGTTCGTGCCGCGCGCCTAGCTACCGGCGCGGCGGCAGGGCGAACGACAGGTAGACGCCGCCCGCGGGGCCGTTGCGCTCCTTGCCGCCGCTGGCGTAGATCGCCACGTACTGCCGCCCGTCGATCCGGTAGGTGATCGGCGTCGCATCGGCAGAGAAGGGCAGCGAATATTCCCACAGCAGCGTGCCGTCGAGCTTGTCGAAGGCGCGGAACTTGCGGTCGTGGATGGTGGCGCCGATGAACAGCAATCCGCCCGCCGTGACCAGCGGGCCGCCGTAGTTCTCGCTGCCGGTGTTCGTGAGCCCACGCGCCGCGAGCTCCGGGAATTCGCCGAACGGGATGCGCCAGGCGAACCGGCCGCCCGGTAGTTCGATGGCGGTCAGCGTGCCCCACGGCATGCCGACGGCGGGGTAGCCGTCGGGATCGAGCCAGCGCCGGTAGCCGGTGAAGCGGAACGGCTGGTTGGCGGGCGAGGTATCGACCGCGCCGGCCGTGACGTCCTCGCCGTCGAACACGAACTTCGCCAGCGCGTCGACGGCCTCCGGCTGCATGCCCGCGAACGACGGCATGCGTCCGCCGCCGCGGCGCACGACTTCGGTGAAGCGCGCGCGGGTCATCCGCGCGCCGAGGCCGGCCAGGGCCGGGAACTGCGGCGGCGAGCCGCGCAGCGAGTCGCCGTGGCAGGCGGCGCACTCGCGCAGGTAGATGGTCTTGCCGCTGCTGCGGCCGCGATCGTTGGGCGCCAGCGACCCGAGCCAGGCCATCTCGTTGGCATTGACGTACAACAGGCCGGTGCTCGGGTCGTAAGCCGGCCCGCCCCATTCGGCGCCGCCGTCGAAACCCGGGTAGATAGTCGTGTCGACGCCGGCGGTCAGCGGCTTGAACGGGCCGTCGCTGCGCATGGCGGCGAACTGCCCGCGTGCCCAGCGATTGGCTTCGGGCGTGCGCGTGGTGAGCGAGTCGGCGTCCAGCCGCTGGCGCGCGTAGGGGGCGGGCGCGACCGGCCGCTGGTAGTCGGGATGCGACTGCTCGCCGGGCATGTCGGTGGCGGGCGCCGGCACGTGCTCCACGGCGACCAGCGGCCGGCCATGGTCGCGATCCAGCACGAACACGAATCCCTGCTTCGTGGTCTGCACCAGCGCGTCCACCGGCTTGCCGCCGATCTTCAGCGTGACCAGCGCCGGTGCGCTCGGCAGGTCGCGGTCGAGCAGGTCGTGCGGCACGAACTGGTAGTGCCAGCGGAGCCTGCCGGTGGCGGCCTCGAGCGCCAGCAGGCTGTTGGCAAACAGGTTGTCGCCGAGCCGGTTGCCGCCGTAGAAATCCGCGGCGGCCGAGCCCGTGGGCACGTAGACCAGGCCGCGTTTCGCGTCCAGCGTCATGCCGGCCCAGCTGTTGGCGCCGCCGCTGTACTGCCAGGCATCCTTCGGCCAGGTCTCGTGCCCGGGCTCGCCCGGCTGCGGGATGGTGTGGAAGGTCCAGCGCAGCTCGCCGCTGCGCGTGTCGTAGGCGCGCACGTAGCCCGGCGAGGCCGGCAGGCTTTCGCCGACGCGGCCGCCGAGGATCATGAGGTCGCGCCAGATGACGCCGGGTGTCGTGAGTCGCACCGACTGCGTGGCCGGATCGCGGCCGAGATGCTCGCGCAAGTCGATGCGGCCACCGCGGCCGAAGCCGGCGACCGGCTTGCCGGTGTCGGCGGCCAGCGCGTACACGAAGTTGTCGACCGCCGCGAACACGCGCGCGTCGCGGCCGTCGCGCCAGTACATGAGGCCGCGGTTGGCGCCGGTGCCGGTGACGCCGGGATCGAAGCTCCACAGCAAGCGGCCGGTGACCGCGTCCAGCGCGATGGCCTTGTGGCTCGGTGTGTACGCGTACATGACGCGGCCCACCACGATGGGCTGTGTCTGCGTGTCGCCCTTCTCGCCGGTGTCGTAGCTCCAGGCCGGCGCGAGTCGCTTGACGTTGCCGCGGTTGATCTGCGCCAGCGGCGAATAGCGCGTCTTGCTCGCGTCGCCGCCCCAGGCGGGCCAGCCGCGCTCGGTGGCGCAGCCGGCGAGCAGCGCGAATGACAGTCCCAGCAACAGGTGCGCGGCGCGTGGCATCACGGCCGCATCTTACAGGTCGGCGTGGAAAACGCGCCCGGCGCCCCGGGGAACCGGGCCGCCGGGCCCCGTGCGGGCGGAAGAGCCGGCCCCGTCTCGGGGTAGGGTCCGGGACCGGCTCCGCCCGCGAACCCGGGTAGTTAGGTCTTCGGGGGCGGTGGCGCCAGTCCGCCGGCGACGCCGGGGTACTGCTTGAACAGCTCGGTGACCACGAGATTCACCGCGGCGCGCGGGTCTTTCATGACCTTCTCGCTGAGCTTGCCCTCGGCGATGCCTTCCCATACGAGCTGGCGTTTGCGGGCGTCCACCACGTCGACGTTGGCGGTGCCGACCTTGTAGCGCACCGTCTCGACCTCGGAGCCGCCACCGTACCAGCCGCCGTAGACGCCGGCGCGGTAGCCGTAGTAACCGCCGTAGTAGGGCGCGGGCGTGCTGCGCACGTCCACGTTTTCCTTGGCGTTGGCATGGAAGTTCACGAACAGGTCGGCGTCGCCGCTCTCCACGAACTGGTAGCCGCGCGCATCCATCTCGCGGCGCACGGCTTCCTTGAAGTAGCTGGTAAGGGGTGTCGACACGCCGTCACGATCGGTGCCGGTCTTCTCGGGGAACGTGTACGTCCTGAACTGCGCGAAGTTGGCCGCGGGGTCCGAGTTGGCGCGCAATTTCGGGCCCGATTCACAGGCGGCGAGCGCACAGCTCACCACCAGCAGTGCAAGCAGGTTCTTCATGTGCTGGTTCCTCACGATTCGCGCGTCCAGGTGTCGTCGGGCGCGAAGCTCTTGATGTCCTTGGCCGCCTGTTCGGTGCCGGTGCCGAGGTTCTTCTGGTAGATCTCGCCTTTCTCATTGACGACGAAGGTCATGATGCCGCTGGCGCCGTACTCGGCCGGGTAGGCGAGCACCGCGAATTCCTTCTTGGGGTCCTTCACGTCGAGGCGCCTGTAGAAGTAGCCGCGGTACGGCGCGGGCGGCTGGTCCGTGGCGCCGGGCGTGTAGCCCTGTGCCTCGGCCCAGGCCAGCAGCGGGCCTGCCGGGCTCTGCGGTTCGCCTTCCTTCGCCTCCCAGTACAGGCCGTCCTGCTTGCCGGGTTCGCTGCGCAGCTTGGTGGCGAAGCTGCCGAATTTCGCGGCGTATTCCTGCTGGGCCGCGACCACGCCTTTCATCACGCCGAGCACGGCGAGCTCGTTGCGCCCGATGCGGCGCAGGACCAGCTCGCGGATGCCGCTGCGCGTGTCGAACTTGTAGCCGCCGTCGGTCTTGACGATGGCCATCGGCAGCGGCCAGCGGCCGCCGCCCACCTCGAGGTGATAGGTATCGGCCCCCGCGGGTACCAGCACGCGCTGGCTGTCGTAGGCCTGCAGGAAGGACTGGCGTTCGTGGCCGCCCTGCACGGTGTCGCCAGGGTTCAGCAAGGGTGCCGATTCCGGTCCCAGCATCGTGGTGAGCCGGGCCTTGTCGCCGGCGCGTACCGCTTCGGCGAACTCCTGGGCCGCGGCGCCGGGAGAATCGAACACCGGGCCGTTCTGCGTCTTGACGCCGCCGCACCCGGTGCCCAAGGCAACCAGGAGCGCGACGGGCAGGGCGAGGGAAAGGGAATCCAGGGAAGTTTTCATGGCGCCACTCCGGGTCAATTGCCGGGCGTCGGCTCGCCGGCGCTCTCGTGTCCGCGTTGGCTGGCGGCGCGTTCCGCGTCGCCACTGTCGACGTGGCTGAACGCGCTCTCATCGCTCGCGGCTTCGGCGGGCGAGCCGGCGGGTTGCTGGCCGCGATCTTCGGCGGGAGCCGTGGTCGGAGCGGGTGCGGGCTCCGCGGTCTGTGGAGGCGCCGGGCGGTTGTCTTGCTGCTGACAGGCCGCGAGGCCGAGCGCCAGGGAGAGGATGCAAGCGGGCAGCCGGAGCTGCGACAGTTTTGTGGCGATCATGGCGGGGAAGTTATGCCAGCTGCCGCGCCGCTTCCAATGGCCCTTAGGTCCGATGCCCGCCCGCCGTCCCGGCCGGTGTCGCGCCGGCGGCGCGCGCGATCGATTCGTTGATGGAACGCACCAGCACGTCGCCGCGCAGCGGCTTGCGCAGGTAGTTAGCGGCGCCGTCCGACAGCGACTGCTGTTGGGTGACTACATCGTCGTGCGCGGTGATCAGGATCACCGGCAGGTTGATCTTCATGCTCATGAGGCGCTTCTGCACGTCGCGGCCGGTGAGGCCCGGCATCTGCAGGTCGAGCACCACGCAGTCCGGGCGGAACTTGTCGAGCGAGTTCAGGAATGCTTCGCCGCTGGCGAACGACTCGGCGTCCATGTTGGCGGCGCGCAGCAGCCGGATCAGCGCCTTGCGGACCGATTCCTCATCATCGACCACGGCGACAAATGAACGGCGATTTTCCATCCGCGCCAGTAGGCGACGGTAGTGCTCCCGTGAGTAGTGGACATTCGTCCTATAAGGGTGGACGGGTCGCCTCGCGCGCCTGCGTGGCGAGTGTCACGAGCTCGGCCACCGAACGTACACGCATCTTGAACATGACGCGGCCGCGATGGACTTTCACGGTTTTCTCGGCGGCGCCGAGCTGCGCGGCGATTTGTTTGTTCATCTTGCCGGCCACCACCAGGTCGAACACCTGCCTTTCACGCGCCGTGAGCGCGGATAACCTGGACTGGATCGCGGCGCGCGTGGCGCGACGCTGGCGCAGCGACTGGTCGCGCTCCAGTCCTTCGCGCACCGCGGCAGCCAGCTCGGAGAGCCGCACGGGCTTGGGCAGGAAGGTGACCGCGCCGGCGCGCATCGCCTGCACGCTCATGCGGACGTTGGCGTTGCCGGTGATGAACACGATGGGCAGCGAACGGTCGCTCGCGGTGAGCAGCGCCTGCAGCTGCAGTCCATCGGTGCCGGGCATGGCGACGTCGGCCACCAGGCAGCCGGGCTTTTCCGGGTCGTAGTCGGCGAGGAAGGCATCGGCCGAGGCCCAGCTCATTACGTGAAATCCCTCGGCGTTGAGCGCGCGGGTCAGGGCGCTGCGCACCGAAGCGTCGTCGTCTACCAGGTAGACCGTCGGGTTGCTGTCGTGGTCGCTCATGGGTGGCCTCCGGCAATGGGAATCTTGATGTGGAATACCGCTCCGCCTTCGGGAGCGTTCTCGGCCCACAGCACTCCGTGGTGTGCCTCGGCGACCGAGCGGCAGATGGCCAGTCCCAGTCCCAGGCCGTGGGCCTTGGTGGTTACGAAAGGTTGGAAAATCCGGTCGGTGTCGCCCGCCGCGATGCCGGGACCATTGTCCCGCACGGTGATCTCGGCCGCCTCGGCGTGCGCCACGAAGCGCGTGGAGATCGTCACCTGGCGGCGTGCGATGGGCGTGCCAACCATCGCTTCGCAGGCGTTCATCAGCAGGTTCAGCACCACCTGCTGCATCTGTACACGATCGGCGAGCACCGATGGCAGCGTCGGGTCGAGCTGCAGCGTCGCGACCACGTTGCGCGTGACGAACTCGCTGTGCGTGAGCTCGAGCGATTCGCGCACCACGTCGTTGAGCTCGACCGGGGTCTGCAGCGTGTCGCCCTTGCCGAGCAGGGCACGCAGTCTCTGGATGACCTGCGCGGCGCGCTCGTCATCCTGCACGATGTCATGCAGGATCTCGCTGAGTTCCGCCGGGTTGGCGTTGCCCTTCTGCAGCATGCTGAGTGCCGCCTCGGCATTGCCGAGGATCGACGTCAACGGTTGCTTCAGCTCGTGCGCGAATGCGCCGGACAGCTGGCCCAGGACCGCGGCGCGCGACAGGTGCGTGAGCTGCTGGCGCTGGTTGCGTGCGTCGGCTTCGGCGCGCTTGCGCGCCGTGACGTCGGTGCGCATGACCACCGCGCCGCCCTCGTTGCGTCGCAGGCGCTCGAACGACACTTCGAACCAGGCCGAGTCTTCCGCGCCGGCTTCGCGGCATTCGAGCTGGCGGCGATCCTCGGAGCCGTACAGCACCGCGCGCAGCGCCACCAGGTGCTCGTTGGCGGTGCGATCGCCATCTTCGGCGGCGCGCGCGCAACACTGCAGGTAGTTCTCGCCGGCGAGCACGCGATCGAAGCGCGAGGCCGGCGCCGCTTCCACGGCGTGGCGCCAGGAATCGTTGATCTCCAGCACCATGCCGCGGCTGTCGATCACCGCGATCTGGTCGTGCAGCGAGGCGAGCACCGCGGCGTGCAGGCTCTCGACGCGCTGGCGGCGCGCCTCGGCGCGCCGGAACGATGACAGGTCGAGTGCGTAGATCACGCCGCCTTCGTCGGCCGGGAAACGGCAGTGACCGAGGATCACCGGGACGCGGCGCCCGTCGCGCAACGCAAGCTCGAGCTCGGCGTTGTCGAAGCGCTCGAGCAGGTCGTCCGACTCGAACGCATCCACCGCTTCACGCGCCTGCACGTTGTTGTTGAGTGCCGCCAGGTCATCGAAGCGCAGCTTGCCGTCGCGGATGTCCGCGCCGCTGAAGCCGGTCAATCGCAGGAAGGCTTCATTGGCCTCGCTGATGCGCAGATCCTCGCGCCAGATCGCCGTCGGGATGATGTTGTTCTCGAAGATGCTGCGGAAGCGCGCGCGGCTCAGGTTGAGCGCGCGGCCCGCATGGCGCCACTCGTCGATGAGCGCGGCGGCAGTCAGGAAGATGATGCTCATCACCACGTGGAACGCCACGAGTGACAGCGCATTGTCGGCCGGGTCTTCGCCGGAGATCGGCCCGTAGCCGTTGACCATGGCCAGCATCGATACCGATCCCGCGGTCAGGCAGGCCGCGCACGCGCCCGCCACGCCGAAGCGGATGGTCGCCCAGGCCACCAGCGGCAAGGGCGCGTACAACAGCAGCGGAGTGCGCTCGGGCTTGTCGAGCGGAATGAAGAACAACAGCAGGCAGACCGCGAGCGTCGCCAGCGCCAGCGTCATGCCTTCGGCCGCGCGCTTGACCGAGATCGGACGTTGCCCGCTGTGCAGGCGCTGCGCGCAATGCACGATCAGCGGCACCAGCGTGACCACCGCGAAAGTGTTGGTGATCGTGCGCGCGATGACCGTCAGCCACATCTCGTTCGAAATGCCGGTGACGTGGAAGGCGCCGGCCATCAGGATGCTGGTGAATGCCGGCGCGAGCAGCCCGCCGAACAGGACCAGCGTGAACGCGCCGCGGACGCGGTCGAAGCGGTGCGGCACCGGGGCCACGCCGACGATGGCCAGCGCGCCGAGCAGCGCGAGGCCGGTGTTGGCGAAATACTGGATGAGGACGCGCAGCACCGGCTCGTCGGCCAGCTGCGCGAACAGGTGAAAGGGCACGATCGCGGCGAGGAACATCCACCAGTTCTCGCGCGGCGAGAGGATCAGCGCCGCCATCAGGATGGCGTTCGAAGCCCACAGCACCGACACGGGTGCGGAGGGAAAAGCCAATGCCTCGCCCACCTCGGCCGCGATGTAGTACGCCGCGCCGACGGCCAGCGGAACTGTCCAGGCCTTAACCGCGGCCAAGGGTAGGTCCCCCGCGCCTCGAGCGCTGCGGCACAGAGATGCCCGACACGCCGCGCCGCTGCATTCCTGCGCGGACGACATTGTTAGAAGCCATCTGCCGTATCTCCCTTTGGTCACGCCGTGGCGAGGCACGGCGGCCGCGCGACTTCCTCGAGTCCCCTGCGAGAAGCGCCATCGTCCGATTACACCCTTACAGGTTCTTGCGCAGCCCGGCGATTAGGCGCTTTTTCAGGGCGTCCTGCCACTCTTGATATTTTCCGGGGGACGGTGGGACCTAGGTCCGATTCGTCTATCCGGGCACCAAATCGATACTTCCGCGCTCGGATCTCCGTTAGCTAGGCATTCTCCTAAGTGCCGGGTGCGCCCGGTGCGCCCAAACGGGGCATCCGTGCTTTCGCCGCCAACGGACGGCCATCGGCCAAGGAGTTACTTGTGAAAACCGCCGCGATCTGCTTGTCGACTGCCCTCCTGGTCGTGTCCGCCGCCGCGCAAGGTGGTACCGATCCCAAGCCCGCGGCCGCGCCGGCGACGGGCTCCTTGCCCTCCATGCAACGCGAGAACCTGCACGAGCTTTCCGCGACGGTCACGGCCATCGATGCCAAGACCCGCATGATCGATCTCAAGGCCGACGACGGTTCGACGGGTGCCTACGAGGCGGGCCCCGAGGTGAAGAACTTCGGCCAGATCCACGTCGGCGACAAGGTGGTGGTCAGTTACTACCAGGGTCTTGCCGCGCAGGTCCTGCCCCCGGGCACGGCCGTGACGGACGACGTCAAGCAGATGGATGTCGCCACCGCGGCGGAGCCGGGCACGAAGCCGGGTGCGGGAATCGGCACGGCACTCAAGGCGACCGTGGTCATCGAGAAAGTCGACACCCAGGCCAACACCGTGACCTTCAAGCGGCCCGACGGGGTATCGCGCACGCTGCCCGTGCAGAGCGACGAGGGAAAGGCCTTCATCAAGAAGCTCAAGGCCGGTGACAAGGTCGACGTGGTGTACGCCGAGGCGGTTGCCGTCGAGGTCAAGCCCGCCGCGAAGAAGTAGCGGACAGCGCCGAACTACTTCTCGATGCGGTAGCGCACGCCGGCGTGCGAATCCTCGGGTGAGTCGTTCGCCTCGAGCGACCAGCGCTCGGAGAACTGGTAGCGCACGGTGATCGCGCTGCCGGGTTCGAACAGCCCGACGCCATAGCTCACGAACAACTTGGGCGACAGGTATTTGCCGACGGTGAAGGCGCTGCCGCCCAGGTCGTTGTTCTGCTCGACGCCCACCTGGTCCACGAATCCCACCTTGCCGCCGAGCTTCTTCGCCAGTCGGTTGCCGAGCACGCCGCCCAGCGATTGCGCCGCCGACTGCACGTCGTTGCCCTCGTTGCCGTGCAGGTCGCTGGCCGACTTGCCGGTCAATAGATAGGACATCGCGTCGGTCTGCGACATGGCCGGCTCGGTGAACACGTCGAGCTTGGGATTCTGCGCGGTGCCGGTGACGCGCAGCTTGGCGGTGACCTCGTCGATCTTGCGGAACGCGAGGATGTCGAGCTGCGGATCGTCGAGCGCGGTACCGGCGAACTGCAGGCGGCCACGTTCGATGGTGAGCTTGCGGCCGAACGCCTCGTAGGTCCCCGCCAGCCGGATCTCGCCGGTGGCGCGCCCCGGCTGGTCGCGCGTCTCGACCACGCGCAGCTCGCCGCCGACCGTGGCGTCGAGCCCGTAGCCGGCGAGTTTCACCTGGTCGCCGAACACGATGCGCACGTCCGTGGCGAGGCCGAGCGAGTCGTCTTTCATCTTCACCTCGCGGTCGACGATCACCACGTCGCCGGAGGGCTTGTAGGTACGCGCGATCGACAGCTTCTCGAGGTTCACCTCCGCGCTCTCGATTTTCACGGTACCGGCGAGCGCGAGCGCGCCCACCTTGCCGGTCAGTGCGAGGTCGGGCGCGATGGTGACGCGCGCGCCGGGCACGTTGGCCGCCAGGAAGCGCGTGCCGGTGAACTGCAGGGCGAGCCCCCGTTGATCCCGGCCTCCGCCGAGTTTCAGCGCGCCATCGCCCGAGGAGATCGTGCCCTGCGCATTGAATGCGCCGTCCGGCTGCAGGCCCGCATCGACGCTGCCATCGCGCAGCTGCACCCCGAGCAGCGGCACCTCGGCCTCGAGGCCGGAGCCGCGCACCGTGAAGGCGAAGCGCGGAGTGTTCAGCGTGCCGCCGACTTCGGCCAGCAGCTCGCCGCTGCCGCGCAGGTTCGCGAGCTGCGGCATCCACCAACCGAGCGGCGACAGGTCGCGCAGCGCCAGGTTCGCCTTGCCGTCGAGCGCCGGGTCGGCCTGGGACATCGCCACATCCAGGCTGCCGCCGAGGTTGCCCTGCTTGACCAGCACGCCGCGCAACTGCCCGTGGGCGGACTCCGGCGTGAGCTCGAGATCGACGCCCAGGTCGCGATACTCGAGGCGCACCGCGTCCTCGGTGTCACCCTGGATCAAGGCGCCGGTGCGCGATGCCAGGGTGGCGCGGCCGGTGAGGGGGCCGCCGCCCGCGCGGCGCAGGTCGCCGCTGCCTTCCAGCAAGCCTTCGACGATTACCGGAGCCTGCGGCGCCGCCAGCGCGACCAGCAATCCGAGCGGCAGCGCGCGCACCGAGTAGTGGGCCGTCGATTCGCGGTTGGCGTGGCGCACGGCGGCGCATACCGCGATGTCGCCGCCGGTGAGGCAGGTCCGGCCGAGGTCGAAACTGCCGGGCGCCAGCGCCACGTGTGCCGGCTCCGCCAGCGAAAGCGGCGGAATGCGCTCGACGCCGACGCCGAGCTTCGCGAGCGTGCCGCTCCAGGACCGGCGCGAGTACTCGCCGCTCGCCTGCAGCTCGAGCGACACGGGCTTGCCGCGCGCAGCCAGGGTAAGCGCGTGCGCCTGCGCATCTCCCTCGAGCGCGATCGCGACTCGCTCGAACTGCAGTCCCGAAAACCCGACGCCCTGGGTCTGCAGTTCCAGCCTGCCGCGCGGCGCGCGCGCGTCGCGCGCCGACAGCCGCAGGTTCGCCGACTCGAGCTGCGCGCCGCCGCCGCGCAGGCGATGGCCGTTCACCTTCGCGTCGAGGCTGACGTCGGGCCAGCGGCCGACGGCCGTGGCCTCGAGGTGCAGTGCGCCGGCGAGATCCTTGCGCCATTCCTCGAGCGCGGCGATGTGCAGCGTGGCGTCGACGCGCGGCGCGGGCCCACGCGTCGCCACCGCGTGCAGCGAAACGCCACCCGATTGCAGTTGCAGCGTGCCGCTGGGCTTGCGATCGGGTCCGAGCCTGAGATCGCCGTTGCCCGAGATCGGCCGCTTGCGCAGCCGGCCGCTGAGGCGCATGAGCTCGAAGCGGGCGCGCGGTCCTGATTGTGGCCACTCTCCGGTGGAGCGCAGGTCGAAGTCGAGCGCGCCGGGCCACTGCTCGAGGAACAGCGACGGGTCGAAGGCGCGGGCGTTGGCCGTGAGATGCCAGCCCACGGGAGTCCCGAGATCGACGTTGCCCTGGATCGACAAGGCGCCCGGGGTCTGCGTGAGCTCGAACTGCTCGATGTGCGCAGCCGCGGGCGTGCCATCGATCCGCAGGCTGAGCGTTGTCAGGCGCTCGCCGCGCGCCAGGCGGGCGCTGCTGTTGATGGCGTAGCGCCGCGCGCTCGCGGTCAGCGCGACCTGGCCGGCACAGCGGAACTGCGCGCCGGCCCACGCTTCGGGTAGCGCGAATTCATCCCAGGCGAGGTGCGCGGACAGCGGCTTGCTGCCATCGAGCGCGAGCGTGGCACTGCCGGTGAGGCGCGCGGGTTGACGATTGAGCCTCGCGGCGAGCCCGGTGATGTTGAGCAACTTCTCCCGCCGCGACAGCACCAGCTTCTCGAGGTGGATGCGCTCATCGTCCAGGGCGAACTCGCCGCGCAGTGCCAGATCGCGGGCGTTGCCTTCGGCCTCGAGTTCCACGCCGATGCGCTTCACCACATCGCCGCCGAGCAATGGCCGCGGATCGAACGGGCTCACGCTGAGCTGCGTGTGCCAGGTGTCGGGATCACGGCCGGGCGCGAGCCGGCTGCTCAGCTTCACGTCGACCGGCGAGCCGAGTGCGGCCTCGAGCCGCAGACCTTCTTTCCTGCCAGACGCGTCGACTGCGCCGGCCCACTCGTGCCCAGCGCCGCGCCAGCGGAACTTCGCGTGCAACTGCTCGATCAGCGGCTCGCGCTCGCCGAGCGCCGCGTTCAGCGACAACTCGCCCGCGGAACCCTGCAGTTCCAGCGTCTCGACCAGCACGCGCGTGCCGATCCAGCTGCCGGCGAGGCGCGCGCGCCCGATGAGCAGCGGCGCATCGACGCGGCGCCATTCACCGTGCGTCAACAGCAGCTCGTCGACGCGCATGTCGATCGGCGCGAGCCACGGATTGCGCGCGGGCGTCGGCGGAGGCGTGACGGGCGGGGGCGTGGGCTCAGAGAACTCCAGCGTCACATCACGCGCCTGCAATCGTTCGACGTGCAGTGTCCGCGCCAGCAAGGCGAACGGCGCGAGATCCACGTCCGCCGAGGCGATGCGCAGGTCCATGCCGATGGCCGGATCGTGGTAGCGGAAATTGCGGACGTGCAGCGTACCCGCCACGGTGCCGGCGACTTCTTCTGCGCCGACTCCCGCCGGCAGCCAGCGCTGCGCCATCGAATACAGCGCGCGCGTGCCACCCTGCGTGCACAGCGACCAGGTCGCGAGCGCGCCGCCGACCACCAGCAGCGTCGCCAGCACGATCGCCGTGATGCGCAGCGCCTTCAAAAGTCGGGCCCCAGGCTGAAGTGGATCTGCCAGCCGGACGCATCGATGGCTTCGACTGGATAGGCGAAGTCGAGGCGCATCACGCCCACCGGCGATTTCCAGCGCACGCCGACCCCGGCGCCGACGTGCAATGAAAAATCACTGCCCAGCCACGCGTCGCCGGCGTCGACGAACACCGCCGCGCCGAGGTTCTTGCGCCAGTAGTACTCGAGCTCGACGCCGCCCTCGACCAGCTGGTCGCCGCCGATCACGTCACCGGCCGCGTTGCGGCTGCCGATCTCCTCGAAGCCGAAGCCGCGGATCGAGCGGTCGCCGCCGGCGAAGAAGCGCAGTTCCGGCGGCAGCAGGTCGAAATCGCCCGCGTCGATCTTGCCGGCTTCGGCGCGCAGGATGAGCCGGGTGCGTTCACCCAGTGCCTGCAGCCACTTGGTGTCGAGCCGCAGCGAGCCGAAACGCGTATCGGTCCAGTCCTCCACCGGCGTGTAGCGCGCACTCAGCGTGTAGCTGAAGCCGCGCCGCGCGAAGGTCGGCTGGTCGGACGTCGCCCAACTCAGCGCGCCTTCGAGGAAGGTCAGCGAGGAATTGCCGCGCTCGCTGCCGATCTCGAAATCGCCGGCGAGGAACTGCAGTCCGTAGACGTTGGTGAAGTTGCCCCACTTGCGCGACACGTTGATCGCGAGCTTCTCGGTCTGCGAGACGCTCGACTCGGTGGTTTCATCGCGGTAGGTGCCGGCGAAGCTCAACACGCGCCTCCTCTGGCCCGGCAGCGGAATGCGGTAGCTGAGCTCGAGCGCCTGCAGTCGCTGCGCGATGTCGACATCCGCCTGGCCCTTGTGGCCGAGCGAATTCAGCCAGCGCCGTTGTACCCCCAATTCCACGCCCGCACCACGATCGGTGCTGGCATACAGCGCCGCGCTATAGATGGTGCGCTTCGCCGGCGTGAGCGTGACCTCGATGGGAACGGCGCGCTCCACGGCCTTCTCCGGGTGCGGCTGCACGGTCACCGTGCCGAAGTAATCCGCGCCCACCAGCCGGCGCTGGAAGTCGAGCACCTGCGAGCTCGCGTAGGCATCGCCTGCCTTCCACGGCACGAAGCGGTCGAGGAATTCGGGTGGGAACTGGCCGCCGCTGAATGTCGTGGTTCCGAAGGTGTAACGCGGCCCGCCGTCCCAGGCGAGCTCGATGCGCGCGCTGCGGTCCGCGGCGCGGATTTCCACGCGATGCGCGCTGAGCTTCGCGCCGAGGTAGCCGTTGTCGGCGAGCGCCGTCTCGATGGCCGCCTTGCTGGCTTCGTACTGCGCGTGGTCGAAGCGTTCGGCGATCCTGGGCCGGAAGGCCGCGAGCGCGCGCGCGACGTTCGGGTCCCGTGCGGCGTCACCGCTCACGCTGACTTCGCTGGCGGTCACCACGGTCGGCGCGCCTGGCGCGACTTCGAATCCCACGAGGAATGCGCCACCGGGTTTGCGATCGACGCGGCTCGACACCTTGCCGTCGTAGTAGCCCCAGGCTTCGAGCGTCGCGCGGATTTCCTGTTCGCCGACGTTGACCAGGCGCTTGAGCTGCGCGTCGCTGACCTTGCGCTCCGCGTACTGCGCCAGCGTGAGGCCGGACTTCACCGCCGTCTCGAGATCGGACTCCAGTCCCTTGACGGCGATCTCTACCGCGGCGGCGGAGTCGCCGGCCGAAGTCGTATCGGCGGGCGGCGGCGCATCCCCGGCCCGCACCGCCTGGCAGGGTGCGAGCACGACGAGGCAAAGGAGCGCGAGGCGCGCAAGCATGTCACCGGGCGGGATTGTGGTGGCGCCACCCCGGTGACTGTGGGGCTTCAGAACGACGCGGTCACGAATATGCGTGCGCCGCCGTAGCGCCAGCGCAGGCTGCCGTTGAAGTTGTCGCCGTCGACATCGACCTTGGTGGTGAAGGAGTTCCAGCCGGCGCCCACCGCCCAGTGCGTCGAGAACTGCCATGCGCCCGTGACCGTGAAGTCGGTGACGCTGCCATCGTAGGGATCGAAGGCCAGCGAGAAGTACTGGATGGCCGCTTCGCCGTAGAACTTCGGCGTGAAGCGGTATACGCCGCGCAGGCCGAACACCGGCAGCGGGCCGTTGGCCTTCGCGGTGGAAGACTCGCTGACGTTCTGGCCGTTGCCCGTGGCCTCGATGCCGAAATTGAAGCTCAGGTTGTGGATACCGAAGGTGCCGCCGAGCTCGTACTTCTCGCGCTGGAGGAAGTCGAATTCGTAGGCCAGCTCGGTGACCTGCGTCTTGGTGGTCGCCTTCACCTCGAGATCGACGGGGTAGACGTCGTCGTCGATCTCTATTTCCCGCTCCAGTGTCTTGACGGCACTGTTGTTGGTGTCGAAGTACATGAGGCGCAGCTTCTGCCGCGGCGTCATGCGCCAGTAGGCATCGAGGCGGAAACGATCGCTGTCCTTGAGCCCCAGGTCGCGTCCGGAGTTGATTTCCGTTCCACGCACATCGCCGTCGACGCGCAACTCGGTCTTGGTGCTGAGCAGGAATCCACCGAGGCTCACCGAGAACTTGTCGTTCAATGGATTGCCGGCTTCGGCATGGACCGCCGGCGCCGCCGCGGCGAGCAGGATCGCGGCCGCAGGAAGCAGGCGTCGGCTGTTGCCTGCACGCATGCGGGCATTCAGGGCACGGGTCAGTGGAGACTTAAAAAACGCCGCAGCTGTCATGTTTGTCGGACTCTTTATGTGTGGCATCGCAGGGAGAGGGTCGATGCAGCCCTCCAAACCTTCGGACGGCTGCGGCATGGGGAAACTTGTACGCCGGGCCGTAAGGGTTCGACATCGGACTTCGGACGTACACGCCGGAACGGCGCGGTAGGACCTAGGTCCGACGCGCAGCCGGGCTGGGGCGAAGCAGTCTCGTCAGCCCGGCAGGGCGCCACGGCGGCAGCCGGGCGACCCCGGTTTACGACGCATATATAAGGAGCAGCACCCATGAAGCGCTTTTCGGTCCCCCTGCAGTTCCTCGCGCTGGCCTGCCTCGCGCTGTCGGGCGGGGTGGCGGTCACGAAGGAAAAACCGCCGCAGGAATGGGATGGCCTGAAACTGGTGAAGCTGAAGGGAATGGATGCGGCCTACGCCCGGCCCGGCGCCGACTTCAGCATCTACACCAAGATCATGATCGACCCGATCCAGGTGGCCTTCGCCAAGAACTGGGACCCGAAGTCGAACTACAACAACCAGAAGATCCCCGCGTCCAAGCTGGAAGAGATCAAGACCAAGCTGGGCCAGCTCGCCGAGGAGACCTTCAAGGAAGAGTTCAGCAGGAAAGGCGGCGCCGAGATCGTGACCGCGCCGGGCCCCGACGTGTTGCGCTTCTCCTCGGCCATCGTCGATCTGTGGCCGCGGGCGGTGGACACCGCCGAGGCGGGCCGCAACTACACGTTCACCACCAGCGCGGGCAGCGCCGTGCTGTTCGCCGAGCTGCGGGATTCCGAGACCAACCAGCTCATCGGTCGCGTGGTCGACGGACGCGAGGCGCGCACCTCCGGCACGATGCGCTGGACCAACAGCGTGGAAAACACCGCCGAGGCGCGTGCCATGGTGTCCGACTGGGCGCGCATCCTGCGCAAGCGTTATGACGCCTTGCGCGAGCAGGCGGCGGTGCCAGCCGCCGCCGGCGATCCGAAGTAGTCGCCGGTAGATAGACCGATCGAGGACGGGCGACGCGCCGGGGGGCGATCCCCGGCGCGGCTTTCTTTGTGCAGTGCCCCATTGGACGAAAGGCCCATTCCGCTACCCGCGGCACGGGAAGATGCTGCGCGCCATGAAGTCCCCATACGCCGCCTAAGGGCGACTGGCTCCCGTTCACCGACATGCGAATTTCCTCTCTTTGGGTCGAGCGCACCGCCTGGGTGGTGGGTGTCACGCTGCTCGGCGTGTACGGTGGCATGCGCCTGTGGGCCGAGGAGTCGCG
>DASSRK010000002.1:0-18529 GCA_035701825.1 Steroidobacteraceae bacterium
TCGACCTCGAGCATGTCGACCGTGCGCCAGCCGCGCGGCAGCACCGAGCCGCGCTGCGCGCGCTCGCCGCGGTAGTCCTTCAGGTCCTTCCACTCGATCGTCATCTTGCGGTCGCCCGAACGCACGATCAGCGACTTGTCCTTCGGTACCACGGTCATGCCCGTCAGGAAGTCCTCGCGCGCAGCGAATTTCTTCGAGGGGATGTCGAACAGCTTGTTGCCCTTGCCGCGCGGCAGCTCGGGCACGTCCCTGACCGGGAATACCAGCAGCTTGCCACCCTCGGAGGTCACCGCAACCAGCGCATCGTCGCCGGGCACCGGCGCCGGCGGCAGCACCAACGCGCCGTCCGGCAGGTTCAGCAGCGTCTTGCCGGCCTTCTTGCTGGCGTACGCCTCCTTGAGGCGCACCGTGAACCCATAACCCGCATCGCTCGCGACCAGCCACAGGTCCTCGGGTTCGCCGATCATCACGCCGCGCCACTTCGCGCCATCGGGCGGGTCGACGCGCGACGATAGCGGCTCGCCGAGACCGCGTGCCGACGGCAGCGAGTGCGCGACCAGGCTGTACGCGCGCCCGGTGGAGTCGAGGAACACGGCCTGCTGCACGCTGCGGCCCCTGGCCGCGTGCTGGTATTCGTCGCCCGCCTTGTACTGCAGTGTCCGCGGATCGATCTCGTGGCCCTTCGCCGAACGCACGAACCCCCCCTTCGACAGCACGATGGTCGCGGGCTCGTTGGCGATCAGCTGCGACTCGTCGATGGCCACCGCGGCCTCGCGCTCGACGATCTTCGTGCGGCGCTCGTCGCCGTATTTCGCGGCATCGGCCTCGATCTCGCTGGCGATCAGCTTCTTGAGCTTCGCCTTCGACTTGAGCGTCGACTCGATGTCTTCCTTCTCCTCGCGCAGCTTCTTCTGCTCGTCACGGATCTTCATCTCCTCGAGCTTGGCGAGGTGGCGCAGCTTGGTCTCGAGAATGGCCTCGGCCTGGATGTCCGAGAGCCTGAAGCGCTTCATGAGGACGGGCTTCGGCTCGTCCTCGCGGCGGATGATCTTGATCACCTCGTCGAGGTTGAGGTACGCCGCCAGCAAGCCGTCGAGGATGTGCAGCCGCTTGTCGACCTTGTCGAGCCGGTACTGCAGGCGACGCGTGACCGTCTGCGTGCGGAACGTGAGCCACTCGTTGAGCAGGTCGCGCAGCCCCATGACCTTGGGCTTGCCCTCGAGCGTGATCACGTTGAGGTTCACGCGGTAGTTGCGCTCGAGGTCCGTGGTCGCGAACAGGTGCGCCATGAGCTGCTGCACGTCGGCGCGCTTCTTCGGCTCGATCACGATGCGGATGCGCTCCTCGTGGTCGGACTCGTCGCGGATGTCCTCGACCATGGGCAGCTTCTTCTCGCGCATCTGCGCCGCGATCTGCTCGATGACCTTGCTGCCCGACACCTGGTACGGCAGCTCCGAGATCACGATGACATCGTCTTCTTCCTTGTAGACCGCGCGCGCCTTGAAGGTGCCGTTACCGGTGTTGTAGATCTGCAGAAGGTCGGAACGTGGCGTGATGATCTCGCCGCCGGTCGGCAGGTCCGGGCCCTTCACGTACTTCATCAACGTGCGCGTCTGCGCGTCGGGCTCGTCGATCAGGTGGATGCAGGCCTGCGCGATTTCGCGCAGGTTGTGGGGCGGAATGTCGGTGGACATGCCCACCGCAATACCCTGTGTGCCGTTGAGCAGTACGTTCGGCAGGCGCGCCGGCAGGAACGCCGGCTCCTCCATTGTGCCGTCGAAGTTCGGCTGCCAGTCCACCGTGCCGTCGGAGAGCTCGGAGAGCAGCACCTCGGCGTAGCGCGTGAGCTTGGACTCCGTGTAACGCATGGCCGCGAAGGACTTCGGATCGTCGATCGAGCCCCAGTTGCCCTGGCCGTCGATGATCGGGTAGCGGTACGAGAAGTCCTGCGCCATGAGCACCATGGCTTCGTAGCAGGCGCTGTCGCCGTGCGGGTGGAACTTGCCGATCACGTCGCCGACGGTGCGCGCGGATTTCTTGTGCTTGCTGACGGCCGACAGGCCGAGCTCGCTCATCGCGTAGATGATGCGGCGTTGCACGGGCTTGAGGCCGTCGCTGAGCGACGGCAGCGCGCGATCCAGGATCACGTACATCGAATAGTCGAGGTACGCCTTTTCCGTGAAGGTGCGGAGCGGTTGCTTCTCCACACCTTCGAAATTCATTTCATCTTGCACTGTGGGTTTTCCCGATAGTTAGGGAATGACTTCCGCCAGGTTACCCTTCTCTTCCAGCCAGTCCTTGCGGTCGGAAGCGCGCTTCTTCGCGAGCAACATGTCCATCAACTGGTCGCTGTCGTCCTTCGCGGCGATGGTGAGCTGCACCAGCCGGCGCGTGCGCGGATCCATCGTGGTCTCGCGCAGCTGCGAAGGATTCATCTCGCCCAGGCCCTTGAAGCGCGTGACCACGGGCTTGGCCCTGGTCTCCTTGCTGTTCTCGATGCGCTTGAGGATCTGGTCGCGCTCGGCGTCGTCGAGCGCGTAGTACACGTTCTTGCCGGCGTCGATGCGATACAGCGGCGGCATGGCGACGTACACGTGGCCGTTGGCCACGAGCGGCCGGAAGTGGCGCAGGAACAGCGCGCACAGCAGCGTGGCGATGTGCTGCCCGTCGGAGTCCGCGTCCGCCAGGATGCAGATCTTGTGGTAGCGCAGGTTCGACAGGTCGGTCGCGCCCGGATCGAGCCCGATGGCGACGGAGATGTCGTGCACTTCCTGCGACGAAGCGATCTCGCCCACCGACACTTCCCAGGTGTTCAGGATCTTGCCGCGCAGCGGCATGATGGCCTGGGTCTCGCGGTCGCGCGCCTGCTTGGCGGAGCCGCCGGCGGAATCACCTTCCACGAGGAACAGCTCGGAGTGCTTCGGGTCGCCGCCCGTGCAGTCGGCGAGCTTGCCCGGCAGCGCCGGACCCGCGGTGACGCGCTTGCGCTTCACCTGCGTCGCGGCCTTGGTGCGTTCCTGCGCGTTCTCGATGGCGAACTGCGCGATGCGCTCGCCCGCGTCGGGATGCTGGTTGAGCCACAGCGACAGCGAGTCGTGCACGAAGCCTTCGACCAGCGCGGCCGCGTCGCGCGTCGCGAGGCGTTCCTTCATCTGCCCGGCGAACTGCGGTTCCTGGATCTTGATCGAGAGCACGAAGCAGGCCTTGAGGAACACGTCCTCGGCGGTGAGCTTCAGGCCGCGCGGCACGAGGTTGCGGAACTCGCAGAACTCGCGCACCGCGCCCGCCACGCCCGCGCGCAGTCCGTTCGTGTGCGTGCCGCCCTCGGCCGTCGGGATCAGGTTGACGTAGCTTTCGCCCACGGCGCGGTCCGCGTTCGGTGTCCACACCAGCGCGTAATCGACGGCGTTGACGCGTTCGTTGTCGTTCTTCGCGGTGATGGGTTCGGCCGGGAGCATGTCCTCCTTGCCGATTTCGTCCTTGAGGTACGCGGCGAGATCGCCGGTGAAGAACCACTCGTCCTTCTCCTTGGTCGCCTCGTTCTCGAAGGTGATCTTGAGTCCCGGGCACAACACGGCCTTGGCCTTGAGGTTGTGCTTTAGCTGCGGCACCGAGAACTTGTCGCTGTCGAAGAATTTCGGATCGGGCCAGAAGCGCACCGTGGTGCCGGTATTGCGCTGGCCCACCGTACCGACCACTTCCAGCTTCGAGGACACTTTGCCGTCCTTGAAGCTGATGTTGTATTCCTTGCCGTTGCGCTTGATCCAGGTCTCGAGCTGCTTGGAGAGCGCGTTCACCACGGAAACACCGACGCCGTGCAGGCCGCCGGAGACTTCGTAGTTCTTGTCGTTGAATTTTCCGCCGGCGTGCAGCCGCGTGAGGATCAGTTCGACGCCGCTCACCTTCTCCTTCGGATGGATGTCCACCGGCATGCCGCGGCCATCGTCCGCCACCGACAAGGAGTTGTCCTTGTGCAGCGTGACGTTGATCTCCCTGGCATGGCCGGCCAGCGCCTCATCGACCGAGTTGTCGATGACTTCGTGCGCGAGGTGGTTGGGACGCGAGGTGTCGGTGTACATGCCCGGGCGGCGACGCACGGGCTCGAGACCGGAGAGGACTTCAATATCGGATGCGTTGTAGGACATTCGCGGGCGGGCAACCTCTGCAGCGCTGTGCTTTACGCGGCGCGCAGTCTACCAGCCATTCGGTGGCAAGAGGCGCCCGGCGAGAGCGCTCCGCGGCGCGCGAATCTACAGAAATTCGTCGCGCAAGCGGCGACCCCACGGGGTGTACAGGAATGCGAACAGCAGCGCGGCACCCGCGATTCCCGTACTCCAACTCACCGCGTTGCGTTCGGAGATCACCGGCGTGAAATCCGGGATCGATCCTTCGAGATGCAGTCCGCCGAGCCACTGGAAGCCGTACACGCACACGACCACGGCCACGCACAGGAGGCCCAGGGCATTGACGATGAAGAGCCAGCGGCCGGCACCTGAGGGTGCGGCCGGGCGCGCCGCCTGCGGCGCCGCGGCCTTCGATTCTTCGGCGGCGATTCGCGCCCAGACCGCGGCATCGAACGACTCGTCCAGCCGGGGCGCGCTCACCTGCTTGCGCAGCGAACGCTCCAGAGCGGCTTCGATTTCCAGATTGCGTTTCATGATGCGTTCTCCGATTCACCCGCGAGCGCGGCCAGGCGCTTGCGTCCCCGGTGCAGCAGGGCCTTGACGGTTCCGGTGGGCATCGACAACAGCTCACCGACCTCTTCGCAGCTGCGGTCTTCCAGGTAAAACAGAACCACGACGCGGCGATAAGGTTCCGGCAATTGTTCGAGCAGCCTCGCGACGTCGTATTCCGCCGACGCCTGCGCGGCATCTTCCAGCCCGGCCTGGGCAGTCCCGAACATCGCGGGATCGCCATCGTCGTCGGCGACTTCGCCAAAGTCCTCGAGCGGCACCAGCCGCCGTTCACGGCTCACCGCCGACAGGCAGGTATTGCGCGTGATGGTGTAGAGCCAGGTGGAGATCGCCGCGCGCCCGTCGAACTTGGGCAGCGCCTGCCAGACCTTGACGAATACTGTCTGGGACAGGTCCTCGGCGAGCGCCGGGTCGCGCACGATGGACACCGCCAGGTTCATGACCTTCTGGCGATAACGAGCCATGAGCCCCTCCAGGACCGCCCGGCGGTCGCCCCGGCGCAGCGCGGCGACCAGGTCGGCGTCACGCTCCATGGCGGGGGTTGGTGTCGGTTCCGGGGGCGATATGCCCGCGTCAATGCTCATATTTACCGCTGGCTGCACGCCCTTGATACTCCGCCCCGGACCTTCGGGTTGCATGCAACCGGAACCGGGCCCGGCGGGTTTCAACGGCAACTGTAAGCGCTATGTGGAGAATTTGACCATGAACGTCTTCTGGATCCCGATCGTCGCCATCGTGTTCGGCATCGGCATTGCGATGCTTGGATTGTGGACCGACCACCAGCGCCGCACGCAGAAACTCGAACATCTGCATCGCGAGCGCATGGCAGCCATCGAGAAAGGCGTCCCGCTGCCGGCAACCACGGACGAGCGGGACAGGACCGATGACAAGTGGTCGAACCCGGCCCGCATGCTCCGCTCCGGGGTCCTGCTGCTGTCGCTCGGCATCATCCTTTACTTCGCGATCGACGCCGCGGGCGGCCCCGAAGGGGCCCTGTTCGGCCTGATACCGTCCGCCCTGGGCCTGGCGAACCTCGCCTATGCGGGCGTGCTGTTCAGCCGGGAGCGAAGAGCGGAGGAAGACAAGGCCCGCCGGCGCCTGCCGACCCCGGACTGAGTCAGGCGAGGTCGTCCAGCAGCGAGCCGCGGATGTTTTCCGCCACCGCCGCGATCTCGTGGCGGTAGTTAGGGTGGTCCACCCCGACCGAGAGCACGGCGCCGGACTTGAGCGCCGCGGCCATCGCCGCATCGAGCTCGAAGCGCAGGAAGTGCACCGCCGAGGTCTTGGTCTCGTTCTCGCGATCCAGGTCCTCGTCCGCGATCGCGAACAGCCGCGCACAGCCCGCCACCTGCACCCAGCACCGATCCTCGATGCCGCGCAGCTTCTCGAGCTGCACCTTGCGCACCTCGGGATCCGGGTACTCGATCAGCAGCGTGACCTTCCAGTTGCCGCCATCGGGGATCAGCGGGTTGTAGGCCGCGAGCTCGTCGGCGATGCCCTCCGCCTCGAAGATGCGCTCGGTGCGCAGCATCTCCTGCACCTGGTACTGCACCGTGAGGCGGTCCTCGAACAACCACATGAGGTTCGGGCCCACCGACAGCTGCCGGTTCTTCTTGTGCGCGATGACGCGCGCGCGGAAATCCGCGCGTTCACGCGAGTACTTTTCCAGGGACAGCAGATCCGCTTCGACCAGCTTCTTCATCACCGCGCTCATATTCCGTAAGCCTTGCGCACCAACGACATCGGGTGCTCGGGTTCGCGCCCCGGCGCCTCGCCGCCCAGGCCGCTCTCGATCTGGTGACCCGCCATCGGGCAATCGCTCGAATAGTGGTCGGCCTGGGCCGCCTGCACGCGCGCCACCACGGGCTTGCCTATCTTGACGGACGCGGCGCGAAATTCCGTCTTCACGGCGTACGTGCCGTTGTGCCCGGAACAGCGCTCGATGACCTCCACCGTGGTCTCGGGCACCAGTCGCAACACGTCGCGGGTCTTGAGGCCGATGTTCTGCACGCGCAGGTGGCAGGGCACGTGGTAGCTGACCTTGCCGAGCTTCTGCTTGAAATCGGTGCGCAACAGCCCGGCCTTGTGCCGGAGCATCAGGTATTCGAACGGATCGAAGATGCGGGCCTTCACCGCCTGCACATCCGCGTCGTCGGGGAACAACAGCGGCAGTTCCTGCTTGAACATCAGCACGCAGGAAGGGATCGGCGCCACGATGTCGTGGCCGTCGTCGACCAGCTTCTTCAATTGCGGGATGTTGAAGTTCTTGTACTTCTCCACGGTCTCGAGGTCGCCGAGCTCGAGCTTGGGCATGCCGCAGCACTTCTCCCTGCCGACCACGGTCACCGGGATGCCGTTGTGCTCGAAGACCGCGGTCAGGTCTTCGGGCATGTGCGGCTCGTTGCGGTCGCCGTAGCAGGTGACGAACAGCGCGACCTTGCCGCGCGTCTGCTCGGTGGGCTTGGGCTCGGCCACGCCCCTGGCGATCTTGCGGGCGCGCTTCGAGCCCTTGTTCGAATGGAATTTCGGGATCGGCGCGCTCGCATCGACGCCGAGCGTGGCCTCGAGCAGTTTGCGCCCCGCCCGGGTCGCGTTGACCGCGTTGACCACCTCGGCCACCACCGGGATACCGGCGATGCTGCCGAGCGCGCGCGTGTTCGACAGTAGTTTGTCGCGGAAGCCGTGCTCGCCCTTGCGGTGCTGCAGGTGCTTGGCACGCAGCATCAGGTGCGGGAAATCGACGTTCCACGGATGCGGCGGCACGTACGGACACTTGGTCATGAAGCACATGTCACACAGGTAACAGTGGTCGACCACGTCCCAGTAGACCTTCTTGTCCACGCCGTCGAGCTCGAGCGTTTCGCTCGCGTCGATCGCGTCGAACAGGGTCGGGAATGAATTGCACAGGCTGAAGCAGCGACGACAGCCATGGCAGATGTCGAAGACGCGCTCGAGCTCCTTCTCGAGCGCGGCCTCGTCGGTGAACTGCGGATTGCGCCAGTCGACAGGATGACGCGAGGGAGCCTGCAGGCTTCCCTCGCGTATCCCGGTATCCGAGGAGCTCACTGAGTCGGCGGGATCGTCAGATCGGGGTCAGATGGCGTCCAGCGCCTTCTGGAAACGATTGGCGTGCGAGCGCTCGGCCTTGGCCAGCGTCTCGAACCAGTCGGCGATCTCGGCGAAGCCTTCTTCGCGCGCCTGCTTGGCCATGCCGGGGTACATGTCGCTGTACTCGTGCGTCTCGCCGGCGATGGCGGCCTTGAGGTTCGCCTTGGTCTCGCCGATCGGCAGGCCCGTGGCCGGATCGCCCACGGCTTCGAGGTACTCGAGGTGTCCGTGCGCGTGGCCGGTCTCGCCTTCGGCGGTCGAACGGAACACCGTGGAAACGTCGTTGTAGCCTTCGACGTCGGCCTTGGCTGCGAAATACAGGTAACGACGATTCGCCTGGGACTCGCCCGCGAATGCGTCCTTCAGATTCTTCTCGGTCTTGCTGCCCTTCAGATTCACGGCTCTCTCCTTATCGATAATCCAGTCGAGAATTGCTCTCATTTAGACCAGTTCTAAGAGTGGCGGGCACTCTAGGACCGCCATTCGTGGGCGTCAATCGCCGTCATCAATCGTGCCTCGCCGGTGCGTACGACCCGGCGCTCGATGTTGCCCTGTCGCATCGCGACGTTTAACGTCGCGCGCGTGAAATCGAAAGCCCCGAAATCCGAAACAACATCCGCCGCGGACTCGCAAGCGCTCCCCGATTTCGAGAAATCGCTCGCCGAACTCGAAGTGCTGGTCGCCAGGCTCGAAGAAGGCGACGTGCCGCTCGAGGAAGCGCTCAAGACCTTCGAGCGTGGCGTGGCGCTCACGCGCCAGTGCCAGACGGCGCTGCGCGTTGCGCAGCAGAAAGTCGAAGTGCTGCTCACGCGCAACGGCGAAGAAACCCTCGCGCCGTTCGAAGATGACGCCGGGGATGACGATGACGACGACGAGCGCTGAGGCCCTGCGCGCGGCGCCGTCGGAATTCCTGGCCACTCGCGTTCCCGACTACCAGCGACGCATCGAGACGCAGCTGGCACGCGCGCTCGAGCTGCCCGGCGCCGCCACCGCGCGCCTGGTGGAAGCCATGCGCTACAGCACGCTCGCCGGCGGCAAGCGCATCCGCCCGGTGCTGGTGTATGCAACGGGTGAGGCGCTCGGTGCGCCGCTCGAGCGGCTCGACGCCGCCGCCTCGTCGGTCGAGCTCATCCATGTCTACAGCCTGGTGCACGACGACCTGCCGGCCATGGACAACGACGAACTGCGCCGCGGCCGGCCCACCTGCCATCGCGCCTTCGACGAGGCCACCGCCATCCTCACGGGCGACGCCCTGCAGGCGCGCGCCTTCGAGGTATTGGCGCTGGCGCCGGAATCGATCCCGCCCGCGGCACGACTGGAAATGCTGCGGGTCCTCGCCGACGCCATCGGCACGCGCGGCATGGCCGGCGGACAGGCCATCGATCTCGAGTCGGTGAAGCAGCAGATCGGCGAAGCGGAGGTCGAGCGCATGCACCGGCAGAAGACCGGCGCGCTGATCCGCGCCAGCGTGCTGCTCGGCGCCATTTCCGCCGGCGGCGCCGATGCCGCGCAGCACGCCGCGCTGGCGGAGTTCGGCGCGGAAATCGGCCTCGCTTTCCAGATCCAGGACGACATCCTCGACGTGGAAGGAAATGCCAGCACGCTCGGCAAGCGCACCGGGGCCGACGCCGACCGCGTCAAGCCGACCTACCCCTCGGTGCTGGGCCTCGAAGCGGCGCGCGCCGCCGCGCTCGCACGCCGCGACCGCGCCGTCGGCGCACTGGCGCCCTGGGGCGCGCGCTTCGCGAACCTGCGCGAATTCGCGCACTTCCTCGTCGCGCGTGCCAGCTGAGCCGTCGGCGCTCACGCCGCGCGTGTAGACTTCGCCTCGCAATGTCCACGGGTCTCGACGACTTTCCGCTGCTGCGTTCGGTGAATCTGCCAGGCGACCTGCGCGCCCTGCCGGAGAACCGCCTGCCCGCGGTGTGCGCCGAGCTGCGCGAATACCTGATCCGCAGCGTCGCCACGCGCGGCGGTCACTTCGCCGCGGGACTCGGCACGGTCGAGCTCACCGTCGCCCTCCACTACGTGTTCGACACGCCCGACGATCGCCTCGTCTGGGACGTCGGCCACCAGGCCTACCCCCACAAGGTGCTCACCGGCCGGCGCGACCGGCTCGACACCATCAAGCAGAGCGGCGGCCTCGCGCCCTTTCCGTCGCGCGCCGAGAGCGAGTACGACACCTTCGGCGTCGGCCACTCGAGCACTTCGATCAGCGCCGCGCTCGGCATGGCGGTCGCCGCGCAGATGAGCGCCACCGAGCGCAAGGTGGTCGCGATCATCGGCGACGGCGCGCTCACCGGCGGCATGGCCTGGGAGGCGCTGCTCAACGCCGGCAACCGCCCGAACACCAACCTGCTGGTGGTGCTCAACGACAACGACATGTCGATCTCCGAGAACGTCGGCGCGCTCTCCAACTACTTCGCCAAGGTGCTGTCGGGCCGGATGTATTCCACGCTGCGCTCGGGCGGCAAGAAGATCCTGCGGCAGATGCCCACCATGTGGGAGCTGGCACGGCGCTCGGAAGAAATGATGAAGGGCATGGTCCTGCCCGGCACCATCTTCGAGGAGCTCGGCTTCAACTACGTCGGCCCGATGAACGGCCACGACATCAAGGAGCTGGTGGTCACCTTGCGCAACATGCGCAACCTGAAGGGACCGCAGCTGCTGCACGTCGCGACGCGCAAGGGCAAGGGCTACGAGCCGGCGGAGAAGGACCCGATCAAGTGGCACGGCCCGGGCCCGTTCGATCCCAAGAGCGGCACCATCTTCAAGGAGAAGGCCACGGGCCCCAGCTACTCGCAGGTGTTCGGCAGCTGGCTGTGTGACATGGCGGCACGCGACGAACGCATCGTCGGCATCACGCCCGCGATGCGCGAGGGCTCGGGCCTGGTCGAGTACTCGAAGAAATTCCCGCAGCGCTATTTCGACGTCGCGATCGCCGAACAGCACGCCGTGACGTTCGCGGCCGGCCTCGCCTGCGAAGGGCTCAAGCCCGTCGTGGCCATCTACTCCACCTTCCTGCAGCGCGCCTACGACCAGCTGATCCACGACGTGGCATTGCAGAACCTGCCCGTGGTGTTCGCGCTGGATCGCGCCGGCGTGGTCGGCGGCGACGGCGCCACGCACCAGGGCTCCTACGACTATTCGTTCCTGCGCTGCATCCCGAATCTCACGGTCATGGCGCCGGCCGACGAGAACGAATGCCGGCAGATGCTGTACACGGCGACCACGCTGCCGGGCCCCGCGGCGGTGCGTTATCCGCGCGGACAGGGACCGGGCGTGGAGATCCAGGCCGAGATGACCGCGCTGCCGGTGGGCAAGGCGCAGGTCCGGCGCATGGGCAAGAGCGGATTGCTGATCCTGGCGTTCGGCGCGCTGGTGAAATCCGCGGAGATCATCGGCGAGCGCCTCGACGCCACCGTCGTGAACATGCGCTTCGTCAAACCACTCGACCAGGAACTGGTCGTGCGCCTCGCGGGAAGCCACACCGCGCTGGTGACCATCGAGGAGAACGCCGTGGCCGGCGGCGCCGGATCCGCGATCATCGAGTTGCTCGCCAACTGTGGCCACGCGCTGCCGACGCTGACGCTGGGCATACCGGATCGCTTCATCGAGCACGGCTCGCGCGATGAATGCCTGGCGGCCGCCGAGCTCGATCCCGGCAGCCTCGAAGCAGCGGTGCGGCGTTTCCGCGAGCACGTGCCCCACAGCCAGAGGATGGCCGGCGGGACATAACCCCGCATCCGGGGCCCCGCAGGAACAAATCCCGCTCCTGCCTCATTGGAGGGGTTGAATGCCCCGTGAAAGCCCGCAAACTGTGCGGGCTTTTTTCTCCAGCCGTTTTCACCAGCCAGGCCGTACATGAATCCAGCTGTCGCTCCGAAAGCCAAGGTGGTCACCGTCGAAGACGTGCAGAGCCGCGCCGACACCCGCCGGATCCCGATCAACCAGGTCGGCATCAAGGACATCAACCACCCGGTGCGCGTGAAGGATCGCTCCGAGGGCGAGCAGCACACGGTCGCCAACTTCAACATGTACGTGAACCTGCCTCACAACTTCAAGGGCACGCACATGTCGCGGTTCGTGGAGATCCTGCACCGCGAGCGCGAGATCTCGGTGGAATCGTTCGGCAGCCTGCTCGCCGAGATGACCGAGCGGCTCGAGGCCGACGCCGGGCACATCGAGATGTCGTTCCCGTATTTCGTCATGAAGAAGGCGCCGGTGTCGGGCGTCGAGAGCTACATGGACTATCGTGCGACGCTCACCGGCAAGCGCGTCAACGGCGTGACCGAGATGTGGGTCAAGGTGGTCGTGCCCGTCACCAGCCTGTGTCCCTGCTCCAAGAAGATCTCCGAGCGCGGTGCGCACAACCAGCGTTCGCACGTGACCATCGAGGCCAAGCTGCGCGAGCACATGTGGATCGAGGAGCTCATCGAGATCGCCGAGAACGAGGCGTCCTGCGAGCTGTACGGCATCCTCAAGCGGCCCGACGAGAAGTACGTGACCGAGCGCGCCTACGACAATCCAAAATTCGTCGAAGACCTGGTGCGCGACGTGGCGGTGCGGCTGAACGACGAACCGCGCGTCGGCGCGTACGTGGTGGAATCCGAGAACTTCGAATCCATCCACAACCACTCCGCGTACGCGCTCATCGAGCGCGACAAGGACCAGGACGAAAAGCCGCGCCGCTGAGCGGCCCCGCCCGCGGCCCGGGCCGCGCCGCCGCACTGCGACCCGCGTCACAGATTGCGCCACGTGCCGATGCCCGTCCGGGCAGCACGAGAAATACGTCAGTCCGCCATTTCCCCCGACGGGGTCGAATCGCCCATTCGCATGGCGAAGGATCGGCCGTGACCGGGGGGATGGAGCGTGGCGCGCATCGGCAAACAAGTCTCGAGCTCACTGCGCGCCGCGCTGCTCGCGCTGGCGCTGCTCGCGGCCGCGCCGGCCCCGGCCGCCTCGCTGGTTGTCACCGTCCTCAAGCGCGACGCGAAGCCGCTGCCGGGCGCGGTGATCAGCGCGGAACCGGACGGGACACCATCGCCCGCCCCGGCAGTGCGCGCCATCATGGACCAGGTCAACCTCGCCTTCGTGCCCGACGTGCTGGTGATCCCGCTGCATTCGACCGTGCAGTTCCCCAACAGCGACGCCGTCAGCCACCAGGTGTATTCGTTCTCGAGCGCGCGCCAGTTCCAGCTGCCGCTGTATCGCGGCAAGCCCTATCCACCCGTGCAGTTCGACCAGCCGGGCGTGGTCACGCTCGGCTGCAACATCCACGACAACATGCTCGGCTACATCGTCGTGACCGCGGCGCCCTACTTCGGGCGCTCCGACGCGCGCGGCGAGTTCAGCGTGCCTGACCTGCCGGCGGGACGCTACCGCGTGCGCGTCTGGCATCCGCTGCTCAACGAAGCCGGGCCCGAGCGCGTGGTCGAGATCCACGAAGCGCGCGCGACCGTCGAGTTCCGGCTCGCCAGGTCGTTGCGGCCGGCGCCGCTCACGGACCGCCCACATTCATGGGATTACTGACCTCCACTCCGGTACCGGTCCGCGTGCCGCTGATCTGCGCGGCGGCGTTGCTGTGGCTGGCGGGGCGCGCGCAGGCCGGCGACCTCGAGCTCAGCCTCGACCTGCGCGCGGTGGTGTCCGATGGCCAGCGCTCATTCCTCGACGATGGGCTTGGCAAGCTGCGCTTCGACGAGGACCACCAGGGAATCCGCCTCGGCCGGCTGCGCGCCGCGTGGAACCAGCCGCTGGGGGAGCTGTTCAGCGCGCACCTCGAGGCCTCGCGCTGGGACGACGACGACAAGAATCCCATCGATCTCACCGAGGCCTACGTCGAGTTCCGCCCGTACCCGAAGGCCGGCTGGCGCCCGCGCATGCGCCTCGGCGCCTTCTATCCACCGATGTCGCTCGAGAACCGGGCGCGCGGCTGGGAGACGCCTTACACGCTCACGCCCTCGGCCATCAGCTCGTGGGTGGGCGAGGAACTGCGCACCGTCGGCCTCGAGGGCCAGCTCGAGTGGTTAGGCACGCGCCTCGGCCACGACTTCGACCTGCAGCTCACCGCCGCGGTGTTCGGCTGGAACGACCCGGCCGGCACCATGCTCGCGGACCACGGCTTCGCGCTGCATGACCGGCAAACCACCCTGTTCGGCCGCGTCGGCGCGCCGCAGTCGGACCCGGCGAAGCCCCGCAAGGAGCTGTTCCACGAGATCGACGGCCGCGCCGGCTACTACGCCGGCGCGCAGATGCGCTACCACGATCGCGCCATCCTCGACCTGCTGCACTACGACAACCGCGGGGATCCGACGGTCGCGGCCCCGGAACTGCGCGACATGGCCTGGAACACCGGCTTCGACTCCGTGGCGCTGCGCATCGAGACCGCCCGCGACTGGACCTTCCTGCTGCAGGCGATCGACGGCACCACCGAGATCGATCCCTGGATCGTGCTGACCTGGAAGTTCGACTCGCAGTCGGCGATGGTGGCGCGCCGCTGGCGCGATCACATGCTGGCGCTGCGCTACGATGCCTTCGAAGTCGAATTCCAGGGCGATCCCGCCGCCGCGGGCAGCGAGGACGGGCATGCGTGGGCGCTGGCGTACACCTGGCAGCACGGCGAGCGCTGGCGCCTCGCGCTCGAGTGGCTGCGCGTCGACAGCGACGTGCCGGCGCGCGTGGTCGAGTTCGGCGAGCCCGCGTTCGCCGCCGAGTCGAAGGTCGAGCTCTCGGCGCGTTACTTCCTGGATTTCAGGTACTGAGCGTGCGCGCCCGGCGCGCGCGCCCGCTATCGACTTTCGGAATGTCCTTGCGTATACAGCGGCCGGACACTCCGCGGCACCCGCCATGAATTCCATCCGCCGACAGATCCCGGTCCTCGCCCTGTTCGGCTTCGGCGCCCTGGCCGTGCACGCCGCGGAGCCGCCACCACGCGCGCTGCTCGTCTACGCCGCCTCCTCGCTGACCAACGTGGTCGGCGCGCTGTCGGAGTCGTGGACGCGGGCCTCGGGGATCCCCGTCAAACTATCGTTCGCGTCGAGTTCGATACTGGCGCGCCAGGTCGAAGCCGGCGCCCGGCCCGACGTGTTCATCTCCGCCGACCATCAGTGGATGGACTACCTGCAGGCGCGCGGGCTCATTCAAGTGCCGACGCGGCGCGACCTGGTGGGCAACAGCCTGGTGCTGATCGCCCCCGCGGGCAGCAAGGCCGTACTGAAGATCGCGCCCGGATTCCCACTCGCGTCGGCTCTGGCCGGGGGCCGGCTCGCGACCGGCGATCCCGCCACGGTGCCGGTGGGCCGATACGCGCGCTCCGCGCTGATTTCCCTGGGTGCATGGGACGAGCTGAAGGATCGCCTCGTGCCCGCCGACAATGTGCGCAGCGCCATGATGTACGTGGCGCGCGGAGACGCCGCGTTCGGCATTGTCTACGCCACGGACGCCCAGGCCGAGAGCCGGGTGCGGATCGTCGATACGTTTCCGCCCGGTTCCCATGCGCCCATTACGTATCCCGCTGCCGCAATGCGCGGGGCGCGCGAAGCCGCGCGTGGCTATCTCGACTATCTCGGCGGGCCCGCCGCGCGTGATACTTGGCACAGGTTTGGATTCCGGGAGCTCGAGAAGTGAACCTTCCTCATCCTGCGCGCGCCGCCCTGGTCGCGGCGTTCGCCGCATTCGCCGCCTCGCCGGCTTTCGCCGATGACGCAGAACTCAAGGCGCAGGTGGAAACCCTGCGCGCCGCCATCGCCGAACAGAAGGCCCAGCTCGAAGCGCAGGCCAGGCTGCTCGAGGCCCAGCAGAAGCAGCTCGAAGCGCTGACGGCGCAGCTCGGCGAGGCGAAGCCGCCGCCACCGGACGCCCCGAAGGTGGCGCTGAACAACAACCGACCCGTGATCACGTCGTCCGACGGACGTTCGTCGATCGCCTTCCGCAGCAACGTGCAGATCGACGGCGCGCTGTACGGCGAATCGCCGGCGGGTCCGCTGGCCACCGATTTCCGCCGTGGCTCGGTCGGCGGAACGCCCAACCGCGAGAACACCGCGGCCCGGGACTTCGATGACGGCTTCGTCGTGCGGCGCGCGCGCTTCGGCGTCGAAGGCACGATCGCGAAGGATTTCAACTACAAGTTGCTGGCCGAGTTGGGTGGTTCGGGCACCGAAGGCCCCGCGAAAATCAACGACGCCTGGATCTCCTATTCGGGTTTCGCGCCGTTCACGGTCCAGCTCGGCGCTTTCGCTCCGCCCGCCAACATGGACGACAGCACTTCCGCGGAGGACATCCTGTTCCTGGAACGCGCCAGTTCCGCCGAACTGTCGCGCTCGCTCGCCGCCGCGGACGGAAGGCTCGGCGTCGCCGTCAAGGCCAATGGGGCGCGCTGGATGGGTTCTCTGGCGTTCACCACGCGCACGGTCAATGACACGGAGGTGTTCGATGCCCAGGCGGCCGCCGTGGGACGTGTCGGCTTCCTGGTCGCGAAGGGCGACGGCTACAACGTGCACCTGGGCGCCTCCGGCACCTACGTGTTCTCGCTCGCCGACCAGGGCGAAGGCACCTCGCCCCGGCACCCGGTGCGGTTCCGCGACCGCGCCGAGGTCCGCGTGGACGGCGTGCGCCTGATCGACACCGGCAGCATCGATGCCGACCACGTCAGCGTGCTGGGCGCGGAGCTCGCTGCGAACTGGAAGAGCTTCTATCTACAGGGCGAGCACTTCTGGTACGACGTCACGCGTCCCGCGTCCGTCACGCTCGCCGACCCGAGCTTCACCGGCTACTACCTGCAGGGCAGCTGGCTGCTCACGGGTGAAAACCGGCGCTACAACATGGCCACCGGGGCGTTCCAGGGTCCGCGGGTGAAAAATCCCGTCTCGAGCGCCGGGGGCTTTGGCGCGTTCGAGCTGGCTGCGCGCTACAGCCGCATGAACCTCGATTTCGAGGAAGGCCTGGAAGGCGCCGCGGCCCCCGCGGGCGCCGTGCGTGGTGGCGACCAGGAAGTCTGGACACTCGGCGTGAACTGGTTTCCGAATCCCAACGTGAAAGTGATGCTGAACTACATCCTCATCGACGTGGATCGCCTGAATCCCGCGGGGCCCGGCAATCCCTCGCCCTTTGGCCCGGAGCCCAACACGCCACCGATCGGCGTGCAGATCGGGCAGGACCTGGACGTGGTCGCGCTGCGGACCCAGTTCAGTTTCTAGGGATCAGTCGGCGGTCGGCTCGTTGCCCTGCAGGCGCGACACCAGCGCGCGCAGGAACACGCGGTTGAAGCGCAGCTGGCAGGCGGCGGACACCTGCTCGAGCAACGTCGAGCTCACGCGCAGCACCGCCACCGGCGTCTCGGCGCGAATGGTCGCGGTACGGCGTGCGCCGCGCACGTAGCTGGTCTCGCCGAAGCAGTCCCCGGATTCCATGGAACCCAGCGTCTTGCCGTGGCGTTGCACCACGCACTTGCCGGCGACCAGGATGTAGAAGCGATCGTCCATCTCGCCTTCCTTGACGATCTCCTCGCCCGCCGGGTACTCGCTCATGGTGCTGGCGCGCAGTACCTCCCAGATCTCGGCGTGCGAGAACTCGTGGAAGAAGCGCAGGCGGCGCAACACGTCGAACTGCGCCTGCTGGTCGACCCGCGCGTTCTGCTCGCGCAGCCGCTGGTGCACGCGCGTCAGCTCCGCGGCGAAATCGGCGCCCGATTTCTGGCGCTTGTCCGGCGACTTCATCAGCGCCGTGACCACGATCTGTTCGAGCTCCTCCGGCACGTCCTTGCGCTGCGTGAGGATCGGCGGCGGCGTGGCGTACACGATCTGGTGCAGCAGCTTGACCAGGTTGCCGGCGCGGAACGGCCGGATGCCGGTCAGCAGCTCGTACATCACGGCGCCGAGCGAATACAGGTCGGAGTGGTGCGTGAGCTCGAGGCTCTGCACCTGCTCGGGCGACATGTACGACGGCGAACCGGCGATGCCCTCGATGCGCGAGATCTCGGAATCGGCGATCAGCGCGATGCCGAAGTCGATGATGCGCACGTCGGAATCCTGCGTGAGCATGATGTTCGACGGCTTGATGTCGCGGTGGATCACGCCGCGCGTGTGCGCGTAGTGCAGCGCCTTGGCGCACTTGAACATGATCTCGACCACGTCGTCGATGCGCAGCAGGTTGTCCGGGCGGCAGTACGACGACAGGGTGCGCGCGCCGTGCACGTGCTCGGTGACGATGTAGCAGCGCCCGTTCTCCTCGCCCGCGTCGTAGATGGGCAGGATGTGCGGATGCTGCAGCATGCCCACCATGTGCGCTTCCGACAGGAACATCTTGCGGGCGATCTTGGCGCGCTCGTCGCTCTGGTCCGGGTCCATGTTGTAGACCTTGATCGCGACGTCGCGCCCGTAGTACGGGTCGTGCGAGAGATAGACCGTGCCGGTGGAGCCGCGGCCGACCTCGTTGATGATTACATATTTACCGATGCGGTCCGGAACGCGGTTTTCCAGGATCTTGGCTGCCTGAGCGTCGGGACCAGTCTTTGTGGCTTGCAGCGACATTGTTCGGATCGGCGTGCGCATGCGCCGGTCCGTGAGCGACGCCGGCGCAGTCCATGAAAACGTGAGCGGCAGGATAAGGCCGCGTCATGGCCGGGGGTGTGACCCGCCTCGCGGATCACTGGTGGTGTTGCAACGTCCTACGCTCAGGAGTGGCGCGCGAAATGATCGAATCCGGACCCCGAGAACTGGGTCACACCA
>DASSRK010000003.1:0-20987 GCA_035701825.1 Steroidobacteraceae bacterium
AGCGCGCGCCAGCGCGGACCTGTACGCCGCGGCGCCCGCTGAAATGCGGGCGCGCGTGCTTCGGACGGGCGAGGTCACGGTGTTCTGCCTGCCGGCGCTGCCGGTGAGCTATTTCAACCGGGTGGTGGGCCTGGGGAATGAACAGGCCGCCACCGAAGCGGACCTGGACCGCGTAATGGAAATCTACTCGAGTTCCGGCGTGGGGGAGTACTGGATCCAGCTGTCGCCGAGCGCACGCCCGGCGGAGTTGCCGCGCATGCTCGCCGCACGCGGCTTCGCGTCGCCACCGCGGCGGAGCTGGTCGAAGTTCCTGCGCGCCACGGATTCGGCGCCGCCCGTGAATTGCGAATACACCATTCGTCCGGCGCGCCCCGCGGATGCTTCGGCCGTTGCACAGGTGGTGGCGACGGCCTACGGAATGCCGCCTGCGATCGCACCCTGGTTCGCGGGCCTGGTGGGCCGTCCGAACTGGCAGGTCTGGGTGGCGGAGCAGGCCGGCGCCATCGTCGCCACGGGTTCGCTGCACATCGATGGCAGGCACGGCTGGCTGGGGGTGGGTGCGACGCGCGCGAGTCACCGCGGCCGTGGCGCTCAGAGTAGTTTGCTGGCGGCGCGCATCGCGGCGGCGCGGCAGGCGGGATGCGAGATCGTCGCGACCGAAACCGGAGACCCGGTGGCCGACGAGAAGAACCAGTCGCTCGAGAACATCCGCCGCGCGGGTTTCGAGTGGGTTTGCTCGCGCGTCAACTATCGCAACGGTGGGGCCTGAGCGTGCTGTAGGGTACTATCGCGCAGCGATGGAATTCCCCGAAGACATCTTCACCGAGCCCGAGTCCTCCGACGACACGCTCGCCAACCTCGGCCCGCTCCGCGCCCTGGCCGGCATCTGGACCAGCGCCGACGGGATGGACGTGAACCCGAAGGCAGAAGGCCCCGAGCGCCAACCCTACGTCGAGCGCATGGAACTCCAGCCCATGGACGCGCAGCCCAACGGCCCGCAGCTTTACTACGGCCTGCGCTACCACACCTTCATCATCAAGCCGGACGCGATCGAAACGCTGCACGACCAGGTGGGTTACTGGCTGTGGGAACCGGCCACCGGCACGATCATCCAGACACTCACCATCCCGCGCGGACAGACGGCGCTCGCCATGGGCAAGACCACGGCGGATGCGAAGTCATTCAGCCTGGAAGCGGTGCGCGGCTCGACGGTCAACGGCATCTGCTCGCAGCCGTTCCTCGAGTACGCGTTCCGCACGGAACGTTACGGGATCACGGTGACGATCCACGATGACGGCACCTGGTCCTACGACCAGCAAACTACTTTGATCGTGCGCGGGCAGGCGGAGCCGTTCCAGCATACGGATCGCGCGCGGCTCAGGCGGATCGAAGCGCCGGCGCTCAATCCGCGCGCGCGCGTCAAGCTGGGTTGATCGACAGCTGCGCCGACGGGCGCCTGGCCGTCTTCCACGGCGCCACGGCTCTCGCCGGTTCCAACTGGATAGACCGCCGTATGCGATCCGGCGACCACCCGGTCCGTTCGGCCACCTGTTCGATCGTCAGCCCGCTCAGGGCGAGCCGCCAGAGGGCCTCGGATTGGGCCTCCGCGGGAAGGTGCTGGAAGTGCTTCTTTTCGGCGCTGTCCATGGGTACCTCCTCAACGGCGGGAAAAAATAGGAGCTGGGCGGACGGCTTCAAGGGGGCGACCGGGGCGTTCCCGGGCCTTGAAATTCACGCCGCGGATTTTATTTTTTGCGGTCGCGAGGCGCCCGAAGGGGTGCATATATAAGGAGGTGTTGAAGTCATGAACCTGAAGAGTCTCGTCCCGAGGTCGTCATCCGACCGTCGCAACGAGGTCGTCCGGTACACGGACGACAATCCCATCAGCTCGATGCACCGCGAAATCACGCGGATGTTCGACGGCTTTTTCCGCGGCATCGACGAGCCGTTGCTCGGCAGGGGTCAATTCGGTTGGCCGCACGTGGACGTCCGCGAAACCGACTCGCAGTTCAAGGTGCTCGCCGAGCTGCCGGGCATGGAGGAGCGCGACGTGGAAGTCACGTTCGCCGACGGCGTCGTCACGCTCAAGGGCGAAAAGCGCCTGGAGGAGGACACCGCGCTCTACAGCGAGCGCTGGGCGGGCGCGTTCGAGCGGCAAATCGTCCTGGGCGATGCGGTGGATCCGGACAACGTGAAGGCGACGTTCAAGAACGGCGTGCTCACGGTGATCCTCGCCAAGAAGCCGGAAGCTCGACGGCAAGTGAAGCGCATCGAGATCAACTGACGAGGTTGGGTGTTCCGGGCGGCGTCGGCCGCCCGGACGCTCGCGCGTATCCACATTCTCGACGGCCGAGCCCCCGGCTTGCCCGTTTGCATCCCGCCGCACGATTTACCGGGCTATTGCCCACCCGCCGTGCTAGGGTCACTCCCGCTCGTGATCCTTTCGCCTTGACTCTTCGGCCGCGCGCCTTCCCGGCGCCCAATCGCAGGCCAGAGCGCCATCTCTAAAGCCTCCCGAACCACCGACGCAGCAGCGGTTACATGCGTCATCGATTTTTTCGGGGGCGCTCGTGCCCGACTCACTGATGAGGAGAACGCTCATGCAAATCCATAGTCAGGCCATGCTTCGATGGAATCTTCCTCTGGAAGATGACGCGGAGCTGGCGTCGTCGCCGGCGCCCTCGAACTTTCGCATCCTCATCGTCAACGAAGACATGCGCTGCGCGGACTCGCTGAAGCGCACGTTGTATGACCTGGGCTACTTCACGACCTGCACCGCGTACTCGGCGCGCCGCGCGCTCGCGGTGGCGGAGGACTTCGCGCCGGCGGTCGTGTTGCTCGACCTTGTGCTGCCGGACATGACGGGCTATCAACTCGCGGGGCGCCTGCGCTCGCATCTGTCCATCGGCGTGCGAAAATTGCCGATGATCGCCATCGCCGAGCTGCCTCTGTACGGAACGGCCGAGCTGACCCGTGCCGCGGGCTTCATGGGCTGGCTGCCAAAGCCAGTGGAGGCGGTCGCCTTGAACGCCTTGCTGGGCGCGCTTCAGACGGGAGCCTGGTCATGAACGCGGTTGAGCATTACGCGGGCAGAGCTGAGTTGCACTAACTAGCCGACGTTCCCGCTGGAACGTTCCCCGCTGGCCGGCTTCGCTGGAACAGGATGTCCACCGCCAGGCCGAGATCCATGCGGCCATTGCAATCCCGCGACCTGCCCGTTGCCACGGGCATCTGGTTAACCTCGCCTCGAGGCTGCGTATACCCGGGATCGGCATCCATGACCGGGCGTCCGTCAGGCCGAATGAATCTCAAGGCGCCATCATCGAGTATCTGCACGTCGAACCCGCCCTCGTGCACGGCGCGGTGATGGAAGCGGCACAGCGACACGAGGTTCGCGGGCCGGGTCTCGCCGCCGTTGGCCCAGTGCTTGATGTGGTGGGCATCGATGTAGCGCGAGTTGCTGCAGCCGGGGAAGCGGCAGCCCTTGTCGCGCGCGCGTAGCAGTCGGCGCAGCGGCGCGGAGATATTGCGGGTCTTGCGCCCGACGTTGAGTGGCTCGCCATCCTCATCTTCGATGACGGAGTAGAGGCTGGCGTCGCACGCGAACCGACGCGCAGTCTCCGCCGCGATGGACGGGCCATCTTCGATCTCGCAACAGCCGGCGACGCGACTGCGCAGGGTCTCGGCGGCGACATGCACGACGATCTCGTGACGGTCGGTTCCGGGCGACTCGAGGACCTTGTGCGCGAGGAAGCTCCCCGCGACCACGTCGAGCGCGTCGGCGCGGCGCTGGCTGAAAGGGACGACCGGCCTGGACGTTCCAGCGGGAACGTCCCCGCCATGAACCGGCAGGCTTTCGATAGCCACATCCAGCGCCTTCATGACGCGCGCGCCCACTTCGGCGGGGAGGCGGCAGGTGAGCACCAGCGAACCGTCGTCGTCGTGGCGAAACGTGACGCGACGGCTTTGCTGCTGGCGCTCGTCGCGCGACAGCTCCTCGGCCTCCTGGCAACGCCGGTACGCGCGCACCAGCTTCTCCACGTGCGCGGCGGTGCCGTGCTCGGCGATCGACAGCAGGTACTCCTCGTTGTGCTCGTTCCCGACGCGCGTGATCTCGCGCGCCTTGGAGTAGCTGAGCGCGCCGCTCTGCATGGCGGCGGACACCTTGGGCAGCGTCTCGAGCGCACGCGCCACGCGCACTTTCTCGCGCGCGGCGCCCATGGCGATGCCGCACTTGAAGTTGAGCCAGTGCGCGCAGGACATCATGCCGTCCTGCCACCAACCCTTGCGCTGGTCGAACTCGGCGATCAGCTCGAGGAAGCGATGGTTCGCGGCGTTGATTCGGCCGGCGAGGGTGCAGATCTCGGTGGCGAGGTCGCGGATGGTTCGCATGGACACGTCCTTGTGTGATGCCGATGATTGGCGCCTAGCATACTCTGTTGCGGACGGCGACGCGCGAGAATTTTTAGTAGTTAGTCAGTGATTCGCGGCGCGCGGGCCGGGTGCCTGCGCGCGCCGCGGGTCCAAACGTTCCAGCCGGAACGCCGCTGTCCCAGCTCCGATAGACCTTTGGCCCATAGCAGGGCAGAGCGCGATTGTAGTAGCCTCGCCCCATGAACAAGCTCCCCGGTCTCCTCCTGTCTGCCTCCATGCTCCTCGCCGGCTGCGCTTCCGCGCCGCCGCCGGTGCAATCGATGCAGGACTCGCAGGCGAATTTCAGCGCCTTCAACACATTCGCCTGGCGCAATACCGAAGACACGACCTACATCCTCGACAACGACATCCGCTCCGCGATCGCGAGCGAGCTGAAGGCCAAGGGCTATGCGGAAGCCGGTCCTGGCCAGACTCCCGACCTCGTGCTGCACTACGAAACCGCCGCCGCGGAAAAGGCGAAGTCGAACCCGGTCCGCATCGGTATCGGCATGGGCGGCGCCGGGCCCAACGGCGCCATGGGCATGGGTGTCAGCAGCCCCTCACAAAAGATCGTGCGCGAGGGCACGCTGGTATTGAGCGTCGTCGATCCGCATCGCAACGCCGAAGTCTGGAATGGCCGCGTGTCCCGCGAGATCGCGAGCGGCGGGCGCCCGAGCCCCGCTCTCATCCAGAGTGCGGTGGCTGAGCTGTTGAAAGGATTTCCGGTCCGCGGGCAATAGCTTCACCGGCGGTGAGGCGCGGAAATCCCGCGCCCGGCTACAATCCGTGGCCATGAACACGCCGCATCGCATACGCGCGCTGCTGTCATGCGCGCTGCTGGTGTCCATCACCTCGCTCATTTCCGCCTGCGCCCCGCGCGCCGAGGCCGCGCCGCGTCCGGTCACTCCGCGCGGCGACCTCACCGAGGAAGAACTCTCGAACATCCAGGTGTTCGAGACCTGGAAGGGCTCGGTGGTGTTCATCACGACCAGCAGCCGGGTCATGGATTTCTGGACTCGCGACGTGATGAGCGTGCCGCGCGGAACGGGCTCGGGTTTCGTGTGGGACGAGCAGGGCCACATCGTGACGAACCTGCACGTCATCGCGGGTGCGGCGGAGGCGACGGTCAAGCTCGCGGATGGGCGCGACTACCCAGCCTCGCTGGTCGGCGTGAGCGAGGCGCATGACATCGCGGTGCTGAAGATCTCGCCGACGGGGAAGCCCTTGTCGCCCGTGGCGATCGGCACCAGCGACGACTTGCGCGTCGGCCAGAAGGTGTTCGCCATCGGCAATCCCTTCGGCCTCGACTGGACGCTCACTACGGGCATCGTGTCCGCGCTCGACCGTTCGCTCGACAACGAGAGCGGCGGCGTCAATCGCCACCTGGTGCAGACGGACGCGGCGATCAACCCGGGAAATTCAGGCGGGCCGCTGCTCGACAGCGCGGGGCGGCTGATCGGCATGAACACGGCTATCTACAGCCCGTCGGGTGCGAGTGCGGGCGTGGGGTTCGCGGTGCCGGTAGACACCGTGAACCGCGTGGTGCCGGAGATCATCGCCCACGGGCACTACACGCCGCCGAGCCTGGACGTGGAGACGGACGACATGCTGAGCCGCGCGGTGGCGCGCGAGCTGGGCGTGCGCGGCGTGGCGGTGTTGCGCGGTGGGGAGCCGTTCCGCGGCGCGCGGATGGGCGAGCGCAACTTCATCGTGCCGGGTGACGTCATCACGTCGATCGAAGGCAAGGAAGTCACCAGCTCCGCGCAGCTGGCCGCGATCCTCGATGACTACAAGATCGGCGACGAGGTGCGCGTCGACGTGTGGCGCGAGGGCAAGCGGGTGCAGCTCAGGGCGCGGTTGCGCGCCGGGGGCGGGTCCTAGCGCACTTGCCGGCCGTCACTGAATCCCCGCGTATACCGCGTCCCGCACGCCATCCGGGAACGGGCCGGCCATTCCGTCCGGCGCGCGCGCAACGATACGCCAGTCGATCAGGCGTCGTCACGCGGGGCGGGTGGTCGTCTACCGTTGTCCGCGGGTGGTACGGCCCTTCGACAACACCTTGGCGATGGCGCCGGACAGGGATCGCTCGCTGTCCTCGTAGTCTCCCCACGGCTTCGACTTCGCCAGGATCGCCGGCCCCGTGCGGATGTCGAACCGCGCCGGGTCCAGCGACGCCTTCACTTCTTTCCAGTGGATGGGCATCGAGATCGGCGCGCCGGGCCGCGCGCGGGTAGATAGCACGGCGACGGCCGTGGCCGTGCGGTCGTTGCGCAGGTAGTCGAGGAAAATGCGCCCGACGCGATCCTTCTTCGCCATGGTGTCGAGGTACTTGCCCGGCGAATCGCGCGCCATCTCGGCGCAGACGATGTGCGCGAAGTTCTTCGCCGCCGGCCACGCGACGGCCTCCTTGCCGCCGGTCAGCGGCGTGACCACGTGCAGGCCCTTGCCGCCGGTGGTTTTGCAGAAGCACACGAGTCCCAGCTTCTCGAGGCGCTCGCGGATCTCGAGCGCGGCGGCGACGACGGCCGAAAACTTCACGTCCGGTGCGGGATCGAGGTCGAACACCAGCCGGCCGGCGACTTCGGGATCGCCCTCGGCGCAGTTCCACGGGTGCAGTTCGAGCGCGCCGATCTGGGCCACCGCGATCAGCGTCTCGACGTGGTCGATCTGCACGTAGGGCGCCTTGTCGTCCTTGACCTTGACGAGGGTGAACAGGTTGGAAATTCCCGCCATGGCGTGGCGCTGGAAGAATTGCTCGCCGGTGATCCCGTCCGGGGCGCGCACCAGGGAGCAGGGGCGGCCTCGGAGATGCGGTAGCAACCATTCGCCAACGGATTCGTAATACCGGGCGAGATCGAGCTTGGTGACGGCGCCGCCTGGCGCGGCCTCGGGCCAGAGCACTTTGTCGGCGCTGGATAGTCGCACACCCATGACGACGCTCGGGCCGGATGGCCGGGCGGGCGGGGGCTGCGTCTTTGCGGTCGTCTTTGCAGTCGGCTTTGCGGGCTCAGTCGCCGTCACCGTGGCGCGCTCGTCGACTACCTCGCTGGCAGGCTTGTCGCGGCGCAGTCCCTTGAACGACGCATGGCGGATCATCCCCGTGGCTGTCCACCCGGCGAAATCGATTTCCGCGACCAGCTCGGGCTTCAGCCAATGGATGTTGGCTTCCTTGCGCGGCGCATCCTTGCCGCTGAACGGGCTGGCGTCGGTGGTGTACTTCTTCAGCGTGGGCAGTAGTTTGTCCGCCACCGACTCGCCATAGCCCGTGCCGATGCGGCCGACGTATTCGAGCCGTCCGTTGCGATGGACGCCCGCGAGCAGCGAACGGAACCGGCCCGAGGTCGTGGTCCAGCCGCCCAGCACGACCTCGTTCCCGGCGCGGCACTTGGCCTTGGTCCAACTACCGTTGCGGCCGGAAACATAGGGCGCGTCGAGGCGCTTCGACACGATGCCCTCGAGATCCATCTTGCAGGCCGAGAGCAGCACGGTGCTGGCGGTCGATTCGAAGTGCTCGACGTAGCGGATCGCGGCGCCGGGGTCGGCGGCTTCGAGCAACGCCTTCAGGCGCTGCTTGCGGGTGGACAGTGGCAGTGGCCGCAGGTCCTCCTTCCCCTCGATCAGCAGGTCGAACGCGAACAGCACGAGCTCGTCCGATTTTTCCGCCGACAACGCGTCCTGCAGCGCGGCGAAGTTGGGCACGTTGTTGACCAGCGCGCAGATCTCGCCGTCGAGGATGCAGTCCGGCAGTTCCTGCGCGACGCGGGCCACGCCGAAGAATTGCCGTGTCCAGTCGAGGCCGGTGCGCGTGCGGATCCGGGCGATGCCATCCTGCACGCGTACCTGCACGCGGTAACCGTCGAACTTGATCTCGTGCCCGTAGCCCGCCTGCATCGGCGGGCGATCGACCAGCTTGCAGAGCTGCGGCTCGATGAAGTCGGGCAGGGACTTGAGTTTCGCGGACTTGCCAGCCGGCGCCGCGGCTTTCGCTTCGGACCGGTTCGAGTGCCACACGGCGTCGGCACTTTCCGCCGCGGCCAGCATGAACGGCTTCGGCGCCCTGCCGACGCCGCGCGCGATCTGGTCCATGGTGCGTCCCGACGCCACTGAGCGATCTTCCGCGATCAGCTCGGCCGTGCCGCCGGGCACCGAGTACTCGTCCTTGTGCTTGATCAACAGCCAGTTGGTGCGCGTGTCGCGGCCGCGGTTGTTCCGGATGCGCACCAGCACGAAGCTGCCTTTCAGCTTCTCGCCCACCAGCACGAACTTGAGCTCTCCGGCCTTGAGCGCGTCCTCGGGCTTCTTCGGTCCCTGCGGCGCCCACAGTCCGCGATCCCACATCTGCACAGTCCCGCCACCGTATTCGCCCTTGGGGATGGTGCCCTCGAAGTCGCCATAGTCGAGCGGATGATCTTCGACTTCGACGGCGAGCCGCTTGTCCGCCGGATCGATCGACGGTCCCTTGGTGACCGCCCAGGATTTGAAGACGCCATTCAACTCGAGCCGCAGGTCATAGTGCAGGTGGCTCGCGGCGTGCTTCTGGATCACGTACCGCAGGTGCTCCGCGGGCAGCACTTCGCGCGCCCCGCTGGGCTCCTGTGTCCGGGTGAAATCGCGCTTGGCACGATAGGTCTTGAGCTGTGCGGCGGCCCTGCGCATGGGTCACTTTAAAACGCGGCCCGCAATCGCTGCCTGTAAGCGCAGGACGCCAAAGACGCATCGTCGCTGTCTGACAAGCGGAGTCGACTAACCCAGTTGATACGCCAACCCCGATGGAATATTTCTGGGGCATGCCTCCCGGCAATGCACGCTCCATCGCCTCGCTCACGATTTCGTTCGGCCTGGTCGCCATCCCGGTCAAGCTCTATTCGGCCACGATTTCCGGCGAGCGGCTCTCCTTCAACCTGCTGCGGCAGAAGGACGGCTCGCGCGTCAAGCAGCAGTACGTCGCGGTCAACGACGGCGCGCTGGTCGAACGTGCCGAGATGACCAAGGGCTACGAATTCGCGAAAGGCCAGTACGTGATGTTCTCGCCCGAGGAGCTCAAGGCGCTCGAGGACACCACCACGCACACCATCGACATCACGCAGTTCGTCCCGCTGGAATCCGTCGACCCGGTGTACTTCGACGGGACTTACTACCTGGCGCCGGACAAGGGCGGGGCCAAGCCGTATGCGCTGCTCGCGACCGCGCTCAGGAAGGCGAAGCAGTGCGCCGTGGGCCGCTGGATCTCGCGCGGCAAGGAGCACATCGTGATCCTGCGGCCGATGGAGGAGGGCCTGGCCATGCACCAGCTGCACTTCAAGGCGGAGGTGCGCGAGATCAAGGACCTCGGGGTCGAACCGGCGCCCGTGTCGGAAGCGGAGCTCAAGCTGGCCAACCAGCTGATCGAGCAGCTCGCCGCCAAGCGCTTCGACCCCAACGAATACGTCGACGAGCATCGCGCCCGCGTGGAGGCGGCGATCCAGCGGAAGATAGAGGGCAAGGAAGTCTCCTTCGCGGAGCCGCCAAGCGTCGAAGGCGCCTCGAACGTGGTCGACCTCATGGAAGTGCTCAAGGCGAGCCTGAACGCCCGCGGCAACCAGGAAAGAAAGGAGCGCAAAGCGCCGAGGAAGGCGCCCGCGCCGGGAGAGGCCGCCGCTCCCAGAAAGTCTTCGCGGCGGTGAGATGCAGGAATATTCGCTGGCGGATCTGAAGAGGCTCTTCGGTCTGCCCCCAACGCTCATCCGCAAGCTGAGCCAGGCCGGGTTCATCGCGCCGCCCAGGGCCCGCGGCAAGAGTCCCTATACGTTCCAGCAGCTACTCGTGCTGCGCGTCGCCGGCGCGCTCAAGGCCGCGAGGATTCCGACCGCGAAGATCGCGGCGGCGCTGGAGAAGATCCGACTCGCGTTGCCCGCCGATCGGTTGCCGGCCATCGCACTGGCGGCGTCGGGCAAGGATCTCGCGGTGCGCGACGGCGCCCGGGAGTGGGAAGCTTCCGGTCAATATGCGCTGCCGTTGGGAACTCCCGCTGCACAGGTCGCCGAGCTGAGGAACCCGCGCGAGCAGTCAGGAGTCGCGCGCGCCGACGACCACTATCGTCGAGGGCATATGCTCGAGGAAACCGACGTCATCGCCGCGCGCGCCGCATACCTCGCGGCGCTCAGCCTGCAGGAAGATCACCTGGAAGCGCGGATCAATCTCGGCCGATTGCTGCACCTCGACGGCCAGCTCGAGGAGGCGGAGCGGTTGTACCGGGAGGCGAAGAATTCGAGCGCGCTGCTGTCATTCAATCTCGCCATCGTGCTGGAAGACCTGCAGCGCGAGGAGGAGGCGGTGGCCGAATATCGCGCGGCCCTGGCTCAGGACCCGTTGCTTTGCGACGCGCATTTCAACCTGGCGCGGTTGCATGAGAAGGCGAATCGGCCGCGCGACGCGCTACGGCACTTACTGGCGTATCGACGACACGTGGCTCGCTACGGGGAGTCGTGAGCAGCGGGGCGTTCCGTCGTCGGCGAAATCGACTTTCCTCGCTAGCGCGCAGCGCGCGCCTGCGCCCTGGCCGCCAGCCAGTGCTTGGCGGCCCCGGCCACGTGCAACACTGCAAGCGCGACGAGGATGTTGAACAACGTCTCGTGAACGTCTTCGAGGGTGTCCTCACTCCCCAGCACGATGCGAGGCAAGTCGGTACCGAAGAACCGTAGCGGTTCGTCTTCCACCGAGGCCAGCGCCCAACCGCTCAGCGGTATCGCGAACAGCAGCGCATAGAACGCCACATGGACGACGCGGGCGAGCACCATCTCGTACTTTTTCATGTCCGCAGGCCACGCGGGCGTGGGATTGAGCGCGCGCCATGCAAGGCGGATGGCCGCCAACGCGAGGATCGTGATGCCGATGGACTGGTGCAGCGGCAGGATGTCGGATTCGGCGAGCGCCCACTCGGCGATGATGCCGAACACGATGATCCAGTGAAGCGCGAGGCTCACGAGCCCGTAATGCGCCGGTGTGTTGAGCAGTTTCATGGTTCACGCCCCGTGAAATCGATGGCGCCATGAAACTCTGTTCGCGGCCGCACCGCATCCGTTCGCGCCGCGGCTCACTAGGGGGTTGCCCTTATTTCTACTGACTACCTACCTGCGCCGCGGCTTGAACTCGTGCCAGCGCGGCTGCTCGGCGAAATACGCCGGTTGCGCCGCGACACGCCGGGTCACCGGTTCCGCCAGCAGATATCGGTCGCCGAGCCAGGAGACGGCATTCCGCAGCGCCAGTCCGTAGTCGTACCGGGGCAGGGGAAGAGCGGGTTCCTTGGGGCGTTTCATGTCGCATGCTCCTTTGGCCTCCAAGGTAAGGAACAGCAACTGAACCGCGGCTGAAGTGGGTTTTTGGATTCAGGAAGCCGCCCGCTCGGCGTCGCGACGTTCCCGCCGGAACGTGCGGCTCACTTCGCTCAGCGCGTCGTCGGCCGACTCGCCCACCTTGAGCTCGAACAGGTGATCGGCGCGCGTGCGCCCGAAATTCACGGCCGCGATAGTCAGGAATTCCGGAGCTGGTGCTCACACCCGCGCCGGTGAGCACGGCCAGGCAGGGATGACGTTCGATGAATTCGCGCAGCGCTGACATGCGCGAAGATGTCAATCAATGCCGCGTGACGGGGTACCAGCGTCGCGTTTCGGTGAAGTAGGGTCGGGCCGGTTCCCGGCGCTTCCGGACGGGCTCCGCCAAAAGGTAGCGTTCGCCCAACCAGGACACCGCGCTCTGCAACGCACGCTGGTAGTCGTGCACCGGTAGCGTCGTGCCCGGCTGCAACGTGGCCTTGTCCGACTTCTTCATATCCACCTCCAACCTTGTGTCGCGCAGGACATATTGGAGGTTCCGGCCGAGTCGAAACATCGCCCGGTCGGGGGGAGGCGTCTACCTCGAAAGGACGACCGCACCGCGTACGCGGCCGCCTCCCGGACAATCTCAGCTCGATTCGTCCAGCACCTCGATGCCCGACACCGTGGCGTTGTTCACCACGGGCTCGAACATCAGGTTGATCTTGCCCTGCGCCGAGGGCGCGATGTGGGGGAAGGTCTTGGTCACGACCTTCAGGCTGCCCGACTCCTTGTATATGTCGAAGTCGCGCAGCAGGGTCTCGCCATTGCAGAACACGTGGAACACCCGGCTGCCGACTCCGCCGCCGCCGGGCCGCTCGGGGCCGTGGTAGAACTCGGCGAAGTGCAGCACCACGGTGTAGCGCCCGCGCCTGTCTACCGGGATCGCGTAGCTGAAGTGCCCGAAGCGCTCGGCGCTGAACAGCTCGGGATCCTCGGTGCCGCTGACCTTGCGGCGGTCGGTGGAGGCGAAGCCGTCCTGGTAGTAGTCGTCCGCGCGCCAGCGCTGGCCCTGGTGGTCCACGAACGAAGTCGGCTGGGTGATGATGCGGATGGGATTGAGCTTGCCCGGCGTGCCCGGCACGAGCTCGAGCCCGTTGAGCATCGGCGAGCCCACGCTGTTCGTGAACCAGAGTCGCACGTACCCGTCCTTGCCGGGCGCGACGTCGCGGAACACCTGTTCGTCGGCGACGTCGGCGCCGCCGGCGCTCATGGTGACGTCGTAGGACGTGAGCAGCGGCCGGCCGGCGAGCGCGACGTTGAAGCTGGCCATTTTTTCATCGCCCGTGCGGAACGGTGACACGAAGAACAGGCGCAGCTCGTACGTACCCGGCGCCATCGGGATGTCGTAGCCGAATTCCCCGGTGCGCCAGTTGGCGAACATGAAGGGCCGGCTGGTCCGGCGCACGAAGCCGTTGTCGCGCGACCATTGCCCGCCGCCGGCGTTGAAACGATCCGGGGTCCAGCGCACGCCGGAGCTGTCGATGACTTCGCTGCCGGTGTAGCCCGCGAGGAAATGCACTTCGGTCAGCTGGCCGCCCGCGGCAGACGTGGGCGCCGCAGTGCCGGTGGGCTGGGCTACTGCGGTCGACGTCGGCGCGGGGTGCGATCTGCCCCGCATGAGGGCCGCGCCGATGGCAATCGCAACGACGGCGACCAGGCCGAGCGACCAGCCCGCCACGCGCAGTCGTCGCCAGCCGGTCGGCGCGGGCGTGGCGGGTTCGACATGGGCCGGCGCCGTAGCCGCGACGGTGAAGCTCGGCACGTAAGTCCCGGCGGGCAGTGAGATCTGGATGCCCTGCGGGCGCGTGTCCTTCTCATAGATTTCGCGCAACTTCTTGCGCAATCGATGCGTTTCGACGCGGACCACGGCGTCGGACGTCGGGTCGAACGTTTTCGCCGAGCGCCCGAACACCTCGGTGGCGATGGTGAATTCGGTGAGCTGCTCGGGCGGCTCCTGGAAATGCTTCGCGCCCAGGTACTCGAGCAGGCGGCCGGGTCGCGTGCTCTTGCCGAGCAGCTCGATCGCCCGCTCCAGCTCCTGCTTTTCAGCCGCGCGTGAATTCATGTTTCAGTGACAGTGTAACGTGAGTGCAATCAACCACGTACGTCGATTCCGCCCCACGAACTTCAAAGTACAAATTTGTACTTTCAGGCCGGCGAATGCCGTCGCTAGGTTCCGCCCATAACAAAGGGGGACCCATGAATCGACATCTGGTTGTCGCCGCGACGCTATTTCCCGCGATCGCGACGGCGCAATCCGCCAAACCTGCCCAGAACGAGCCCGTGGAAGAGGTCGTCGTCACGGGACTGCGCCAGAGTATCCAGACCTCGCAGGAAATCAAACAGAACGCCGAGGTCATCGTCGATTCGGTGAGCGCCGTCGACATCAGCGCGCTGCCGGACCGCAGCGTCACCGAGGCGCTGCAGAGAATTTCCGGTGTCTCGATCGACCACCTGTTCGCCCCCAGCGATACCAACCGCTTCTCGGCGGAGGGCAGCGGTGTCACGGTGCGCGGCCTCACGCAGGTGCGCAGCGAGCTGAACGGCCGCGACGTGTTCAGCGCCCGGAATACCCGCGGCCTGAGTTTCGAAGACGTGCCGGCCGAGCTCATGGCGGGTATCGACGTCTTCAAGAATCCCTCCGCCGACATGATCGAAGGCGGTATCGCCGGCACGGTCAACCTGCGCACGCGCAAGCCGCTGGACCACGACGGCTTCACCGGCGGCCTGACCGGCAGCATGAACTTCGGCGATTTCAGCGAGGAGATGCAGCCGCAGGCCTCGCTGCTCCTCAGCAATACCTGGGATACCGACCATGGCCGCTTCGGCGCGCTGGTCGATTTCGCGTACTCGGGGCTGTCGACCCGCACCGACAGCATCCAGTTCGGCCGCCCCTTCCGCCGCAATGCGGCGGATGTGGGCGCAACCGGCGTGCCCTGCGAGAACATGGAGACCGGCGCCGACATGAGCTGCGTGTTCGTGCCGGCCGGCGCGCGCTGGAGCGCGCTCGACTTCGACCGCAAGCGCAAGGGCGTGAACGTGGCGCTGCAGTGGGAGCCGAATGATCGCTCGACGCTGACGCTCAACGTGCTGCGCTCGGACTACCAGATGGACTGGATCGAGCACTCGGCCTGGCTCGAGGACTCCGCCTACAGCATCGTGCCGGCCGCGAACACGGCGTTCACCTTCGACGACAAGGGCGTGTTCCAGAGCGGCACGCTGGTGTCGAACGGCTGGATCCCGGACTGGACTGACTACCTGGGCGAGTTGCAGACCGCCGGCGCGCGCATGCCGACGGGCTCCACCGCGCGCTCCGCGGAGCAGCACCAGATCACCACCGACTACTCCTTCGGCGTGCAGTTCGACGCCACCGAGAAGCTGTCGTTCAGCGCCGACCTGCAATACGTCGACGCGACCTCGGACAACCACGATTACACCCTCAACACGCAGGTGAACCCGAGCGCGCTGGCCGTCGACCTGACGCACAGCCTGCCGTCGGTGTCGGCGAACCCGGGTGGCTATCTCGACGAGCGCGACAATTTCTTCTGGGCCGCGGGCATGGACGACACGCAGCAGAACGACGCCACGCAGTTCGCGGCGCGCATGGACATGTCGTACGCCATCGAGTCGGGCTGGTTCCAGACCTTCAAGGCCGGCGTGCGCTTCGCCGATCGCGAAGCCACCAACCGCGACACGGGCTACAACTGGCAGCCCATCAGCCAGTGGTGGCAGAGCGATGCCCAGGGCAACTGGCCCGGCCATCTCGCCAGCATGGATGAGTACCTCACGGGTTATTCGCAGCTCTTCGACTTCAAGGATTTCTTCCGCGGCAAGGCCAATCTGCCGGGACAGCTGTGGGTGGCCTCGGATGGGCTGGTGCGCAACCTTCAATCCAACGCCTATCTCGTGGACCAGGCGCTGGTGAACGGCTCCGGCTGGGCGCCGGACACCTTCCTGGAAGGCGACACCAACCAGCAGGAAGAGAAGACCTACGCGGCCTTCGCGCTGCTGCGCTTCGGCAACGACATCGGCTCCATGACCCTGGACGGCAACGTCGGCGTGCGCGTCGTCAGGACCGACTACCAGGCCAGCGGCGCCGCCAAGCAGCCGGACTGGACCGCGCACCCGCTGCTCAACAACAACGGCGACCCGGACTTCGTCGCGAAGTACGGCAGCGGCCAGTGGCTGCCTAACAACTTCGAGGACAGCTACCAGGACGTGCTGCCGAGCCTGAACCTGCGCCTCAAGCTCACGCCCGAGGTGCAGCTGCGCTTCGCGGCGTCCAAGGCCATCGCGCGCCCGAGCCTCGACCAGATCACGGCGAACGTCACGCTGGGTGGCGACATCCTGACGGTCTACGAGCCGAATCCCGATCCGGATGCCCCGCAGGTACCGGCGTCCGAGGTGGTGACTTCGTACACCGGCTCGGGCGGCAATCCGCAGCTGAAGCCCATGGAAGCCGACCAGTTCGACCTCGCGGCCGAGTGGTACTTCGCGCCGCAGGGCTCGCTGTACACCACGCTGTTCTACAAGGACCTGACCAACTACTTCATCCGCGGAGCGCAGACCCAGAATCTCTGGGGCCAGGACTGGGTGGTCGACGCCACGATCAACGGCGACAAGGGCACCATCAAGGGCTTCGAGATCGGCTACTCGCAGTTCTACGACCAGTTGCCGGGGTGGCTGCGCGGCCTCGGCATGCAGGCCAACTTCACCTACGTCGACAGCGAGGGCGGCTCGCCCACCGCGGGTCCGAGCGGCGATGCGGCCACGGTGCCGCCGGGATTGCCGCTCGAGGGCCTGTCGAAGCGCAGCTACAACCTGGTCGGCCTCTACCAGCGCGGCCCGGTCGAAGCGCGCCTCGCCTACAACTGGCGCGAGCGCTGGCTGCTGACCACGCATGACGGCGACGGCAAGGGCTCGGTGTGGAACGACGACTACGGCCAGCTCGACGCGTCGATCTTCGTGCGTCTCAACGACCACGTGCAGATCGGGTTCGAAGGCAACAACCTGACCAACACCACGCAGAAGCTGCTGGTCGGCCCGTACACGTACACGACCGCGGCGGACAGCGCCACGCCGGCCTACAACGTGGGCTACACCGACTGGACGCTGTACCAGAACGCGTGGTTCACCTTCGACCGGCGCTACGCGCTCACGGCGCGCGTGACGTTCTGAGGAAACGGGGAAGTCCGGGCTTCCGCGCGCGCGAGTGCGCGGGAGCCCGACTCCGTTTCATCCGGCCCGGCGCCAACCGGGTGCGCCCCGGGTACTCGCCAGGCGTCGGATTCGTGCAGCGAACGGTTGACCGCCGCGCGAACTCCTTTTGCCGCAGTCCTGCCACCTGTCGCGACTTTCGCTCGTCTGAACCTCGTGCACTGCCGCCGCGGGCGAACTCCGTCTTGCGGGGCCAGTCGTCCTTGTTGACGATCTGCGCAAGGGAGATGGAAGTGGGTTCGTCGAACAGACCGTGGGAGGAGCGGCCGGATCTCGCGCTGGTTGCCGAATCGGCAGCCGTGGAGGCGCCGCTGTTCAATGCCGTCGCCGACAAGGTGCGCGACAGCGAACGCGCCCACCTGCCGCCGCAGATCATCGGTGAGAAGGCGGGGCGGATCTATTTCCTGGACGCCGGCGACGTCGAATACCTGGCCTCGGCGGGCAACTACGTGGTCGCGCACCAGGGCACCCAGGAATTCCTGAGCCGCGCCACGCTCAAGGGACTCTCGGCGCTGCTCGCGCCGCTCGGCTTCGTCCAGATCGAGCGCTCGCTGCTGGTGAACCTGCGCCGCGTGGCGCACGTCGAGCGGCTCGACCGCGGGCAGTATTGCTTCGTCATGCGCAGCGGCGCGCGGCTGGTTTCCAGCCGCGAACGGCACGCGAGCATCCGTTCGCTGCTGCTCGGCGCCACCACCTCGCGGCGCCTGTAGCGGTATTCCTACAACAGCCGCCCGCTGCGCGCGTCGCGGCGCCGCGCGCTGGTGCGCAGCCGCTTCGTCCTTCTCCACGACCACTTCGTCCGCCAGCCGGCCTGCCCGGTCACATAACTGCCGCGCGCGATTTTCCGCGGACTATCTTCGGCGCCACGCACTGTTGCCAAACTACTGCCTGGGGAGACGCCATGAATCGTCATCGCACGGGTCCGCTGTTCCGCTCGTCGCTCATCGGTGCCGCGGTGGCATCGGCCTGCGCGCGTGCCATCGCGCAGACGCCGGCCGAAGCGACGCCGAACGAATCGACCGAGGAGGTGATCGTCACCGGCACGCGCATCGCGAGTCCCAATGCCACCAGCACCAGCCCCATCCAGGTGGTCACGAGCGAGGACATCCAGGTCTCCGGCAGGACCGACATCGTCGACATCATCAGCCAGATGCCGCAGAACTTCACCAACGACCTCGGGCAGGACCTCGGCAATCGCACGCCCGGCCTCACTACCGCGGGCGGCGTCGCCACCGCCAACCTGCGCGGCCTCGGTCCCAATCGCACGCTGGTGCTGGTCGACGGGCGCCGGCTCGGCATCGGTTCGCCGTACACCTTCATCCAGGCGCCCGCGCCCGACCTCGACCAGATCCCGACGGCGTTGGTCGAGCGCGTGGAAGTGGTGACCGGCGGCGCCTCGGCGACCTATGGCTCCGACGCGATCGGCGGCGTGGTCAACTTCATCATGAAGAAGAACTTCGAGGGCTTCCAGGTCGACGCCAGCTTTGGCGGCAACTGGCACGACAACCACAACACCTACGTCCAGGATGCGTTGCGCGACGTGGGCGAGACGCCGCTCACCGGGACCTCGACGGACGGCCAGACGATCTCCGTCAACCTGCTCGCCGGCACCAGCCTGGCCGACGGCCGCGGCAACGTCACCGCGTACCTCGGCTACTACAAGGCCGACCCGGTGCTGAGCTCCGATCGCGACTTCGGCGGCTGCCAGCTGAATGCCGATGCCGACCTCGAGGGCGCGCACTGCTTCGGCAGCAGCAACTCGAACTACTGGTCGCCGCAGGAGGGGCCGAACGCCTTCAACGCGTACAGCACCGCCGGCGGGCAGTTCGTCGACTGGGGCACGCAGGACACCACGCCACCGGCCTTGTTCAATTCGCAGCCGTACATCTACATGCAGCGCGGCGACGAGCGTTACACCGCCGGGTTCATGGGTCATCTGGACATGACCGACAACTTCCAGGTGTACACCGAGTTCGGTTTCATGAACGACCGCACCCACCAGGAGGTCGCGCCCGCGGCCGCGTTCCGCGGCTCGAACCCGAACGACCCGAAGAGCGGTAACTACAACATCAACTGCAGCAACCCGCTGATGAGCACCCAGCAGGCGCTGACGCTGTGCACGCAGGCGCAGATCGACGCCGACGCCGCGGCGCTGGCCAGCGGTGGCACGCCGGTCACGGTGAACGTCGAGATCGGCCGCCGCAACATCGAGGGGGGCGGGCGCTCGAGCGACTACGAGCACACCAACTACCGCGCGGTACTCGGCGGCAAGGGCGACCTCAACAAGGCCTGGAGCTATGACGCCTACGCGCAGTACTACTACACCAGCTTCTTCACCTCGAACGACAAGTACCTGAGCTTCACGGCCATCGACCAGGCCCTGCTGGTGAAGCTCGATGAGGATGGCAATCCGGTGTGCATCAGCGGCGGCCGCTGCGTACCCTGGGACATCTTCTCCGACGACGGCGTGACCGAGGACCAGCTCAATTTCCTGTACCAGGCCGGTACCGGGTACGGCTCCACCCGGATGAGCACGTTCCACGGCGAGATGTCCGCGCAGCTCGGCGAATACGGCATCGCCTTGCCGACGGCGACGGAGGGCCTGGCGATCAACTTCGGTGTCGAGCATCGCAAGGAAAACGTGAAGTTCACGCCCGACGCGGGTCTCGCGAGCGGCCAGCTCTCGGGATTCGGCAGCGCCGCCGTGGGCATCGACAACGATGTGTCGGTCACCGAAGGGTTCGTGGAAGTCCGGGTGCCGCTGGTGCAGGACAAGCCCGGCATCAAGGACCTGGTCTTCGACACCGCCTACCGCACGTCTGACTACTCGAGCACCGGCCGCGTCGGCACTTACAAGTTCGAGACCCAGTACGCGCCAACGGACTCGCTGCGCTTCCGCGCCTCCTATCAACATGCCGTGCGCTCACCCACCATCGTGGAGCTCTACAACGGCGATCTCGTCGGGCTCGTGCAGCTCGGCGACGATCCGTGCTCATCGCCGGATCACGTGACGCCCGCGACCGCGACGCTCGAGCAGTGCCTGAACTCCGTGCCCGCCTCCGAGCAGGCCGCGTTCATCGCGCGGTACGGCAACGGCAGCACCACCAACAACATTCCCCCGGCCATCCTCGGCCAGCTGTCGCAGCTCACGGGCGGCAACCCCGACCTCGACAACGAGACCGCGGACTCGTACTCCTTCGGCCTGAACATCTCGCCGGAATCGTGGGCCGGCTTCAACGCCAGCATCGATTACTACAAGATCGACATCGAGGACGAGGTCGGCGTGATCTCCGCCAACGTGGCGTTGAATACCTGCCTCGAGACCGGCGACCCCACCTACTGCTCGCTGATCGTGCGGCACCACAATACCGGCGGCCTCACCGGCAACAACATCGCCGACGGCGGCTACATCATCCAGAAGAACCTGAACATCGCCGGCGCGCAGGTGAGCGGCATCGACCTGCAGACGCAGTACCACTTCAACCTGCCGGGCGACAACGGATCGCTGGTCTTCGGATTGAACGGCGCCTACCTGCTCACGCAGAAGACGCAGCCGCTCCCGGGAGCGCACACCTACGACTGCGCCGGCCTGTACGGCAATACCTGCCAGACCGTGAACCCGCACTGGCGCCACGTGCTGCGCACCACCTGGGCCTCGCCGTGGAAGTTCGATTTCTCGCTGACCTGGAGATACATCGACAGCGTGAAGCTCGACAACAACGACTCCGACCCCACGCTGCAGGGCGCCGAGTGGTTCACCGACACGGGCGAGCCGCGCTACAAGGCCTTCGGCGCCCGGTTCCCGAGCTTCAGCTACTTCGACCTTGCCTCGGAGTGGAACGCGACGGACAACCTGCAGATCCGCCTCGGCATCAACAACATCCTCGACAAGGATCCGCCGCTCGGCACGGTCGAAGTCGTCGGTGGCGGCGCGGCCAACACGTACTCGACGTACGACGCGATGGGGCGGCAGGTATTCCTGTCATTCAGCGCGAACTTCGGGGG
>DASSRK010000004.1:0-14629 GCA_035701825.1 Steroidobacteraceae bacterium
GATGCACGCGATTGCGTTCACCGCCCGAGAGCTCGCCGACGATCTGCTGCTGGCCGGTGCCCTTGAAATTGAACCGGCCGACATAGCCGCGCGACGGCGTCTCGTAGTTGCCGACCTTGATCATGTCGAGGCCGCCCGAGATTTCCTGCCAGACGGTGTTCTTGTCGTTGAGCGCCTGGCGCGATTGATCGACGTACGCGAGCTTCACCGACGGGCCGATGCGCATCTCGCCCGCATCCGGCTTCTCGAGCCCGGCCATCATGCGGAACAGCGTGGTCTTGCCCGCGCCGTTGGGCCCGATGATGCCGACGATGCCGCCCTTCGGCAGGTTGAAGCTCAAGTTGTCGAACAGCAGCCGGTCGCCGTAGGCCTTGCGCAGGCCCTTGGCCTCGATGACCACGTCGCCCAGCCGCTCGCCCGGCGGGATGTAGATTTCGTTGGTCTCGTTGCGCTCCTGGAATTCGCGCGAGGCGAGTTCCTCGTAGCGCTGCACGCGTGCCTTGTTCTTGGCCTGGCGCGCCTTCGGATTCTGGCGCACCCACTCGAGTTCCTTCGCCAGCATCTTCTGCAGGCCGGCCTGTTCCTTTTCTTCCTGCGCGAGGCGGGCTTCCTTCTGCTCGAGCCAGGTCGAGTAGTTGCCCTTCCACGGAATGCCGTGGCCGCGGTCGAGCTCGAGGATCCACTCGGCCACGTTGTCGAGGAAGTAGCGATCGTGCGTGACGGCCACGACGGTCGACGGATATTGCTCGAGGTATTTCTCGAGCCAGGCGATCGACTCGGCGTCCAGGTGGTTGGTGGGCTCGTCGAGCAGCAACATGTCGGGCGAGGAGAGCAGCAGCCGGCACAGCGCCACGCGGCGCTTCTCGCCGCCCGAGAGCTTGTTGATCACGGCGTCCCACGGCGGCAGGCGCAGCGCGTCGGCGGCGATCTCGAGCTTGCGCTCGAGCTCCCAGCCGCCGGCGGCGTCGATGGCGTCCTGTAGTTTGGCCTGCTCCTCGAGCAGCTTGTTCATCTCGTCCGGGTCGAGCTCGGGGTCGGCGAACTTGTCGCTGATCTCGTTGAAGCGCGCGACCTGCGCGAACGCGCCGCCCAGCCCTTCCATCACGACCTCGCGCACGTTCTTGTTAGGGTCGAGCTCGGGCTCCTGCGGCAGGTAGCCCACCTTGATGCCCGGCTGCGGGCGCGCCTCGCCTTCGTAGTTGGTGTCGATGCCACCCATGATCTTGAGCAGCGAGGATTTGCCCGAGCCGTTGAGGCCGAGCACGCCGATCTTGGCACCGGGGAAAAACGAGAGGCTGATGTCGCGCAGGATGACGCGCTTCGGCGGTACGACCTTGCCGACGCGATTCATCGTGTAGATGTATTGGGCCATGGATGCTTTCTTGCTCGGAACTGGCGGGATTCGTGGGGAAACGGGCGCGAATTCTACATCCTGGAACATCGTCTCTGTGCTACGTTTGCTGCGCCAAAAAAAGGCCTTCAGGAGCACGAGCTGTCCACAGCAACCTCATCGGTGGTCGTGGTGGCGGGCGAACGCCTGGCCCGCTACGGATTCCCCGACGGCCATCCCTTCGGCCAGGACCGGCACGCGGCCTTCTACGCGGAATTCTCGGCGCGCGGACTCGACCGGCGCGTGCGTCTCATCGAGACCCGCGCCGCGACGCGCGAGGAGCTCGAGACATTCCACACGCCCGCCTACATCGACCTGGTCGCGGAGCGCTCGATCACCGGCGAGGGTTACCTCGACGGCGGCGACACGCCGGCCTGGCGCGGCGTGTATGCCGCGGCCGCCGACGTGGTGGGCGCGACGCTGCTCGCCGCCGAGGAAATCATGGAAGGGCGCGCGCGGCGCGGGTTCGTGCCCATCGCCGGCCTGCATCACGCGGCGCGCGGCACCGCCGCGGGCTTCTGCGTGTTCAACGACTGCGGCGTGGCGGTCGAGGTGCTGCGGCGGAAGTACGGCCTGAAGCGCATCGCCTACGTGGACATCGACGCGCACCACGGCGATGGCGTTTTCTACGGCTTCGAAAGCGATCCCGACCTGATCTTCGCCGACATCCACGAGGACGGGCGCTTCCTCTACCCGGGCACCGGGCACGCGGAGGAGACCGGCTCCGGCGCCGCCGCCGGCACCAAGCTCAACATTCCCGTGCCGCCCGGCGCCGACGATTCGGTGTTCGAAGCCGAATGGCCGCGGGTGCTGGCGCACCTGCGCAAGTTCAGGCCGGAGTTCATCCTGCTGCAGGCGGGCGCCGACAGCATCGAAGGCGACCCGATCACGCACATGCGCTACTCCGCCGCCATCCACGAGCGCGCCGCCCGCGACCTCGCGGCGCTCGCGGAAGAGCTGGGCCACGGGCGCGTGCTCGGCACGGGCGGCGGTGGCTACAACCGCATCAATCTTGCGCAGGCCTGGTCGGGAGTGGTGCAGGGACTCACTTGACGGGCCGCGCGGTCGCGAGATCGCGCAGCGGTACGTCGATGTAGCTCGCGTTGTGCCATCGAACGTGGAGCGGCTGGCCCGCATCCGCGATCGACTCGTCGCTCACGTCCTTGCCCGTGCCGTAGTTCACCTGCGCGTACGGATTCTTGTTCACCGTGAGCAGCAACATCAACCGGCTGCCGGCGGGCAGTTGTTTGCCGACCAGCGGTGTCTGCGTGAACGGCAGCGTCGCCCGCTTGCCGGGCGTGAGCAGCTTGCGATGGGCCGGGTCGCGCGCGTAGCTCGCGCGGCCGAGGTAGTAGGCGAGGTTGAAGTACTTGCCGTCGGGCGTGGCTTCGTAGAGCGCCCAGGTGAAGTCGAAGTCCCTGCGGTCGATCACGGCCTGCAGTGCGCCCGTGACCAGTCCGCAGACGCAGACCGCGCGATCGAAGGGTTCGCTGAGGTAGGCGAGGTACGTGCCGTCGTCGGGTGGATCGAACCAGGCACTCGCCGGATACAGGCTGTTGCGCGTCTTTCGATCGGCGAAGTCCACGGTCTGCGCGGCGAAAGCGTCGCGCGACGGCACGCGCGGCGACAGCGTGAGCCGTTTGCCGGCGGGTTCGGGCGATAGATAGAGCCGCAGCGTCCGCCCGGACATGGCGGCGATCGACGGCGCGTGGCTCCAGGTGTTGGAGCCCATCAGCTGGTAGTTGATGCGGTCCTCGAGCAGCGCCGGCAGCGGCGCGCCGCGCATCACGTGATCGAACCACTGGTACACCAGTGCCCAGGTGTCGACGTTGCCCGCCGGGTCGATGGCATAGCCGTTGACCTCGGCGCTCTTCCAGGTCGACAGGTTTTCGAGGTGCGCCCACGGGCCGATCACCAGGTAGTGCTCGGGATGCTTCGCGTAGCGGTAGTGATCGACCAGGTAATTCACGGCGACCGAGCGTGCGTCGTCGAAGTAACCAGTCAGGGTGAGCACGGGGATGCGGATCTTCGCGAACTCCCGGCCGTACGGCTGCATGGCACGCCAGTACGCATCGAACGACGGGTGGCGCATCTGCCGCTGCAGGATTTCGTTGGGCGTGCCGTCGATGGCGTCGATCTCGCGCAGCGGCCGTCCGCTCGCGAACCAGTTCTCGAGCAGTGACGACCAGCGGTTGCGGTCGAACAGGGCGCGGTCACCCATGAAGCGGTCGCTGGTCACCTGCAGCGGCCAGCCATAGTTCGCCAGCTGGATCACGTTGTGTTCCATCGGCAGGCCGTTGCCGGGAAAGCTCGCCGCGCTGGGCACGATGGTCTTGAGCGCGGGATGCGGATTCTTCGCCGCGGCCCATTGGACGAAGGCGTCGTAGCTGTTGCCATACATGCCGACCCGGCCGTCGCTCCACGGCTGGTGGCTGATCCAGTCGATCACGGCCCAGGTATCGAGCACCTCGGTTTCCCAGGGCTGGACGCGGTCGGTGCTGAGGTTCTTGCCGCGCGCGCTGGCGAGCACGCCGACATAGCCGTGTGCCGCGGCATTGCGCGCGCTCTCGTAGTTGCGGCCGGGATCGCTGTAGATAGTGAAGCGCAGCGCGGCCGGCTGCGGCCCGGTGCGCGGGCGCACGATGTCGGCGGTCAGGGTCGCGCCTTGCCGGGTGCGGATCGGCACGCCGCGCTCGATGAGGTAGCGGCGCGCATCGTCCCGGGCGACGGCGGCGTCGAGCAGGGGCGCCAGCGCGCTTTCGGATTGCCATGCGCTGTGCCAGTACAGCAGGTCAAGGAGTTCCGCCTGCGTGAGCGATTCGCGACCCGCGAATTGCTTCAGCCGCCGCTCGAGATTGGCGCGCGCCACGGCGGGCGGCAGGCCCAGCATCCAGGCGGCATCGAGGGCGGCCAGATCGCCGAGGGTCGTGAACTTCTCGGCGAACACCGTCTTGAACGCGGCGTCGTAGGAGGTCTTGTCGCGCGCCGCCCGCTCGGTGGCGCGCGCGTGCAGTTCCAGGCGCAGCCAGGGCTCGACGCCCTCGCCCGGCGGAGGCGTGCGGCGGCGGGTCCAGTCTTCCAGCGAAGCCAGCGCCTGCTCGTACCGGCCGCAAGTGAACAGAAGGCGAAACCGCAGCTCCAGCGCTTCGGGCGTGTCGTCGTGCGCGCCCGGCAGCGCCTGGCAGGCAAGACCGGGAATCGCGGCTTCCAGGGCCGCATCGGACCGCGCCGCCGGGGAAACGGACACCTCGCCCCGCACCGTCGTGAACGCCATCGCCAGCAAGACTGCCCACCGGAAATCCACGCGCATCCCGCTGCTCCTTCCCCATGCTTTCCAACGAACCCCTGTCACCGCCTTCATGTCCGTGACATCACCCCAGTTTTGCCGGTTTGCCGGCCCGGCACCGTCTATAATTCGCGCCCCCCGTTGAGACCTTGCCGAGGCGTAAAACATGTTCCGAACCGCGATGACCGTGGGCAGTTTCGATCCCGAACTCGATGCCGCCATCAATGGCGAGCGCAAGCGCCAGGAAGATCACATCGAGCTGATCGCTTCCGAGAACTATGCCAGTCCGCGCGTGCTCGAAGCGCAGGGTTCGGTGCTCACCAACAAGTACGCGGAAGGGTACCCGGGCAAGCGTTACTACGGCGGCTGCGAGTTCGTCGACATCGCCGAGCAGCTCGCCATCGATCGCGCCAGGAAACTCTTCGGCGCCGACTATGCCAACGTGCAGCCGCATTCGGGTAGCCAGGCCAATGCCGCGGCCTACCTCGCGTTGATAAATCCCGGCGACACCATCCTCGGCATGAGCCTCGACCACGGCGGTCACCTCACGCACGGCGCCAAGGTGAATTTCTCGGGCAAGATCTTCCGCGCGGTGCAGTACGGCATCCGGCCGGACACGGGCGAGATCGACTACGACGCGCTGGCCGCGCAGGCGCTGGCCGAGAAGCCGAAGATGGTGGTCGCCGGCTTCTCCGCCTATTCGCGCGTGCTCGACTTCAAGCGCTTCCGCGAGATCGCGGATTCCGTCGGTGCATACCTGATGGTCGACATGGCGCACGTCGCCGGCCTGGTCGCCGCGGGGCAGTACCCGAACCCGATCCCGTTCGCCGACGTGGTGACCAGCACCACCCACAAGACGCTGCGCGGCCCGCGCGGTGGCCTGATCCTGGCGCGCGCCAACGAGGCGGTGACCAAGAAGCTCAACTCGCTGGTGTTCCCGGGCACGCAGGGCGGCCCGCTGATGCACGTGATCGCGGCCAAGGCGGTGGCCTTCCTCGAGGCGCTGCAGCCGGAGTTCAAGGAGTACCAGAAGCAGGTGGTGGCGAACGCCAAGGCGATGTGCGCGCGGCTGATCAAGCGCAACTACAAGATCGTCTGCGGCGGCACGGACAACCATCTCTTCCTGCTCGATCTCTCCAACAAGGAGATCACCGGCAAGGACGCGGACGCAGCGCTCGGCAAGGCGCACATCACGGTGAACAAGAACGCCGTGCCGAACGATCCGCGCCCGCCGATGGTCACGAGCGGCATCCGCATCGGCACGCCGGCCGGCACCACGCGCGGATTCAAGGAGCGCGAGTTCGAGCAGGTCGCCGACTGGATCGCCGACGTGCTCGACGCCAACGGCAGCGAGGCGGCGATCGAGAAGACCCGCGCCGCGGTGAGCGAGCTGTGCCGCCGTTACCCGGTGTACGGTCCCTGAGCCGGGACTGACTGGCGGGGCGTGCCATGCACTGTCCCTTCTGCGCGCACCCGGACACCAAGGTCAACGACTCGCGGCTCGCGGCCGAGGGTGCGCAGATCCGCCGCCGGCGCGAGTGCCTGGAATGCGGCGAGCGCTTCACGACCTTCGAGACCGCCGAGCTGGTGATGCCGCTGGTGGTGAAGAGCGACGAGCGGCGCGTGCCCTTCGACGAGGCCAAGCTGCGCAGCGGCATGCTGAAGGCGCTGGAGAAGCGCCCGGTGCCGCGCGAATCGGTCGAGGAGGCCGTCGGGCACATCACGCGCAAGCTGCGGGCGCTCGGTGAACGCGAAGTCACCTCGCGGCTGATCGGCGAGATCGTCATGGATGAATTGCACAAGCTCGACGAGGTCGCCTACGTGCGTTACGCGTCGGTGTATCGCCACTTCCAGGACGTCGAGGCCTTCCGCGAGGAGATCGAGCGGCTGCGCCATCGACGCGGGCGTATTCCGAGCGAGGACCAGCTCGAGCTGCTGCCGGGCGAAGCGCCAGCCAGGCCGCGGCGAGGCCGAAAGCCATGAGCTTCACCCCCTTCGATGAAGTCGCCATGCGCCGCGCGCTGGAGCTCGCGGCGCGCGGCTTGTACAGCGCGCATCCGAATCCGCGCGTGGGCGCGGTGCTGGTGCGCGACGAGCAGATCGTCGGCGAGGGCTGGCACGAGCGCGCGGGTGAGCCGCACGCCGAGCCGCATGCCCTGCGAGCCGCGGGCGAGCGCGCGCGCGGCGCGACTGCCTACGTGACGCTCGAGCCCTGCAGCCACCACGGCCGCACGCCGCCCTGCGTGGAGGCGCTGCTCGCCGCGGGCGTGCGCCGCGTGGTGTACGCGGTGGGCGATCCGGATCCGCGCGTGAATGGCCGCGGCGCGCAGCTGCTGCGCGCCGCGGGCGTGACCGTCGAGTCCGGCCTGCTCGAGCGCGAGGCCGAGGCGTTGAACGCCGGTTTCATGATGCGCCATCGCAAGGGACGGCCATTCGTGCGCCTCAAGTCCGCCGCCAGTCTCGACGGCCGCACGGCGCTCGCCAGCGGCGCGAGCCAGTGGATCACCAGCGAGGAGGCGCGCGCCGACGTGCAGCATTGGCGCGCGCAGTCCGCCGCCGTGCTGACCAGCGCCGCCACCGTGCTGGCGGACGATCCGCGCCTCGACGTGCGCCTCGAGACGCCGCGCCAGCCGTTGCGCGTGGTGCTGGATCGGCGCCGCGGCGTGCCGAAGAAGGCGCGCATCCTCGCGCCGCCGGGCGAGGTGCTGCTGTTCGCCGCCGCGCCGCCGAAGGCCCGGCGCGCCAGGGCCGACGAGACGCTGGGCGCGGCTCGCATCGAGCGCGTGCGCACGCTGCGCGGCCACCTGGATCTCGAGCGCGTGTTCGCGCGGCTCGGCGAGCTGCAGATCAACGACGTGCTGGTGGAGGCAGGGCCGCGGCTGAGCGGCGCGCTGTTTGCCGCCGGGCTGGTGGACGAGTGGCTGCTGTACCTCGCGCCCAAATTGTTAGGCCCGGCCGCGAAACCATTGACCTCGCTGGCGCGACTCACGAAGCTCACGGCCGCGCCCCGGTTCGAGATCCTGGAATCCCGCACCGTCGGCCCGGACCTGCGGCTGCGGCTCGTGCCGCGCGGCAAACAGGAGCGCTGAGCGGATGTTCACGGGGTTGGTGCAGGAAGTCGGGACCATTGCCGCGGTCGAGCCGCGCGCGGGCACGGGCCAGGCGGGCGGGACGACCGCCGACCTGCGCCTGAAGGTTTCCTTCGGGTCCATCGACCGCGCCCGCCTCGGGCTCGGCGCCAGCATCTGCGTCGACGGCGTGTGTCTCACGGTGGCGGCGCTCGGGGGCGAGGACTTCGTGGCCGACGTGTCGGGCGAGACCCTGCGCGTCACCACGCTCGGCGCCAAGCGCGTCGGTGCGCGCGTCAATCTCGAGCCCGCATTGCGCGCCGGCGACAGTCTCGGTGGACACTGGGTGTCCGGGCACGTCGATGGCATCGCCGAGGTGCTCACGGCGACGCGCGATGCGCGCAGCCTCGGCGTCACGCTGGCGGCGCCCGCCGCGCTGGCGCGTTACATCGCGCGCAAGGGGTCGGTGACGCTCGATGGGGTGAGCCTCACGGTCAACGACGTGCAGGCCGAGCGCTTCACCGTCAACCTGGTTCCGCACACGCTCGAAGTGACCACGCTGGGCGCGCTGGCGCCGGGCGCGCGACTCAACCTGGAAGTCGACCTCATGGCGCGTTACATCGAGCGCCTGCACTCTGCCGCCGGAACGCCTGCATGAAGCCGCTGAACACCATCGAGGAAATCCTCGCCGACGTCGCCGCCGGCCGCATGGTGGTGATCATGGACGACGAGGATCGCGAGAACGAAGGCGACCTCATCATGGCCGCGCAGAAAGTGCGCGCCGAGGACATCAACTTCATGGCGCGCTTCGGCCGCGGGCTCATCTGCCTGACGCTGACCGCCGAGCGCTGCAGGCAGCTGCGGCTGCCGCTGATGGTCAGCGAGACGCATCGCGAGCATCGCACCAACTTCACGCTGTCCATCGAGGCGGCCGAGGGCGTGACCACCGGCATCTCGGCCCACGATCGCGCGCACACCGTCATCACCGCGGTGAAGCCGAACGCGCGCCCGGAGGACCTGCGCCAGCCCGGGCACATCTTCCCCATCATGGCGCAGCCGGGCGGGGTGCTGACCCGCGCGGGGCACACCGAAGCCGGCTGCGATCTCGCGCGGCTGGCGGGCCTCGATCCTTCGGCGGTCATCGTCGAGATCATGAACGACGACGGCAGCATGGCGCGGCGCCCGGATCTCGAAGCCTTCGCCGCGCGGCACGGACTCAAGATCGGCACGATCGCCGACCTGATCCGCTATCGCCTGCGCCAGGAGCGCTCGGTGGAGCGCATCGCCGAGCAGGACGTGGACACCGAGTTCGGCCCGTTCCGGCTGCTGGCGTACGAAGACCACGTGCACCGCGACGTGCACCTGGCGCTGGTGCGCGGATCGCTGGAGAACACCGCGGCGCCGCTGGTGCGTGTGCATCCCATCGATACGCTGGCCGACCTCATCGGCCTGCGGGACTCCGGCCGCACCTGGACGCTGCGCGATGCCATGAAGCGCATCGCCGAGGTCGGCACCGGCGTGGTCATCGTGCTGCGCGACCATGCGACGCCGCGCGAACTGGCGGACGCGGTGGCGGCGCTCGGCCAGCGCGTCGAGCACGCGAACGCCGGCCAGACAGCGCCCCAGGTCGCCCCGCAGGTACTGCGCACCTACGGCATCGGCGCGCAGATCCTCAAGGACCTCGGCGTCACGCGCATGCAGGTGCTGTCCACTCCCAAACAATTGCAGGGCATCGCGGCCTTCGGGCTCGAGATCACCGGCTACGTGGCCGAGTAGCCGCCTGAAAAGAACGGCAGCGGCTCTGTATACTCCCGCGCCCATGACCGGATCCAACGCCAGCGAACGCACCTTCGACGCCAGTGCGTGGCGCATCGCCATCGTCGCGGCGCGCTTCAATGCGCCCATCGTCGAGCAGCTGGTCGAGGGCGCGACGCGCGCCTGGGTGGCGCACGGCGGCAAGGCCGCGGAGCTCGTGGTCCAGCGCGTGCCCGGCGCCTTCGAGCTGCCGCTGGCGGCACTCAAGTTCGCGGCCTGCGGCGAGTACGATGCGGTGGTCGCGCTGGGCTGCGTGATCCGCGGCGATACGCCGCACTTCGAATTCGTGGCGGGCGAGTGCGCGCGCGGAATCATGGACGCGGGCCTGGCGAGCGGCGTACCGGTGATCTTCGGCGTGCTCACCGTGGAGACGCAGGCGCAAGCCGAGGAGCGTGCCGCGCTCACGCGCATGAACAAGGGCGGCGAGTCGATGGAAGCCGCGCTCGAGATGATCGAACTACTGGCGCCCTTCGCGCCGCGCATGCCGGCGCGCGCGCCGGGCCGCGGGAAGTCACCGGCCGCGAAGCGCACGGGGCGACGCCCCCGGGGCAGATGATGGCGCGCGGCGGCATCAACCCGGCCTCGGCGCGGCGCGCGGTGGCGCGCAAGCTCGCCATGCAGGCGCTGTATCGCTGGCAGATCAACGCCTCGCCCTGGCAGGACGTGGTCAACGAGTTCGCGGCCGAAGAAGACATGCGCAAGGCGGACCGCGGCTACTTCAACCAGCTGGTCACCGACATCTGCGGCAATAGCGAGGCGCTCGACGGCGCGCTCGGCGCCTGGATGGACCGCAAGCCCGCGGAGCTCGACCCGGTGGAACGCGCCGTGCTGTGGGTCGGCGCCCACGAACTGCGCTCGGCGCCGGACGTGCCGTACCGCGTGGTGATCAACGAGGCGGTGGGCCTCGCCAAGCGCTTCGGCGCCACCGACAGCCACAAGTTCGTGAACGCGGTACTCGACGCCGCGGCGAAGGAGTTGCGTCCCCATGAACATTGAGCTCTTGAGTGTTCAATGTAAGGCCCCGCCCCGGGGCCGTTGCGAGCGGCGCGTGAGCGCCTGAAGATGGGCGCCTGAAAATTGAGCGCGCCGGGAGAATTCGAGCTCATCGGCAAATACTTCGCGCGGCTCGGCGCGCCGCGCCACGACGTGCGCATCGGCGTGGGCGACGATGGCGCGGTGCTCGTGCCGCCGGCCTCGCGCGAGCTGGTCGCCGTCACCGACTCGCTGGTCGAGGACGTGCACTTCCCGAAAGGCTCGCCGCCCGCGTCGATCGGCCATCGCGCCTTCGCGGTGAATCTCTCCGACATCGCGGCCATGGGCGCCGAGCCCACCTGGGCATTGCTGGCGTTGACGCTGCCGGAGTCCGACCCGGAATGGCTCGAGCAATTCTCGCGCGCGGCGGGTGACCTCTGCCGGCGGCACAACGTGGCGCTGGTCGGCGGCGACACGGCGCGCGGGCCGTTGTCGGTGACCGTGACCCTGCTCGGCTTCGTGCCCATCGGCGTGGCGCTGGAACGCAAGGGCGGCCAGGCGGGCGACGCGATTTTCGTCACCGGATCGCCGGGCGACTCGGCCGCGGGCCTGGCGCTCGAGCAGAACCGGCTGCACGTCGCCGATGCCATGTCCGCGCAGATCCTGCGCGACCGTTTCCTGTTCCCGACGCCGCGCTGCGAGGTGGGCGTGGCGTTGCGCGGCCTCGCGAGCGCCTGCATCGACGTGTCCGACGGCCTGGGGGGCGACCTCGAGAAGCTGTGCCAGGCGAGCGGTTGCGGTGCGCAAATCGACGCGGCCGCGCTGCCGGTGTCCGAAGCGCTGGTGAGCGCGGTCGGGCGCGAGCTGGCGCGCGAATACGCGCTCACCGGCGGCGAGGACTACGAACTACTGTTCACCGTCCCGCTCGCGAGGCTGGGTGCGATGACGCATGCCGTGGCGCTCGGCCTCGGGCCCGTCACCCGCATCGGCAGCCTGGTGGCCGGAACCGGCGTCAGGGTTTCCACGCGCGGCGGTGTGATGCAGTTCTCGGGTGCCGGATTCGATCATTTCGCGCGCTGAGCGCGCCTGTCAGACGTTGCGCCGCCACCAGTGAAGCTAGACCCCGGTCACACCGGGCCGCCGGGCGCGGCCTTATTCTGCCGGCACATTTACAAGGGACTGTGCTGGTACGGGGAAGACTCGCGCCGGCATTTTGCTTACGCCGCTCCGAACAATGTCGCTGCAAGCCACCAAGACCGGCCCCGATGTTCAGGCGCAGAAGATCCTGGAGAACCGCGCTCCGGACCGCATCGGTAAATATGTAATCATCAACGAGGTCGGCCGCGGCTCGACCGGCACCGTCTATCTATCCCACGACCCGTACTACGGGCGCGACGTCGCGATCAAGGTCTACAACATGGACCCGGATCAGAGCGACGAGCGCGCCAAGATCGCCCGCAAGATGTTCCTGTCGGAAGCGCACATGGTCGGCATGCTGCAGCATCCGCACATCCTGCCCATCTACGACGCCGGCGAGGAGAACGGCCGCTGTTACATCGTCACCGAGCACGTGCACGGCGCGCGCACGCTGTCGGCGTACTGCCGCCCCGACAACCTGCTGCGCGTCGACGACGTCGTCGAGATCATGTTCAAGTGCGCGAAGGCGCTGCACTACGCCCACACGCGTGGGGTCATCCACCGGGATATCAAACCCTCGAACATCATGCTCACGCAGGATTCCGACGTGCGCATCATCGACTTCGGCATCGCGCTGGTGGCGGACTCGGAGATCTCGCGCATCGAGGGCATCGCCGGGTCGCCGTCGTACATGTCCCCCGAACAGGTGCAGAGCCTCGAGCTCACGCACCACTCGGACCTGTATTCGCTCGGCGCGGTGATGTACGAGCTGCTGACCGGCATCCGGCCGTTCCGGGCCGGCAACCTGGTCAAGCTGCTGCACCAGATCGTCTACGCCACGCCGCCGCCGATCCACACGCAGCGCAAGGACGTTCCCGAGGAGCTCGAGGAAATCGTGGTCACGGCGATGCAGAAGTCGCCGGACAAGCGCCACAAGTCGGGCGCGGACTTCGCCGCCGAGCTCACGCGGGTGCACCAGCGCCTGCGCGAGCAGAACGCCCGCGTCGACCAGCAGGCGCAGTTCGACGTGTTGCGCCGCCTGCGTTTCTTCCACGAGTTCTCGCACGCCGAGATCTGGGAAGTGCTGCGGGCCAGCACCATGAGCGAGTATCCGGCCGGCGAAGAGATCGTGAAGGAAGGCGAGATGGACGATCGCTTCTACATCCTGGTGGCCGGCAAGTGCGCCGTGGAGCGCCACGGCAAGACGCTCGGCACCATGGAATCGGGCGATTGCTTCGGCGAGACCAGTTATGTGCGCGGCGCGCGCCGTACCGCGACCATCCGTGCGGAGACACCCGTCGCGGTGCTGCGCGTGAGCTCGACCCTGCTCGAACAGGTGTCCGCGGCCTGCCAGCTGCGCTTCAATCGCGTGTTCCTGCGGGCGCTGGTGTCCCGGTTGCAGGGTAACGAGCCGTCGGTCGAATGACCCCCTGACGATCATTTCGTCGCGAACGGCGCCCGCTTCGGCGCCGTTTTCCTTTGCGGTGCTTGCACCGGTCGCTGCCTGCTCCCGAATATCCACCGATGAACAAGCGACTGATCTTTGCGCTGCCGTGTGCCGCGTTGTTGTCCACGGCGCTGGCGGCAGCGCCGCACGAGTACCCGCTCGAGACCACGTCCGGATTGCGGATGCACAACGTGCAGGCCACGCCGGTCAAGCTCGAGGGCAAACGCGGCCTGATGGTCGTGATCTCGGATGAAGAGAAGCAGCGGATCGCCCGGCAGCCTGCCGGCCAGAAGAACGTCGTCGAAACGCTGGTCGTGATCGAAGACAGTGATTTCACCAATGGGGTGATCGAGGCGGAGATCGCGGGTGAACCTTCGCCGGATGCCCCGGAGGGCGCACGGGGTTTCGTCGGCATCGCATTTCGCGTGAAGCCCGATCTTCTGACCTATGACGCGTTCTATCTACGTCCGACCAACGGCCGCGCGGACGACCAGGAGCGCCGCAATCATTCCGTCCAGTACGTCTCGCATCCCGACTGGCCCTGGCCGCGCCTGCGGTCGGAGACGCCGGGCCGGTACGAGTCGTACGTGGATCTGGAGCCGGGCCGTTGGACCCGGATTCGGATCGAGGTGCAGGGCGAACGCGCCCGCCTGTTCGTGCACGGACAGGCACAACCGACGCTCATCGTGAACGACCTGAAGAGCGGCACGCAGGGCAGGGGCGCGATCGCGCTGTGGACCACCGGCAGCACGGTGGCCCATTTCCGCGCGGTGCGCGTCAGCGCTGCCGACTAGAAGCTGAACTGCGTCCGCAGCGCGAACACGTCGAGATCCTGGCCGATCTGCACCCCCACCGGTGGCGTGTTGGGCGCCGGACCGAAGGGCTGCGGGTTCGACGGGCCCGCGGGGTTCAGGCGGTCCACGTCGATCAGCAGGTAGTTCAGCATCACCTTCACGTTGGGGTTCGGAAACCAGTTCACACCCAGCGTCCAGACCTGCTGGTCACCGCCACGGATGCTGTCGGGCGTCGCGGCGGCGCCTTCGAGGCCCTCGTTGAAGTTCAGGTTCATGCGGCTGAAACGCGCGGCCAGCTCCCAGGCGCCCAGGCCGCCATTGACCGAGAAAGGTGTCTTCGGCCGCGGATTCTGGAACGAACCCGTGACCGCGTTGTAGCGCCGGCTCTCGCCGGTGAGCACCCAGCTGCCCTGCAGGTAGTAGCCGGTGAAGTCCGGGTCCGGCAGGTTCGCCGACGCGCGGCGCGACACGTCGTACCAGAAGTGTTCGCCCTGTAGATAGAAGCTCTTCCAGTTGCCGCCGAACTCCAGCCCGTAGACGCTGGCGTTGTCGGCGTCGATGCTGCCCGTGTCGATGAGCCGGGTGCCGTCCACGCGGATCTCCGGCCGATCCCGGAATCGCAGCGGATGACGTGGCGAAGTGCCCTGGCCCTGATCGGCGGGTGCGAACACGTAGGTACCCGACGCGCCGAGGTGCACGTTGTAGCTGTCGCTCGTGGCG
>DASSRK010000005.1:0-63458 GCA_035701825.1 Steroidobacteraceae bacterium
AGATCTCCGCGACGCGCGACCTGAGCTTCGACGAGGCCCAGCTGCTCGCCAAGGAGCGCGAGCAGGAGATCCTGCAGGAAGCGCTGGCGCGCGACCTCGTGGCGCTGGTCATGCGCCGGCTCGCCGCGCTCTGAGCGAGCGGATGCATGCGCGCGCCGGAGTCCGCGACGTGGTGCGCGTGGGCGCGGATCCCGACGCTGCGCTCACCGTGCTGGCGCGGCGCTACGGACTGGAACTCACGATCTGCGCGGCGGACGAGGTATTGCCCGGTTCCTACTGGGGCGAGAGCGAGGCCGGGTTGCGCGGCAGCACGCTGTACGTGCGCGCCGATACCCCATTGCACTCGCTGTTGCACGAGCTCAGCCACTTCGTCTGCATGCCGGCGGCACGGCGCGCGTCGCTGGACCGCGATGCGGGAGGCGACGATGAAGAGGAGTGCGGGGTCTGCTACCTGCAGGTCCTGCTGGCGAGCGAACTGCCGATGCTGGGCCGCGAACGCATGCTGCGTGACATGGATGCCTGGGGATACACGTTTCGCCTCGGCAGCGCGCGTCGCTGGTTCGAGGAGGATGCCGCTGACGCGCGCCGCTGGCTGCAGGCGCGACAGCTCATCGATGAGGATGCGCGGGTGACCTTTCAGCTCGCGCGCTGAGACACCACGCCGACCGGGTCCGGCACCCGGTGGATGGAGGCGGTGCAGGATGAACCATCAGGAGCAATCTTCTGGAAATCAGCCACCGCCTCCATCGTCCCCGGCGCATCCGCCGTCAGGGCCTGCGAGGAGCAGGCGCAAGCCCCGGTAGCCGCTGTATCGGCCGATGGATTTCGGGCTTTAGCACTTTCTCGAGATCGCTTTGACAGAATCCTCCCAAGGAATCGCAGGCCGTCCCCGTCGAACCGACAAAGGGGCACGGTCTCATGAAGAAGCGAATCGGGTTGCTGGTGGCGTTGGGTTTGCTGGGCGCGCAGTTCAGTGCAGCGGACGCGGCCTCGCTGCCCAACCCCGTGCTGACGGCGCTCGATTCAGGAGTCGATGACGAGCGGGCCGTCTCGCTGGCGCTCGGCATCGACGACCTCGACGTGCAGGTCGAGATCGTCGGCAACGTCGCCGAGACCACGCTGACGGCGCACTTCGCCAACTCGACCGACAGCGACCTCGAAGGCACATTCACGCTGCAGATGCCCGATGGCGCGGTGGTGACCGGCTACGCGCTCGATGTCGACAAGCAGATGATCGACGGCGTGTTGATGCCGGCCGTGCGCGCCCGGCTCGAGTTCGAAGAAATGCTGCGCCAGGGCATCGATCCGGGCGTCGCCGAGGTACGGCACGGGAACCTGTTCAGCACGCGCGTCTATCCGATCATCGGTGGCGCCGGGCGCACCATCCGCGTCCGTTTCGCGTCGCCGGTCACGCCCACGCGTGGCTACGTGCTGCCGCTGGCCAGTGCCGCGAGCATCGCGCAGGTGAAGTTTGCCGTGCGCATGCGCAAGGCCGATGCGGCGCCGGCACTGGCCTGGCCGGTCGGCGCCAGGTCGGAGTGGCGTCGCGACGGTGGCGACCTGGTGAACGACGTGAGCCTTGAGGACCAGGCACTCGAGGGCGAGCTCGCGATCGCCGCCGCGGCCAGCGACGGCCGTGCCTTCGTGACGCGCCACGCCTCGGGCCGTCGATTCGTCGAGCTGCGCGACGTCGCCAGCGGACCACCGGCCGCGGCTCCGCCGGCGCCGCGCAGCCTGCGGATCTATTGGGATCGATCGTCTTCGCGTCGCGACGACGCGCTCGACCGCGAACACGAATTCCTCCAGCGTTATCTCGCCGCCACCGGAGTGACCCAGGTCCAGGTCGTGGCGTTCAATTCCTCGGGCCCCACCGTGAGCACTCCGCCCGACGCGGCGCAGGTCATGCGCTCCTTGCGCAACCTCGACTACCGTGGCGCCACGAGCTTCGCAGTGCTGTCGGAAATCCGCAGCACAAGCGCGGAACAGTGCCTGTTGTTCAGCGATGGCATCGCGACCGTGGATTCGCGACCGGAGCTGCACCCGGGGTGTCCGCTGCAGGTGATCACCAGCGCGCCCGATGCGGACCTCGGCTACCTCGGGATGCTGGCCCGTGCCAATGGCGGCGTCGTCATCTCGCTGGCTCGCGTCGACATCGACGCGGGACTTCGACTGCTGCAGACGCCGGCGCCGCGGATCGTGGAGGCGCGCGGCGACGACGGCGAAGCGCTGCGCTTCGTATCCTACGAGGCCGGCCCGCGTGGCTGGGCGGCGGTGGTGGAGGCCCCGGTGCATGGCGACGTCATCCTGCGCATCTGCGGCGCAGAGGCGGATGCGATCATCGAGCGTCGCTATGCGCTGCTGGACAACCAGGGCCCATTCTCCGGCGCCGGCGCATTGTGGGCCGCGAACCGCGTGCTGGAACTCGCAGGCGACGCCGAACGAGAACCGGAAGTCCGCGACCTGGCGCGCCGGTTCTCGGTCGCGAGTCCGGCGCTGTCTTTCGTCGTGCTCGAATCGCCCGACGACTACCTGGAGGCCGGCATCGCGCCGCCGGCTAGCTACCCGCGCGAGCTCATGGAGGAGTACCTGGAATCGAAACGGGATGCCGACGAGCAAGCGGCCGAGCGCAAGTCCGAATGGCTCGAAGACCTGATCGACGAATGGAACGGGCAGCAGGAATGGTGGAAGGCGCGATACGGCCGGAGCCACTCGAACGAAAAGCTCGAAAGCGTGGTCGCCGCCGCGCCCAGCGCCGGCGGCGCCACCGGTCAACTTGCGGATCGGCCCGCTGCGGAGGCGCTGCAAAGGACCTCACCCGCGCCTCGCTACTCGCGCCGCTACGTCGGCGGTGGCTTCGACGGCGGTGAAATCGAGGAGGTCGTGGTCACGGGCCTGCGGACCTCGAAGACTGGCCCGACGATTTCGCTCGCGCTCGAGCCATGGAACCTCGACAAGCCGTACCTGGAGGCCCTCGAGGCCGTGGATGCCGCGGACCCCGGGGAATACGCCCGCGAGCTCGAGGCGCAGGAAGCCCGCTACGGCTCGATGCCGGCGTTCTATTTCGACGTCGCCGAATGGCTGTATCGCCACGAACGCCTGCCCGAAGCCATCGAGATGCTCTTGTCGGCGCTGGAGATCCCGGCGCAGGACACGCAGACGCTCGTGGTGGTCGCCGATCGTCTCAATCGATATGGCGCGATCGATCGGGCGGTGTGGGCCTATGAGCAGGTGCGGCGCCTGGAGCCGCATCGGCCGCAACCCACGCGCAACCTGGCGCTGGCACTCGCGCAGCGCGCGACGAGCGCGCGTGGCGCCGGCGCGCGCGCCGACCTGGAACGCGCCATGGCCCTGCTCACCGAGCTCATCATGACCCCGGTCGACGAAGAGTACGCGGGCATCGAATTGGTCGCGCTCACCGACGCCAACGAAATCATCCCGCGCCTGCGCGCCGCCGGCTCGGGCAAGCCGGGCCTCGATCCGCGCCTGGTCGCGCTGCTGGACGTCGACCTGCGCGTGGTCATCGAATGGAACACGCCCGGCACGGACATGGACCTGTGGGTCGACCAGCCCGACGGCGAACGCTCCATCTACAGCAATCCGTTGACACGCATCGGCGGGCAGCTGTCCAACGACATGACCAGCGGCTATGGGCCCGAACAGTACCTCCTGAGGCGCGCCATCAACGGCGAGTACGCGATCAAGATCGACGTGTACGCGGCCGATGCGATCAACCCGAACGGCGCGACCATGGTCACCGCGCACCTGACGCGCAACTACGGCCGGCGCAACTCGCAGACCGAGACCATGGAGCTCGAGCTCAAGCCCGACGAGGAGGGCGAGATGCTCGTCGGCCGGTTCAGGGTGGGCCGTTAACGCGAGTAGCGATCGGTCGCCTTGACGAGCTCGCGCGCCGTGCCGGCCTCGAAGGCCGAATGCCCCGCGTCGGGCACGATGCGCAGGTCCGCCTCGGGCCAGGCGCGATGCAGGTCCCAGGCGCTGCGCATCGGGCACACCACGTCGAAGCGTCCCTGCACGATGGTCGCGGGGATGTGGCGGATCTTCGGCACGTCCTCCAGCAACTGGTTCGGCCGATCGAGGAAGCCGCCATTGATGAAGTAGTGGCACTCGATGCGCGCGAAGGCGGCCGCGAACTCGGCGTCGCCGGCGCGCTTGATGTAGTCCTTGTTGAACTTGATGTACGAGAGCGCGCTTTCCCAGATCGACCAGGCGCGCGCCGCCTCCAGCAGCACCTTGCGATCCTCGCTGGTGAGCCGTGCGTAATAGGAGTGGATGCAGTCCTTGCGCTCCTCGGCCGACAGCGGCGCGAGATAGTGTTCCCACAGGTCGGGGAACAGCGCCGCCGCGCCACCCGGGTCCTGGTAGAACCACTCGAGCTCCCAGCGTCGCAGCAGGAAGATGCCGCGCAGGACCAGCTCGGTGACGCGGTCGGGATGCTTCTGCGCATAGGCCAGCGCCAGTGTCGAGCCCCACGAGCCGCCGAATACCTGCCAGCGGTCGATCTTCAGGTGCTCGCGCAGGGTCTCGGCGTCGGCCACGAGGTGCCAGGTGGTGTTGTCCACCAGGCTCGCGGACGGCTTGCTCTTGCCGCAGCCGCGCTGGTCGAACAGCACGATGCGATAGCGCTTCGGGTTGAAGAACCGGCGCATCTTGGGATCGGTGCCGCCGCCCGGGCCGCCGTGCAGGAACACCACGGGTTTGCCCTTCGGGTTGCCGCTTTCCTCGTAATAGATCTCGTGCACCGGCGAGACGCGCAACATGCCGCTGTTGAACGGCCGGATCGCCGGGTAGAAATCCCCGGCCGCGCGCCCGGGCGCCCGTTTAGCGGGCTTGCGCCTTGCGACCTTCCTGGCTTTAGCCATGTCTTCCTCCGGCGAGCATCGGGCCGAGCGGCGTGCCGCCCAGCAGGTGGACGTGCAGGTGGAACACCACCTGTCCGCCGTGCTTGTTGCAGTTGACGATCAGGCGGAAGCCGTTCTCGGCGATGCCTTCCTTCTTCGCGATGTCGCGCGCCACGACGAACATGTGGCCGAGCATGCTCTCGTCCGCCTCGGTGACGTCGTTGACGGTGGCGATCGCCTTGTTAGGAACGATGAGCACGTGCACCGGCGCCTGTGGGCTGATGTCGCGGAACGCGGTGACGCGATCGTCCTTGTGGACGATGGTGGCGGGGATTTCGCCGGCGATGATCTTCTCGAATATCGTGGCCATGGGTCACCGTGGCTGGACGCCTTCCGTGCGGATCCGGGGTCTCGAAGAATACGCGGGCAGGGTGGCTTCCGGGAGGGGGCCGCCCCATAATGCTTTCAAGCAATCCGGGCATCCATTGAAACTGACCTCAGACACGCTGCGATCGCATCTTGCGGGTGAGCCCGCCCGCGCCTACCTGGTGACCGGTGACGAAGCCCTGCTGGTCGCCGAGGCGGCCGATGCGATCCGCGCGCGCGTGCGCAAAGCCGGCTACGAGGATCGCGACGTGCACTTCATCGAGCGCGTCGCCGACTGGGACGCGGTGCGCGCCTCGGCTAACAACCTTTCGCTGTTCGGCGCGCGCAAGCTGATCGAGCTGCGCCTGCCGTCGGGCAAGCCCGGCACCGGCGGTTCCAACGCCATCGTCGAATTGTTGAAGGATGTCGGGCCCGACACCGTATTCCTGATGCTCACCGGCAAGCTGGACCGCGACCAGAACGGCGCCGCGTGGGTGAAGGCGTTCGAGGCCGCCGGCGCCTGGCTGCCGGTCTGGCCGGTGGAGCTCGCGCGTTTGCCGCAATGGCTGGACTCGCGCGCCGTGGCGCTCGGCATCGAGCTGGAACCGGAGGCGCGGCAGTTCATCATCGATCGCACCGAGGGCAACATGCTGGCCGCGCAGCAGGAGCTCGAGAAGCTGAAGATGCTCGCGCCGCAGGGCCGCGTGGACCTTGCGACCGTGCAGGCCTCGACCGGCGAAAGCGCGCGCTACGATATTTTCCAGCTCGGTGACGCGGCCCTGGCCGGCGACGTGCCACGCGCGCTGCGGATCCTCGCGGGGCTGCGCGCCGAGGGCATGGAACACCCGCTGGTGCTGTGGTCGCTGGGGCAGCAGGTGCACGCCGCCTGGGGCACCACCCAGAACCAGGGCTACAACGCGCGCAGCTGGCAGCGTCCTTCGCCCGCGCTCGAAACCGCGCGGCGCCGCGCCCCCAGACTGCCGTACGCACGGCTCGCGGCGCGACTGTCGCGCGCCGACCGCATGCTCAAGGGACAACTCCCGGGCGATGGATGGAGTGAAATGGCCTTGTTGATCGTCGAACTCGCAGGGCGGCGCGCCCTGCCGCTCATTTCCACGCGCGTCGCTTGAATACTCCCGACGGACCCATCGGTCTTTTTGGCGGGACCTTCGATCCCATCCACTACGGTCACCTGCGCACCGCGTTCGAGCTGTGGCAGTCGCTCAAGCTCGAGGAGGTGCGCTTCCTGCCGACCGGCAACCCGCCGCACCGCGAGCGCACGCTGGCGGATGCTGCGTTGCGCGTCGCCATGGTCAAGGCGGCGGTCGCCGGCCAGCCGGCATTCCTCGTCGACGATCGCGAAGTGCGGCGCGCCGGCGCGTCCTACACGGTGGATACGCTGACCGAGCTGCGTGCGGAATATCCCGCCCGCTCGCTGTGCCTGTTGCTCGGAATGGACGCTTTTCTCGGACTGCCCAACTGGCACCGCTGGCGCGAGCTTTTCGACCTGGCGCATGTGGTGGTCGCGCATCGGCCGGGATGGAAGGCGCCGACGCAGGGCCCGCTGGGCGAGCTGATGGTCGATCGCGGCACGGGCGCGGTCACCGAGCTGCACAAGTCCAAGGCCGGGCGCATCTACGTACATGCCGTGACGCAGCTCGAGATCAGTTCGACGGAATTACGACAGATCATCGACGCGGGACGTGATCCGCGTTTCCTGGTGCCCGACGCGGTCCGCGACATCATTCGCGATTCGGGGTGCTATGCTCGAAACCGTTGAAGCCATCCACGGAGTGAAATGACCACAAAAGCTCGTCCGCGCCGCGCCCCTGCAGCGAAGAAAACGGCGCCCAAGGTTCCCGCCCTCCCGCAGACTCTCCTGCGCATCGTCAATACCGCGCTCGATGACATGAAGGCCGTCAACGTCAAGGTGCTCGACGTGCGGCAACTCACGGACATCACCGACATCGTGGTGGTCGCCTCGGGCAATTCGGACCGCCACGTCAAATCCATCGCCGATCGTGTCGTGCAGCTCGCCAAGCAGAACGACTTCCGTCCCATGGGGGTCGAAGGCGCGCGCGAAGGCGAGTGGGTGCTGGTGGATCTCGGCGACGTGGTGATCCACGTCATGTTGCCGCGCGTGCGCGAGTTCTACGGTCTCGAAAAGCTCTGGGAAGATACCGCCGCCCCGGCGGCCGCACCCGCCGCGCCGCACCGCAAGGTCGCCTCGCGGGCACGCGCCGCGCGCTGACGCGCGGGCGAACATGCGCGTTCGCATCCTCGCGGTGGGTACGCGCATGCCGGGGTGGGTCACCACGGCCTACGAGGAGTACACGCGCCGCCTGCGCGGCGCGATGCGCATCGACCTCGAGGAGATCCCGGTCGGCCGGGCCAGGGCCGACGAGGAGAAGAAGCTCCTCGATCGCATCGGCGACGATTACCTGGTCGCGCTCGACGAGCGCGGCAAATCCCTAACCACCCTGCAGCTCGCCAGGTGGCTGGGCGAGCGCCAGCAGGACGGGCGCGATCTCACTTTCGTCATCGGCGGCCCCGACGGCCACGGCCCCGCCATCCTCGTGAAGGCCGCGCTGCGCTGGTCGCTGTCGGCGCTGACCTTTCCCCACGCCATGGTGCGCGTCATCCTCGCCGAACAGCTGTATCGCGCGCACTCGGTGTTGCAGAATCATCCCTACCATCGCGAGTGATCGCGGGCCGGGGGGTGGATGGCGCAACAACAAGAACATCGGCCGGTGCTGCGGCTGGCATCGGCATCGCCGCGCCGGCGCCAGTTGTTGGATCTCATCGGCGTGCCCCACGTGGTCACGCCGGCGGACATCGACGAGACGCCGCAGGCCGCAGAGCAAGCGGGCATCTACGTGTGTCGCCTGGCAAGGGACAAGGCATCCAAAGTCCGACAGCAGCATCCGGAACTTCCCGTGCTCGCCGCGGATACCACGGTTTGCGTCGACGGCCAGATTCTCGAAAAGCCGCGCGATGAAACCGATTGCATGCGCATGCTGGGCCTCCTCTCCGGCCGGCGGCACGAGGTTTTCACCGGCGTCTGCATCCTCGGCGACAAGCTCCCCTCGCTGCAGCCGGTAAGAACCGAGGTGTATTTCCGGCGCATTTCGCCGGCCGAGATGCGCGCCTACTGGGCGAGCGGTGAACCCCAGGGCAAGGCCGGGGCATATGCCATCCAGGGCCTGGGTGCCGTATTCGTCGCGAAGATCGTCGGCAGTTACACCAATGTCATGGGGTTGCCGCTGTTCGAGACCGCGGACTGCCTGCGCAACCACGGCATCGCAGTCTGGAATGGCAGGCTGCCGAAGTCCGACCAGGGGAATTGATTGACCACGGAAATCCTCATCAACGTCGCGCCCCGCGAGACGCGCGCCGCGCTCATCGAGAACGGCGTGCTGGCGGAGCTGTTCATCGAGCGGCACAGCCGCCGCGGCATCGTCAGCAATCTCTACAAGGGGCGCGTGCAGCGCGTGCTGCCCGGCATGCAGGCGGCCTTCATCGACGTCGGGCTGGAGCGCACCGCCTTCCTGCACGCCGCGGACATCGCCGCGCCGAGCCCGGACAGCACCATGGTCGGCATCGGGCTCAAGGACGGCGCCCAGGCCGAAGACATCCGCACCCTGGTCAAGGAAGGCGACGACATCCTGGTGCAGGTGGTCAAGGACCCCATGGGCACCAAGGGCGCGCGCCTGACTACTTTCGTCACGCTGCCGTCGCGGCTCATGGTCTACATGCCGCGCGGCGACGGCATCGGCGTGTCCTCGCGCATCGAGGACGAAGCCGAGCGCACGCGGCTCAAGCAGCTGGTGAGCGAGGCGATGCCGCCGAACATCGTCGGCGGCTACATCGTGCGCACCGCCGCGCAGGGCGCGACCAGCGAGGCCATCCGCGAGGACATCCAGTACCTGTCACGGCTGTGGCAGCACGTGAAGGATCGCGGACTGCGTGCGCAGGCCGGGCAGCTGGTCTACGAAGACCTGCCGCTGCCGACGCGCATCCTGCGCGACGAGCTTGCGCGCGGCGTGGACCGGGTGTTCATCGACAGCGCCGCATTCCATGCCCAGATGCTGGAGTTCGCGCGCAGCTTCATGCCGGGCAGCACCACCCGCCTCGAGCTGTATTCGGGCCAGCGGCCGATCTTCGACCTGCATGGCGTCGAGGAGGAAATCGGCAAGGCGCTGGAGCGCAACGTCAGCCTGAAGTCGGGCGGGCACCTGGTCATCGACCAGACCGAGTCGATGACCACCATCGACGTCAATACGGGCGGCTTCGTCGGCCACCGCAACCTCGAGGACACGATCTTCAGGACCAACCTCGAGGCGGCCGTGGCCATCGCGCGCCAGCTGCGCCTGCGCAACCTCGGCGGCATCATCATCATCGACTTCATCGACATGACCGACCCGGCGCACCGCACCCAGGTCATGGAAGCCCTGCAGCGGGCGCTGGCCGGCGACCACGCGCAGACCCACATCGCCAGCGTGTCCTCGCTCGGCCTCGTCGAGATGACCCGCAAGCGCACGCGCGACAGCCTGGAACATTTGCTTTGTGCGCCATGTCCCAGTTGTGAAGGTCGGGGCTTCGTGCGCACGCCCGAAACGGTATGCCACGAGATATTCCGTGAAATTGTGCGGCAAAGCAGGCAGTTCCAGTCCCGTGAACTGTTAATACTTGCCCACCAGAGCGTGATCGACCGCCTGCTTGACGATGAATCGGCCGTCTTGGCCGAGCTCGAGCACCAGGTGGGTCGGCCGATCCGGTTGCAGGTGGAGGCGCTGTACGGCTTCGACCAATACGACGTGGTGCTGGCCTAGAGATACGAACAGGAAATGACCGAGACAACCCTTGAACATCCACAAGGGGGAGGGCCCCATCCTGAGACAGGATGGAACGTTTCACGCCACGTGAAGCGTGCGGCCGCGGTCATGTTCTGTTCGGCCCTGGTGGTCATGCTGGGGCTGGTGTTCACGCGGGTCATCGCGGCGCGCGTCCCGCAGCAGCGCGCCACGCTCGAGAAACTCATCGCCGACCGCACCGGCCTCAGCGTGCGTTTCGACAACGTGCGTTTCGCCTGGAATCTGGACGGCGCCAGCGCCGTGTTCACGCGCGTCGAGCTCACCGATCCGGCCGCCGGCCGCGTGCGCGTGGTGGCGCCGGAGCTGCGCGTCGAGCTCGACACCTGGGACTTCCTCCGCCACCAGCAATTCTCCTTCGGCCACGTGACGCTTTCGTCGCCCGACATCGACATCATCGGCGACGCCGATGGCACCGTGATCGGCACGCTCGCCGCCAACGGCGCGCGCGTCGCGCGCGGCAAGCCCGCGATCGAAGACGAGGCGACCCTGCTGCGCCGCCAGCTCGCCTGGGCCGAGCTCATGCCGCCGGGACGCATCGAGGTCGAGGGCGCGCGCGTGCACCTCGTGCGGCGCGGCGAGCGCGTGGCGCGCCACAGCTTCACGCTCAGCCAGGCGGTAGTTAGCCGCGGGCCGGGCACGTTCAACGCCTGGGGCACCATGCTGCTGGCGCAGGACGTGGGCCAGTCGCTGTTCGTGTCCGCCAAGCTCGACGGGCTGCGCGCCGGCGAGCGCGTCTCGGGCGAGATGCGCTTCATCGCGCGGCGCGTGTTCCTCGACCGGCTGCCGGTCGCGGGCCTCAACGGCCGCGGGACGCTCGACGCCACCGTGCGACTGCGCGACGGGCGCGTCGAGACGGCGCACTGGCAGGGCACGGCGCGCGAAGTGCAGGTCGCCGCCCCGTTCCCTGACGGCGCGCGCTTCGATCACATCACCGCGAACGGCAAGCTGGCGCGCGTGGCCGGCGACCTGCGGCTCGAGTTCTCGGACCTGCAGTTCACACGCGGCGCCGAGTTGCAACGCGCGCATGGCGTCGAGGCGCGGCTGCGGCTGGCGTCCAATGCGGTGCGGGTCGAGCAGTTCTCGGCGCATGCCGACAAGGTGCCGTTCCTGGCGGCGCAATTCTTCGCCGGTCTGATCCAGGCGCGGGACCCCGCGGCAGCGGCGCACGCCGGCGCGTGGACACCGCTGGCGGGCGAATTCACGCAAGTCCGGTTCGAAAGCGGAGCGCACGGCGAATGGAGCCTGGATGCCCGGCTGGGCGCGGGCGAGGCGCGGCGCAACGCCGACCAGGCCCGCCTGGCGGGCCTCGCGGGCGAAGTGCATCGCGACGCGCGCGGCTACTCGTTGCGCTTCGACCCTGGCAGTCCGGTGAGACTGGTTCTTTCGCCCGAAACGCCTGCACGCACGCTGGCCCTGTCGGGTTCCTTGCTGGTCGACCCCGCCGCCGGCCCGGCCGCCTGGTCGTTCGGCGATTTCGGCCTGGCCAGCGGCGCGGGCGTCGTCAGGATCGCCGGGCGCTGGCAGCCCGGGCCGACGCGCGCGGAGCCGTTGAAGCTGGAACTCGCGCAGCTCGATCACGCGCTGCTGCAGGACGCGCGCCAGTTGCTGGCGTCGTCCGGTGAAGTCCCCGGATGGGCGCGCGACATCGAGCACGCCAGCATCGTCACGGGGCACATCGAACTACTGCCACAGCCGGACGGCACCATCAACTGGCGTCGCTCGAGCGGCACGCTGCGGTTCGAGCAGCTCGCGACCCGCGGTGAGCGCAGCGCGCAGCTTGCGGCCGGGCGCGGCAGCCTGGATTTCGCGCGCGGCGGACTGCGCCTGGCGCTCGACGGTGGCAGCGTGCAGGACCTGGCCATCCGCGACGCGCGCGTCGACTGGCCGCGCGGCGGCGCGCCGCGCCTGCAGGCCACGCTCGAAGGAGGTCTCGACTCGGCGCTGTTGCGCGAAACGCTGAATGGCAACGGACTCGGGCGCCTGCGTGGCGCCGTGGAACTGGTCGCCGAGGCGCGCGGCGAGCGCGCGCTGCGCGACCCGCAACTGTGGCGCGTCACTGCCCACCTGCGCGACGCCAGCGTGCCGCTGGCGGCGGGCTTGCCGCCGGTGGAGAAGCTCGCCGGCACGCTGCGCTACTCGGGCCGCCAGCTGCGCGGCGTCGATCTCGACGGGCAGTGGTTCGGCGGTCCGGTCGCGATCGAGTCGCGGCGCAACGCGCGCAATGTGCCCAGCCTGGCGATGAACGGCGTCGCCGATGCCGCGCCGTTGCTGGAGCTCACGGGCGGTGCCGAGGCGGCGCAGCGCGTCACGGGCAAGTTCGCCTGGAATGGCTCGGCCGACTACCAGCCCGCCGACCGGAGCTGGTTGTTGAGCGTCGCCAGCAACCTGTCGGGCATCGAGAGCCGGCTGCCGGAACCCTTCGACAAGCCGCGCGCGCGCAGCCTGCCGGTGTCGGCGCAGATCAACCTCGCGCCCGAGGGTATCCGCAGCTTCGTCGTCGACGGCGGCCGGGCGCTGGATGTCCGCGGCGAGGTCCGCGACGGTGCGACCACCGCGCGTTTCGAAGTGCAGGGAGTCAGTGGCGAGCTGCGCCGCGACGGGCGCCATGCGAACCCCACGCTGCGGATCGACGAGCTCGATATCCGCCGCGCGCCGCTGCTGCTGGCGGCCTCGGGCGCGCTGTTGCCGGTCGATGGCGAACTCGTCGTGGACGTCGGCACGCTGCGCTCGGGAAATGCCAGCGCCGGGGTGTTGCGTGCCTCGGTGGCCCGCGATGCGTCTGGCATGAGTTTCTGGTTCGACACGCCCGCGACCACCGTGCACCAGCTCAGCGCGCATGGCCGCTGCGAACTCGAGACGCGCTGCCGCGCCGAATTCAGCGCGGACACCGACAATCTCGCGGCGCTGTTGCGCGGCGTACGCCTGCCGGAAGAATGGCCGACCGCCTCGCTGCACGCGGCCGGTGCGCTCGACTGGCCCGTGGATCCGGGCGACTCCTTCGCCGGCACGCTGGCCGGCAGTTTCACGCTCGCGATGCAGGGCGAAGCAGCCGAACACCAGCTATCCGCCCACGCCACCGTGGCCCATGGCGAGATCCAGCTCACCGAGGTGCAGGGCACGGGTCCCGCGGCCGACCAGATGTTCCGTGGAGAGGGCCGCATCGGCCTCCTGGCCAATGATTACGACGTCACCGTGGACTACGAGCCGATCGCGCTCGCCGCGACCGGCGTGCCATCCACCACACGGGCGAAGCTGGCGCGTGCCTGGAACGCGATGCGCGGCTCGGCAGCCCGTCGCGGCTGGGCCGAAGCCGCACCGACCGCCCGTCGCGTGCAATGGCACGGGACTTGGGACTGAGAAGTACCTAAGACGGTGCCGGAGCATGCATTCCGGCAAAACTCCGAATACTACTTTTCCTCCCGGTCGCGGCGGTTTTGCCGGAATGCATGCTCCGGCACCATCTTGCGCCCCCTACAATACGGCCCATGCGCGCTGCCGCCATCCAGATGACCTCCGGCCACGAGATCGACGCCAATCTCGAAGCTGCCGGCCGTTTCCTTGCCGATGCGGCGCGCCTCGGTGCCTCGCTCGCCGCCTTGCCGGAAAACTTCGCCTTCATGGGCAAGGATTCCGGCGACAAGCGTGTCATCGCCGAGCCCGATGGGGCGGGACGCATCCAGAATTTCCTTGCGGACACCGCGCGCCGCCTCAAGATCTGGATCGTCGGCGGCACGGTGCCGCTGCGCCAGGATCGGGATGGACGCGTGAGTGCTTCCTGCCTGGTGTTCGATTCGCAGGGCCAGCGGGTTGCGCGCTACGACAAGATGCACCTCTTTGACGTTGACGTGCCGGGCAGCGCCGAAACGCACCGCGAGTCGGCGCACACCGTGGCGGGCCACGATGCGCGCGTCATCGACACGCCGATCGGCAAGCTGGGACTGGCGGTGTGCTACGACATGCGCTTCCCCGAGCTGTTCCGCGTGATGTCGCGGCAGGGCGCGGAGGTGTTCGTGGTGCCGTCGGCCTTCACGGTGCCGACGGGCCGCGCGCACTGGGAATCCCTGCTGCGCGCGCGGGCCATCGAGAATCTCGCCGGCCTGATCGCGCCGGCGCAATGGGGCGTGCATCCCAGCGGTCGCGAGACCTTCGGTGATTCGATGATCATCGATCACTGGGGCAAGGTGCTGGCGCGCATGCCGGGGGGAACCGGCTGCGTGGTGGCGGATTTCGATCCCGCGGCGCGCGTGGATGCACGCACGCGGTTCCCGGCGCTCGAGCACCGGGTCATCTACAACACGTGACGGGACAGACATTGAACGCAGTCGTCAAGCAAGCCGAACCCCTCGCCATCGCGCGCGACCTCATCCTGCGGCCCTCGGGCCTCGATGACTCGCGGCTCGACCTCGCCCTCTCGCAGGTGATGTCGAGCTCGGTGGACGCCGCCGACCTGTACTTCCAGCTGTCGCGCGAGGAGAGCTGGGCGCTCGAGGACGGCATCGTCAAGGAAGGCAGCGCCAGCATCGAGCAGGGCGTGGGCGTGCGCGCCCTGGCCGGCGAGAAGACCGGCTTCGCCTACTCGGACGAGATCGTGCTGCCGGCGCTCGAGGAGGCGTCGCGCGCCGCGCGCGCCATCGCCGCGCGCGGGCAGGACCGCTCGCTGAAGAGCATCCTGCCGGCCAGCGGCCACAGCCTCTATCTACCCATAGACCCCGTGTCGAGCTTCAGCTCGAGCGAGAAGGTCGAATGGCTGGAACGCGTCGATCGCGAGACGCGCAAGATGGACCCGCGCGTGGTGCAGGTCATGGCGAGCGTGGTCGCGGTGCACGAAGTGGTGCTGGTGGCGAACAGCGACGGCCACCTGGCCGCCGACGTGCGCCCGCTGGTGCGCTTCAACGTATCGGTCATCGTCGAGCAGAACGGCCGCCGCGAGCAGGGTTACGCCGGGGCCGGCGGGCGCATCACGCTGCCCGAGCTGGTGCAGGGCGACAAGCCCCTGGCGCTGGCGCGCGAAGCCGTGCGCCAGGCGCTGGTCAACCTCGAAGCCATCCCCGCGCCCGCGGGCCCGATGACCGTGGTGCTCGGGCCGGGCTGGCCCGGAATCCTGCTGCACGAGGCCATCGGTCACGGCCTCGAGGGCGACTTCAACCGCAAGGGCACCTCGGCCTTCGCCAATCGCATCGGCGAGCGCGTCGCCTCGGAGCTGTGCACCATCGTGGATGACGGCACGCTGAGCCGGCGCCGCGGCTCGCTCAACATCGACGACGAGGGCACGCCCACGCAGTGCACCACGCTCATCGAGAACGGCGTGCTCAAGGGCTACCTGCAGGACAAGATGAACGCGCGGCTCATGGGCGTCGCCCCCACGGGCAACGGGCGGCGCGAATCCTTCGCGCACATCACGCTGCCGCGCATGACCAACACCTACATGCGGCCCGGCAAGACCCCGCCGGGCGAAATCCTCGCGTCGGTGGAGAAGGGCATCTACGCCGTGAACTTCGGCGGCGGCCAGGTGGACATCACCTCGGGCAAGTTCGTGTTCTCGGCCAGCGAGGCCTACCTGATCGAGAACGGGAAGCTAGGCGCGCCGATCAAGGGCGCGACGCTGATCGGCAACGGCCCGGACGTGCTGACGCGCGTCAGCATGGTGGGCGACGACCTCAAGCTCGACGACGGCGTCGGCACCTGCGGCAAGGAAGGGCAGAGCGTGCCGGTGGGCGTGGGACAGCCCACGGTGCGCATCGAGAACCTGACCGTGGGCGGCACGGGTTGAACGACTGAGCGGGCCACGCCGGGGATCGTGCCGATCGTGCCGCGTCATGCGGCGCGCGCCGAAATCATCCAGCAGGCCGAGGTGAACCGCACCTCGCCGTCCCGCACGTAGGGATCGAATGCCGCGCGCACCGCGCGGATGATCCGCTTCCGGGTCGCCGCGGGCTCATCGCGCAGCACCTGGCCCAGTGGACCGAGCCGCGTGAAGAAGCGCTCCAGGTCCCCCGCCGGGAAGCTGCAGGGGATGTCCACCGCGGCGAACTCGGTTCGTGTCCATCCGGCGGCCTCCAGGATGCCGCGCACGCGCGCCTCGTCGGCGAACGCGAACTGCCCCGGCGCATCCGGTTTGCGCTGCGGCAGGTTGCCCAGCAATGGCGCCGCTGCACGCTCGGCGGTGGTCATGAACGCGTTCTCGCCGATGGCGCGGAACACCACGAGGCGCAACCGTGCGTTCCCGCTCGCGGCGCGACGCAGGTTGGTGAAGGCGGCCACCGGATCGTCGAAGAACATCACGCCGAAACGCGAGATGGCGAAATCGAAACTCGCCGGGGCGAAGGCGTGGGTCTGCGCATCGGCGTGGATGAACCGCGCGCTGCTGCCCGCGCGCTGCGCGCGCGCCCGCGCCAGTTCGATGAGCGGCGCGGAGATGTCGACGCCCGTGGCCTGGCCGCGTGCGCCCAGCGCCCGCGCCACCGCCAGTGTGGTCGCGCCCGAGCCGCAGCCGATGTCGAGCACCTGGCGCGCGCCGTGCGCGACGGCTGCATCGGCCAGCATTGTTTCGATGGACTCGTAGGTGCGGTCGAGCAGCGGCTGCTCCTCGACCCAGGCCTGGCCTGAAGGACCATTCCACGCCGCGGCCATGGTCTCGTTGGGTGATTCGTGCATGTCGACCTCCATGCCCGCACTGTGCCAATTCAAGTCGGCTTGAGGTCAAGGGGTTGGCGGAGCGCGCGCCGCGAAGTATCTGCGCGATTCGGCCCCGAATCGGCGTTTCGCACCGCGTCGTGCACGCGCACTATCACAGAGCGCGGACGACAGGGATGTCGGCAAAGTGCGTCAGAATTTTGTAGCGAAGGGATTCGCGCCGCGCCTACACGTTTATCAGACTCGACAATAATCCAGTGCGCGAATTGCGACATTGGAAACAGTGTGACTCGTGGCACACCATGCGTCCGCGATGGTTAAGCAAACTGCATACGCGCTCCTGCCCGACTCGGGTGAGGACGCGGTCAAAACAGAACGGAGCTTTCCGAAAATGCGCAACGACACGGCCGCCAGCGGTGAATTCAAGATCAACATTCCGCCCGACGTGCTGGCGGAGGCGCGCCGCCAGGGCGCGAACCCTCGCTCCTCGATGCAGGTCGATGGATTCCGTCCCGGCATTTTCGGGCGACTGATCAACCTGGTGACCGGCCGTCGCCGCTGAGCATTCGAGCCGCCGAACCGTTTGATGCCGTGTCGATGATCGGGCGATCCGGACGACGATCCGGACGCCGCAGGGCCGAGGGGCCAATGGGGATGAAACATGGATGTAGCCGGCGTCGTGCCCTCCCGGGCGCGATTTGCAATTCCACCGTCACGCAACGCCGCTGACGTCGAGCACCACTACCGCGTCGAGGTCGAGCTCGCGCAGCGCCTGCGCAGCGCGCCGCGCGCCGAACGGCTCGGCCTGTACGGCCAGGTCTACGACGAGCTGTTCCGCCGCGTCCCGAACCATCCGCAGCTCACCCGCAAGGTTTCCGAGGCCGAGCGCCGCAAGGGCGTGGCGGATCGCATCGCCACGCTGCTGCCGTTCATCGGCCCCGACACGGTATTCCTCGAGATCGGCGCGGGAGACGGCAGCCTCACGCTCGCGGTCGCCGAGCGCGCGCGGCACTGCTACGCGCTCGACGTGTCGCGCGAGATCCTGAGCGGCGTGCAGCACCCCCGGATCGAGACCGTGCTGTCGGATGGCTGCTCGGTGCCCGTGCCGCCGGGCAGCGTGACACTGGCCTACAGTTTCCAGGTCATGGAGCACATCCATCCCGACGACGCGCTCGAGCAGCTGCATTGCCTGTACGACGCGATCGCGCCGGGCGGCTCCTACCTCTGCATCACGCCGAACCGGCTCAACGGCCCGCACGACGTCTCGAAGTTCTTCGACACCGTGGCGCGCGGCTTCCACCTCAAGGAATACACCACCACCGAGCTGGCGCAGCTGTTCCGCGAAATCGGCTTCCGGCGGGTCGAGGTGTACGCGCGCACCACCGGTCGGGTGTTCCGCCTGCCGCTGGCGTTCGTGAAGGGGTTCGAGAAGGTGTTCGAGTGGCTTCCGGCGGGGTGGCGCAGCCGGCTCGGCCGCCGTCGCTTCGTCCGCTCGGTGCTCGCGCCCGCGCTGCGCGCGGTGAAGTAGCTCTAGCCGGCGCCAGCCGCGTCTTCACGCTCGTCGTCGCCGGATTCCTCGTTGGCGGCATCCGCGTCGATGACCGGCAGGTCGTCGTGCGTGTCATTGAGGTGCTCGGCGGCGGCCGCGTTCACGTACAGCATCTCGTACTGGCCCAATCCCACCACGTCGCCATCGCGCAGCGTGTGGCGGCGCACGCGCTTGCCGCGGATGGTGATGCCGTTGGTGCTGTTGAGATCCTCGATGACCGAGGTGCCGTCGCTGCCGGTGATGAGCTGGCAGTGGTGGCGGCTGATGAATTTGCTGTCGATCTGCAGGTCGTTGTCCGGCGTGCGGCCGACCACCTTGCGCCCGGGCACGAGGTGCAGCTCCGCCATGGCCTTGCCGTCGCTGGACAGCACCACCTTGGACAGCGCGCGCGGCGGATAGTCCTCGCCACCGGACGTCGCGCGGCGCGCGGCCTGCTTGGCGGCGATGGTGCTGGCGCGGGCGGAGAACTCCACCCACTGCAGCTCGCCGATCGCCGACTGGATGTCCTTGAGCGTCACGTGATCGCGCTCTTCGCTGAAGGCGGAGATCATCGCGGTATCGCACAGCGTGTTGACCAGGCGCGGCACGCCGCCGGTGTAACGCAGGATCTCCCCGTAGGTGTCCTCGGCGAAAATCTGGCGGCCGTTGGCGCCCGCCACCTCGAGGCGATGCAGGATGTAGGCGCGCAGGTCGTCGCGCGGCAGCGCGCCGAGATGGAAACGCAGTCGCACGCGCTGCGTGAGCTGCACCAACTCCGGCGTGTCGAGCTTCTCGTTGAGCTCGGGCTGCCCGGCGAGGATGATGCGCAGCACCTTCTCCTTGGTCGACTCGATGCCGGACAGCAGGCGGATTTCCTCGAGCACCTTGAGCGAGAGGTTCTGCGCCTCGTCGACGATCAGCAATACCTTGCGGCCGGCCGCGTACTGCTCGATCAGGAACTGGTTGACGGTGGCGATCAGCTCCGCCTTCTTCATCTTGAAGGGCGAGAAGCCGAACTGCACCAGCACGGACTGCAGGAATTCGACCGCGGTCACCTGCGTCTGGTTGACCTGGGCGACCACCACGTCGGAATCGAGCTGGCGCAGGAAACTCTCGATGAGCGTGGTCTTGCCCGAGCCGATTTCGCCGGTGATGACCACGAAGCCATCCGCGAACCAGATGGTGGACTCCATGTACGCCTTGGCGCGCGCATGGGCCCGCGACAGGAACAGGAACTGCGGATCCGGGCTGAGCCGGAAGGGCGGTTCGCGCAGTTTGAACATTTCCGTGTACATGGCTGCGGCGATATTACGGGAAAGGAGCCCGCGGGTCGGGGAAAACCCGGTCAACCCCGCCGAAGTGCGATCCAGGTCGCGCGATCGACCCGCCCCAGCACCTGTAGACCGCGCCGGTCCCGCGCCCTGGCCGTGGATTCGACCAGGGTCAGATGCCCTAGCTTCCGGCCCGGGCGGGGGCTCTTGCCGTAGTCGTGCCAGTGCAGACCCGCTTCGCCCAGCAGGGCAGCGCGCGGCGGCAGCTCGCCGATGAGATTGATCATCGCCGAGTGGCCGCGGGCGCGGGTGCTGCCGAGCGGCATCCCGGCAATGGCGCGCACGTGGTTTTCGAACTGGCTGGTCTCGGCCCCTTCGATGGTCCAGTGGCCGGAGTTGTGCACGCGGGGCGCCATCTCGTTGGCGATGAGCTTGCCGCCCGCGACGAAGAACTCGATGGTCAGCACGCCGACGTACTTGAAGTGCTCGAGCAGCCGGCGCGCCGCGCGCTGCGCCTGGCGCGTGAGCGCCGCATTGCCGTACGGCGCGCGCGTGAGGCGCAGGATGCCTTCGCGATGCACGTTGAGGTTGAGCGGATAGAAGGCGATGGCGCCGTCCCAGCCGCGCACCGCGATCACCGAGACCTCGCGGTCGAAGGGCACCAGGTTCTCGTACAGCAGCGGCGCGGATCCGAGCGCGGCCCAGGCGGCGTCGAGGTCGGCGGGCTTGCGCAGCACGAACTGGCCCTTGCCGTCGTAGCCCAGGCGCCGCGTCTTGAGCACGCCGGGCAGGCCGATCGACTTGACGGCGGCGTCGAGCGCGGCGCGCGAGTCCACCGCGGCGTAACGCGTGGTCGCGATGCCGAGCAGTTCGAAGGTGCGCTTCTCGCTGAGGCGGTCCTGCGCGGCGGCCAGCGCGCGCAGCGGAGGGGCGATGCGCGCGCTGCCGGGCAGGTCTTCGAGCGCGTCCACCGGGATGTTCTCCCAGTCGAAGGTCAGGACCTCGCAGCGGGTCGACAGCTCGCCTAACAACTTGCGGTCGTCGAGCCCGCCTTCGAGGATGGGCGCCACCTGTCCGCCGGGCGTGCGCCGGTCCTTGTCGAGGAACAGGAACTCCAGGCCGAGCGGGTAGCCGGCGAGCGCCATCATGCGGCCGAGTTGCCCGGCGCCGACGATGCCGACGCTCATCTCAGGTCTTCGCCGGGTCCGCCATTCTCGGATCAGAATGGGACAGCACCCTGGCCGTCTGGTCCGCGCGGAATTTCTTGAGCGCGGCGTCCAGCTCGGGACGCTTGTTGGCGAGGATGGCGGCCGCGGTGAGACCGGCGTTGGTGGCGCCGGCCACGCCGATCGCGAAGGTGGCGACGGGCACGCCGGCCGGCATCTGCACGATCGACAGCAGTGAATCCATGCCGTTGAGCGCTTTCGACTGCACCGGTACGCCGAGCACCGGCAGCGTGGTCTTCGATGCGGTCATCCCCGGTAGATGGGCGGCGCCACCGGCGCCGGCGATGATGACCTCGATGCCGCGGCCCTGCGCCGCCGACGCGTATTCGAACAGCAGGTCGGGAGTGCGGTGCGCCGAGACGACGCGGGTTTCGTAGGGCACGCCGAGCTTGTCGAGGGCTTCGGCGGCGGCGCGCATCGTCTCCCAGTCGGAGGACGAGCCCATGATGATGCCGACCAGTGGTTTCATCGCGAGATACTAGCTTTCCGCGCCGCGCGCGTCACGGGGAAGCGTCAAACAAGCTGCGAACCGCGCGGAACAACTCGCGCGACGCATGCTCGCGGCTGCCCGGATCGACGCGTGTCGAGGTGGCCTTCTGCATCAGCGCCTGCAGGGATTTGCGATCCGCATCCGGTCGCAGGCGCACCAGTTCGTCGAGTGCCGGCTGGCCTTCCTGCAGCAGCCGCGCGCGCCATGTCTCGACGCGCTTGTGTTTGCCGGCATCGAGCGCGCTGTGCCGTGACTGCGCGCCGAGCGCCGCCTCGATGGGCGCCGGGTCGACGTCGCGCATCAGCTTGCCGATGTACTGGCGCTGGCGCGCGAGGCCGCCGCGGGCCGTGATGCGCTTGGCGAGCAGGATGGCATCGAGCAGCCGCTCATCGAGGTTGAGTGCCCGCAGGTCGGATTCCTTGAGCGCAATCAGCCGCGTGCCCAGGTCCTGGGCCGCGGCCGCCTCGCGCTTGCGTGCGCTCTTGCTGGGGCGGTCATCGAATTGCTGGCTTTCCTCGTCGTCCTGCATCGTACAATTCTGCCATGCAAGCACCGGTTCAATCGAAGCAGGTTCAGTCGCGCCAGGAAGTCGACGGCAGCCGTATCCCCGAACTGTCCGGCATCGTCTCCGATGCCATCGCCAGCGCCCGCAAGCTCGGCGCCTCGCAGGCCGAGGCCGACGTCAGCCTGCAGAAGGGGCTGACCACCACGGTGCGTCTCGGCGAGGTCGAGACGGTCGAATACCAGCGCGACCGCGGCATGGGCATCACCGTTTACTTCGGCACGCGCAAGGGCTCGGCCAGCACCGCCGACCTGTCGCCGCGCGCCGTGAACGAGACCGTCGAGAAGGCCTGCGACATCGCCCGCTACACCGCGGAAGACGACTGCGCGGGCCTCGCCGACCCCGAGGAACTGGCGCGTGACATCCCGGATCTCGACCTCGACCATCCCTGGGAGCTCGCGCCCGAACAGGCGGTCGAGCTGGCGCGGGCCTGCGAGGCCGCCGGCCGCGGGGTGGACGCGCGCATCACCAATTCGGAAGGCGCCACGGTGGCCAGCCACCGCGGCGTGCGTGTCTACGGCAACTCGCATGGCTTCCTCGCCGGCTACCCGTCGACCAGCCACAGCGTGAGCTGCGTGCTGCTGGCGCAGGCCGGTGACGACATGCAGCGCGACTACTGGTACAGCACGGCGCGCGATGCGCGCGAGCTCGAGTCCGCCGAGTCGATCGGCCGCAAGGCCGGCATGCGCGCGGTGGCGCGGCTCGGTGCGCGCAAGCTGCCGACGCAGCGCGCGCGCGTGCTGTACTCGCCCGAGGTCGCGCGCGGGCTCGTCGGCCACCTGCTCGGCGCGGTGCGCGGCAGCAGCCAGTACCGCAAGAGCTCGTTCCTGCTCGGCGCCGCCGGCCAGCAGGTGTTGCCGTCGTTCGTGGAGCTGCGCGAGCGGCCGCACATTCCGCGCGGCCTCGGCAGCAGCCCCTTCGACGGCGAGGGCGTCGCGACCCGCGATCGCGAGCTGGTGCGCGATGGCACGCTGCAGGGCTACGTGCTCGGCAGCTACTCGGCGCGCAAGCTCGGCTTGAAGACCACCGGCAATGCCGGCGGCAATCACAACATCCTGGTGGAGTCGCGCAACGGCGGCCTCGAGCCCGCGGCGCTGATGCGCGAGCTCGGCACCGGGCTGCTGGTCACCGAGCTCATGGGGCAGGGTGTGAACGGCGTGACCGGCGACTATTCGCGCGGGGCCTCGGGCTACTGGATCGAGAACGGCGTGAGCGTGTACCCGGTACACGAAATCACCATCGCCGGGAATCTCAAGGAGATGTACCGCAACATCGCGGCGCTCGGCAACGACGTCGACCTGCGCGGCGGCGTGCGCGTGGGCAGCGTGCTGATCTCCGAGATGACCATCGCCGGCGAGTAGGCGGGGCCGCCGCGCCGCCGGCTAACTACGCCGGCTCACCACGAACGACTCGTCGTTGAACCACAGCCCGCCGTGGCGTCGCAGCACCGCCTGCGTGGCCTCGAGGTAGCGGCCGTTGGCGACCACCTCGCCGAGGCGCTCGTCCTCGATCTGGTTCACGTAGATCGCGGCATTCCACGCGGCGAACAGCATCGAGGTGCCGATGCGGTCGCCGACCTCGGCCGGCAGCGCGTGCATCTCGTAACGGAAGATGGACTCGCTGTCGGGCGGATCGGGCAGCGAGTAGCGCTGCGCGTCCGCGCCCAGCGAGCTGCGCAGTTCCGCGAGCAGCTTGTGCCGGTCGACCTGGAAAGGCGTCTCCCCGGGCCACAGCGCGCGCACGATCTCCAGGCCCGGATCGTCGCCGCGCGACTGGATCACCAGCAGGCGGCCGCCGGGCGCGAGTCGCGTCACCAGCGGCAGCAGCACCTTGCCGACCTTGAACTGCGCCGACATGCGTGCGCGCCACGGCTGCGAGGCGAGCACGAAGTCGTAGTCGATGGCGGGCGTCTCGGGACGCGGGATCACCCCGTCGAGCAGGAAGGCGTGATCCTCGCGATACAGCACCAGCACCGAGGGCCGCACGTACACCGGGTTGCCGCTGCTCTCGCTCGGCCGGGTCGCCCAGCCATAGTCGAGCACCGGGTTCAGGGCCTCGATCTGCTGCGCGTACTCGTACGACGAGGTGCCCTTGAGCTTGACCACCTGCCAGTTGAGGCGCGTCGCGTCCGCGGCGCTGCGCGGCCGCAGCACCGGCGCGTCGGCATAGTGCAGGTTGGTGATCACCAGGACCGTGGTCGGGTGCTCGAGGAAACGATCGGCCATCTTCTCGAGGCCGAGCCGCACGTCCTCGCGGCTGATCTCCTTGGCGACCACCAGCTGCGGCACCGCGGGCCACGCGGCATGCGCGCCGCGCATCAGGCGCGCGAGCACGCTGCCATCGCCCATGCCGGCATCGAACAGCCGCAGCGCCGGCGGCGACGGGCGGATCTCGCGCATCTCCGCGGCCGCGCGGTCCGCCACCTTCTGCTTCTCGTTGCAGGTGTTGACGAACGCCAGGTACTTCTGGCGGTTGTCGTAGAAACGGAATGGAGTATTGCCGCCCGCGCCGGCCGCCGCGGCCACCGCCTGGGTAGTTTGGCCGGCGCGCTGCTCCATGGCGCCGCAGCTAGTTTGCCGCGCGCCCGGCGACCAGGTCGCGCGTGATCCGGGTCACGTGCTCGCCCTGGTACCTGCACATGTCGAGCTCGAGCGCGCTGGGCATGCGCAGCTCGGCGCCGGCGCCGGTGATGGAGCTGGCGCCGTAGGGCGTGCCGCCCGTCACCTCGCGCATGGTCGCGAGGTCCTTGTAGGTATACGGCAGGCCGACGATGACCATGCCGAAGTGCAGGAGCGTGGTGTGGAACGAGGTGATCGTGGTTTCCTGGCCGCCGTGCTGGCTCGCGGTGCAGGTGAACACGCTGCCCACCTTGCCCACCAGCGCGTGGCGAATCCACAGGCCGCCGGTCTGGTCCATGAAGTTGCGCATCTGCGCCGCCATGTTGCCGAAGCGGGTCGGCGTGCCGAACAGGAAGCCGTCGTAGTTCTCGAGCTCGTTGGGATCCGCGACCGGCGCGGCCTGGTCCCACTTCATCTTCGCCGCGCGCGCCATGTCCTCCTTCATCAGTTCGGGCACGCGCTTGACCGTCACCACCGCGCCGGGCACGCGCTGCGCGCCTTCGGCCTGCGCATAGGCCATCTGTTCCACGTGGCCGTAACTGCTGTGATAAAGCACCAGGATTCTTGGCATGGATTTTCCCTCGTGGATTACGCCGCGGCTGGCAGGTGCCGGCGCGCGAAAGCCGACATGAGCTGGTTGTAGATCTGCGGCGCATCGAGATTCGGCAGATGCGCGGCCTCCGGGATCAGAACATGTTCGGCGCCGGCAAGCGAGCGCGCCAGCTCGAGGCCGGCGGCGCGCCGCGCCGCGGTATCGCGCGCGCCGTTGACCACCAGCGCCGGCGTGGCGATGCGCGCCAGCATGCCGGCGTCGATGACTTCACGCGGCACCGCGCCCGGCGCGAGCAGGTCATGGCCCGGGTAGCGCGCCAGGATGCGCGCCAACAGCCGGTGTTTGCGCGCGTCGCGGGTCACCAGCTGCGTAAGCGGATGCGCGCTCCAGGCGCTGCGGAACGCGTCGAGCCCGGCGCGCTGCGCCAGCGCGCGGAACTCCTCGACGGGCAGGTCGGGCGCGGCGCTGGCGAGTGGCGGCGCGCCGTCGAGCAGCAGGCCGCAGGCGCGGCCCGGATGACGCGCGGCGAACTCGAGCACCACGCGCGCGCCCTGCGACATCCCCACCAGCAGGGGACAGGCGAGCCCGAGCTCGTCGAGCAGCGCGAGCAGGTCGGTGACGTCGTCGGCGAGCGAGGGCGTGCCGCCGGATTTTCCAAACCCGCGGCGGTCATAGCACACCAGGCGCAGCGCGCCGGCCAGCGGCATCTGCGGCTCCCACACCTCGAGGTCCAGCGTCCAGCCATGCACCAGCACCACGGCGCGGCCCGCGCCATCGTCGTGGTAGCGCAGGCGGGCGCCGTTCACCTCGAGCTCGCGATGCACGTCCATACATTTCGGATAACGAAAAAGATTTCGCAATCAGGCTACGAGCGCAAGCCCGGCAGCGTCAAGCGGCGGATGTGCGGTCGCGCGCGAGGCGCGGTCGTGAGCGCGCCGCGCGACCGTCAGGTCTGCGCGCTGAGTGCGATCCCGGGAAGGCGGGCCAGCTCCACCGAGATCTCGCGGCTCGCCTTGCGCAGCATCGCGAGGCGCTGCCGCACCAGCGAGGCCTTGGAGACGCGGCGCGTGTGGCTGGAACTGTTGAGCGAGGCCACCACCCGGCCGGCCTGGTCGAACACCGGCACGGCGACCGCGACCACGCCGTAGGCGAGCTCGTCCTCGACCGCCGAGTAGCCGGTGCGGCGGCACTCCTCGATGAGCTGGCGCAGCCTGCGCGGGTCGGTGACGGTGTGCGAGGTCAGGGCGACGAACTTCTGCGTGCGGAAGTACGCGTCGAGCCGTTCCGGGCCGACGCCCGCCAGCAGCACGCGGCCCATCGAGGTCACGTGCGCGGGGAAACGGCTGCCGACGTGCGCTTCGAGACGCACCAGCGTGCGCACCGAGGTGCGCGCCACGTAGACGATGTCGTTGCCGTCGAGCACCGAGAGCGCCGCCGAGTCGCCGGTGACGCTCGCCAGCTCCTCGAGGTGGGTCTTGGTCAGGTGCTCGATGTCCATGGATTCGAGGTAGGCGGCGCCCAGCTCCAGCACCTTGGGGCGCAGCAGGAAGGCGCGCGCGCGGCGCGTCACGTAGCCGAGCTCCTCGAGCGTCAGCAGGCAGCGGCGCGCGGTGGCCGCCGGCATGCGGGTCGCGGCGGCGATTTCGCTGAGCGTCAGCGCCGAATGGTCGCGCGAGAAGGCCTTGATCACCGCGAGTCCCTTGGCCAGCCCGCCCATGGCTTCGCGACGTGCAGTGCTCTTGGGTGGCATGGGCGCGAGTCTATTTCGGTATGCGAACAAAAGGGAGTGGCGCGCATGCGTGCCGCCGCGACGCTTGACGCCGCCGGCCGGGCCGGTCCAGCATCGACGCGCGCAGCTTCGTTAATCGAATTCGATTTCGCTATGCGAAAGAGCGGAGGCCGCGCAAAGGGGGGCATCCTGAAGATCGGAACACAGGCGCAGCGCAGTACCGCGATCTCCGCGTCCAACGCGGACACCATCGTGGTGCGCGGGCACGACCTCTGCAAGGAGCTGGTCGGTGCGATCACGTTCACCGACCACGTCTGGTTGCTGATCACCGGGCAGATGCCGAACGCCGGGCAGCGCCGCGTGCTGGACGCGACGCTGGTGGCGATCGCGGAGCACGGCCTGGTGCCGAGCGTGGCCGCGAGCCGCATGACCCTGGCCGCCGCGCCGGAAGCGCTGCAGGGCGCGGTGGCCGCCGGCATCCTCGGTTGCGGATCGGTGATCCTGGGCTCGGCGGAATCCGCGGCGCGATTGTTCGCCGCCATCGGCGCGCGGGATGGAGCGCCCGACGTCGCGGCGCGCGCCGCGCTGAACGAACTGCGCGCCGGCCACAAGCCGGTCCCGGGCTATGGGCATCCGCTGCACAAGCGCCAGGATCCGCGCGTCGCGCGGCTGCTGGCCGTGGCCACCGAGGCTGGCCTCGCGGGCAGGCACGTCGAAGTCGCCGCGCTGGTCGAGCGGCTGCTGCCGGAGATCTGGAACAAGCCGCTCGCCATGAACGTCTCGGGCGCGATTGCCGCCGTGCTGCTGGACGCCGGCTATCCGCTGTCCGCGGTCAAGGGCGTGCCCATCCTGGCGCGCACCGCCAGCCTCGTGGCGCACCTGACCGAGGAACAGCAGCGGCCCATCGGCTTCGTGGTGGCGGACGAGGGCGCCGGGGCGATCGACTACGACGGGCGCAGGCCCGACGGCTTCACGCCGGGCGACTGACTATCTACTTCCTCGCTGGGGAGACACGCGGGCGATGCAACCGGTATTGCGCGGGGTGAGGATCGTCGAACAGGGCACGTTCATCACGGGCCCGTGCGCGGGCATGATGCTCGCGGACCTCGGCGCCGACGTGATCAAGATCGAGAGCCCGGGCGGCGACCCGTACCGCGCCTACCAGGGCGGGCAGTATTCGCCGCATTTCCAGGCGTACAACCGCAACAAGCGCAGCATCGTCTGCGACCTCAAGCAGCCCGGCGATCGCACCCTGTTCGAGCGGCTGGTGGCGGGGGCCGACGTGTACATCCAGAACTTCCGGCCGGGCACGGCCGGGAAACTCGGCGCGGGGCCGGCGCGCCTGCGCGAGCTCAATCCACGCCTGGTGTACTGCTCGATCAGCGGCTTCGGCGCGGATGGCCCGTATGTCGAGCGGCCCAGCTACGACTCGGTGGCGCAGGCGCTGTCCGGATTCCTGAGCGTGGTGGTCGACGAGGATCGACCGCGGTTCCTCGGGCCCGCGCTGGCGGACGCGATCACCGGCATCTACGCCGCCTTCGGCGTGCTCGGTGCGCTGCTGGAGCGTGCCGGCACCGGGCGCGGCAAACTGGTGGAGGTGTCGATGCTCGAGGCCATGGCGCATTTCGCCGTCGAGCCGTTCGCCGCATTCTTCGCGCTCGGCGCCGTGCCGAAGTCCTCGGATCGCCCGCGGCTCGCGCAGGCCTACATCCTGCGCACGTCGGACGAGAAGCTCATCGCCATCCATCTTTCCTCGCTGGAGAAATTCTGGTCGGGGCTGCTCGAGGCGCTGCAGGCGCCCGGGCTCGGCCAGGACGAACGGTTCCGCGAGCGCCTGGCGCGCATCGCCAACTACGAGGCGCTCGGCGCCGAGCTCGACCGGTGCTTCCGCACGCGTCCGCAGGCCGAGTGGTGCCGGCGACTGCAGGCGGCCGACGTGCCGTTCGCGCCCATCAACGGCATCGACGCGGTGGTCGAGGATCCGCAGGTGGCGCATCTCGGCCTGATCGTGCCGGTGGCCGGCGCGCAGCAGGGCGGGCGCGAGGCCGTGCGGCCGGCGCTGCAGTTCGACGGCGAGCGGGCGCGCGCGGTGAATGCCGCGCCGCTGCTCGACCAGCACGGCGCGCACATCCGCGCCGCGATGGACGCGGGCCGGCCCTGGCCGGCGGCGAGCGAAGGTCCCGCGCAGCGCCAGGAGGCCGCCCATGTCCAGGGTTGAAAGCACGCGCAAGCTCTTCCCGACCACGCTGGTGGGCAGCCTGCCGCAACCGGACTGGCTCATCGATCGCCAGAAACTCGCCGGGCGATTTCCGCCGCGCGTGCGCGCGCGCGAGCTGTGGCGCGTGGCAGAGCCGTTCCTCGCCGAGGCGCAGGACGACGCCACGGTGCTCGCCATCCGCATGCAGGAAGAGGCCGGACTCGACATCGTCACCGACGGCGAGATCCGCCGCGAGAGCTACTCGAATCGTTTCGCCACCGCGCTCGAAGGCGTCGACCTCGACGACCCGGGTACGGCGCTGGACCGCAGCGGCCACCCGAACCCGGTGCCGCGGGTAGTTGGAGCCATCCGCCGCAGGCACGCGGTGCAGGTGGAGGATCTGCGGTTCCTCAAGGCGCACACGGACCGGCAGGTCAAGGTCACCGTGCCGGGGCCCTTCACCATGGCGCAGCAGGCGCAGATCGATTTCTACGGGGGCAGCCGCCAGGCCGCGGCCATGGACTACGCGAAGGCGGTGAACGCCGAGATCCGCGACCTGTTCGCCGCGGGCGCGGACGTGGTGCAGATCGACGAGCCCTACATGCAGGCGCGGCCCGAGGAGGCGCGTGCCTTCGGCCTCGAGGCGCTGAACCAGGCGCTCGAGGGCGTCGAGGGGACAACCGCCGTGCACATCTGCTTCGGCTATGCCGCGATCATCCACTCGCGGCCGTCCGGGTATTCGTTCCTCGGCGAGCTCGCGGGATGCTCCTGCAAGCAGGTCTCCATCGAGACCGCGCAGTCGAAGCTCGATTGCAGCGCGCTGCGGCCGCTGGCCGGCAAGAAGATCCTGCTGGGCGTGCTCGACCTCGCCGATCCCGCGGTGGAAACCGCCGAGACGGTCGCGGCGCGCATCCGTCGCGCGCTGCCCTTCGTGGCCGCCGACGACATCATCCTGGCTCCCGACTGCGGCATGAAATACCTGCCGCGCGCGAGCGCGCTCGGAAAACTCAAGGCCATGGTCGCCGGCGCCGCGATCATGCGCGCAGAACTATCGCGCGCCGCGTAGGAGTGTCACATGCACCTTCCGAACAGAATGTGGGGACCCGGCGTGGCGGTCGCGGTCGCGCTGTGCACGGTGCCGGCGCCGGCACAGGAGCCGGGCGCATCCGGCAATGAAGAGCTGACCGAGGTCCTGGTCACCGCGCGACGCCGCAGCGAGACCTTCAAGGACGTGCCGATCACGGTCAACGTGTTCACCAAGGAGTCGATCGAATCCGCCGGCATCCAGCGGCCCGGTGATTTCATCGCGCTGGTGCCCAACATGACGTTGGTGGAGACGCAGAATGCCGGCAACGCGTTCGTGACGGTGCGCGGCATCTCCCAGGCGCGTAACAGCGAGCCGTCGGTCGCGGTGCTGGTCGACGGCGTGCTCGAAACCAACCCGGCGGAATTCAACCAGGACCTGTACGACATCGAGCAGATCGAGGTGTTGAAGGGGCCGCAGGGCGCGGTGTACGGCCGCAACGCCATCGGCGGCGCCATCATCATCCGCACCGCGGATCCGGGCGACGAGTTCAAGGGGCAGGTGAAGCTCGGTTACGGCAACGGCAACGCGGTGCGCGCGCAGGCCGGCATCAGCGGCCCGCTGGGCGACACCTTCAAGTACCGCGCCAGCCTCGGCTACTACGACACGGACGGCTATCTACCGAGCACCTTCCTCGGCGGCGAGGCGGACCCGGTCGAGGATCTCTCCGGCCGCGTGCGCCTGAGCTTCGAGCCCAACGACGTGTTCTCGGGCGACGTGCGGCTGTCGTTCGACAACCTCGACACGCGCGGCTTCTACTTCGTGATCCCGCGCGACGACGAGTCGAATCCGTTCGCGAGCTTCACCACGCCGCCCGACGCCAACAACGTCACCAGCCCGATCCAGGTCGACCAGACCGGCGTCGACAACCGCGACCTGTTCACCGGCGCCGTGCGCCTCAACTTCAACGTCGGCGGCGGCACGCTGAGCTCCGTGACCGCCTACAACTCCACCGAGGAGATCATCACCGGCGACGCCTACGATTTCCGTCCCGCGGCCACCACGGTCAACCAGTTCCTCTACGGGCACGACATCAACCAGAGCCAGTTCCTCGACCTGTCGTCGTACAGCGAGGAGATCCGCTTCTCGTCGGGGGACGAAGGGCGCATTCGCTGGATCCTCGGCGGCTACTTCGTGCATACCGACCGGTTCATCTCCACCGGCAACATGGTCGACGACGGCACCGGCGTGTTCCCCGTGTATCGCGAGCCGCGCCTCACCGGCAACAACCCGAGCATGACCTTCCTGGCCGACGCGCAGGACAACGACGCCTGGGCGGTGTTCGGTGACCTGACTTTCGAGATCAACGACAGGACCGAGCTCGACGTGGCGGTGCGCTACGACGAAGACAAGCGCGAGAACACCACCAGGACGCCCGATGAATTCCTGCCGGGGGGCTCGACCAGCTTCGAAGGCGAGGTCCGCTCCCACACGTGGAGCGAGACCCAGCCGAAGTTCACGCTGCGCTACAAGCCGACCGGGGACATCACGCTGTTCGGCGGCTGGAGCCGCGGATTCCGCAGCGGCGGCTTCAACCAGTCGGGCGTGGGCGCGGTCGCCGACGAGAACGACATCGCCGGCGTCAACGACCTGTTCGAAGCCGAGGTGGCCGACACCTGGGAAGTCGGCTTCAAGGGACAGTTCCTCGACCGCCGCCTCACGACCTCGTTGAGCCTGTATTCGACCGAGTCGACCAATGGCTACTTCTTCGTGTTCCTGGTCGCCAATTCGACGCAGAACCTCGGCAACCTCGATGCCGACTACCAGGGCGCGGAGTTCGAGATCAACGGCAAGGTCACCGACCACCTCGACCTGTTCGCGAGCATCGGCTACACCGACGGCGAGATCACCGGCATGGAGGACCCGAGCGTCGTCGGCAACGAGCCGCCGCTGGTCCCGGACGTGACCTACAACCTCGGGGCGCAGTGGCGCCAGCCGCTGGGCGACCGCCTGACGCTCGCGCTGCGCGCCGACTACCAGCACATCGGCGAGACCTGGTGGGAGCCGTACAATACGACCTCGCGCGACCCGGTCGATCTGGTCGACCTGCGCGTCGGCCTGGAAGCCGCGAAGTGGGCGGTGACCGCGTGGTCGAAGAACCTGACCGACGAGAAGTACAACGCGGAGTTCTCGCCCGGCGGGTTCCTGTTCCGCGCGCTGCCGATCCGCTACGGCATCGAATTCAGCTACAACTTCTGACCGGAGTAGATAGTCATGGCCACCCAAGCGAAATTGCCCTCGCGCCTGCACCACACCGCCTACGTGTCGAAGGACCTCGAGGCGACGCGCAAGTTCTACGAGGAAGTGATCGGCCTGCCGCTGCTCGCGACCTGGTGCGAGAAGGACATGCTGTTCGGCGCCGAGCGAACCTATGCGCACTGCTTCTTCGGGCTCGGCGACGGCGGGGCGCTCGCGTTCTTCCAGTTCGCGGAGCCCGGCGACCAGGCGCAGTTCGGCCCGCAGATGCCGTTCACGCCCTTCCACCACATCGCGCTCAACGTGGACAAGGAGACTCAGGCGGGGATCGAGCAGCGGCTCAAGGAGCACGGCTACCAGGAGCCGCAATCGTTCGTGCTCGAGCACGGCTATTGCCGCTCGGTGTACGTCACCGATCCCAACGGCATGATCGTCGAGTTCACGCTCGATCACCCGGAGGTGGAGAAGATCAATCGCGAGGCGCTCGGCAAGGCGCACTCGGAGCTCAAGCGCTGGCTGGCGGGCGATCACACCTCCAACAACACCTACCGCTGACGGCCGGATGCAGACCAGCACCGAGCGCATCCTCACCACGCACGTCGGCAGTCTGCCGCGCTCGCAGGCCGTGACCGACGTGCTGTTCGGGCGCGAGCACGGCACGATCGAGGATGCGGCGGCCGCCGCGCGCGTCATCGCCGACGCGACCGTGGAAGTGGTCGCGAAGCAGGTCGCGGCCGGCATCGACGTGGTCAGCGACGGCGAGATGAGCAAGATCAGCTACGCCACCTACGTCGCCGACCGGTTCACCGGCTTCGAGGGCGACACGCCGCGCGACCCGGGCCAGGACCTGGTGGAGTTTCCGCGGTTGCTGGAGAAGCTGGCGAAGCTGGGCTCCACCGCGAAGTACCGGCGACCGCGCTGCGTCGGCGAGATCCGCACCAAGACACTCGAGCCGCTGCAGGAAGACCTGCGCAACTTTTCGCGCGCCGTCGCGGCCGGCAAGCCGGCCGATGCGTTCCTGAACGCGGCGTCGCCGGGCGTCATCGCGCTGTTCCAGCCGAACGACTTCTACCGGAATCCCGACGACTACCTCGAGGCCGTGGCCGAGGCGCTGCGCGTCGAGTACGAGGCCATCGTCGCCGCGGGCTTCCTGGTGCAGATCGATGCACCGGATCTCGGCATGGGACGGCACACCATGTATCGCAACGCCAGCGTGCCGGAATACCTGGCGCGCGCGGCACTGCACGTCGAGGTGCTGAACCACGCGCTGCGCAACATCCCGGCGTCGCGCCTGCGGATGCATTGCTGCTGGGGAAACTACGAAGGGCCGCATCACCACGACATCCCGATGCGCGAGCTGTTGCCCGTGCTGCTCGAGGCCAAGCCGCAGGCACTGCTGTTCGAGGCCGCCAACCCGCGCCACGCGCACGAGTGGACCGTGTTCCGCGACGCACGCCTGCCCGACGACAAGATCCTCATCCCCGGCGTGCTGAGCTCGACCACCAACTACGTCGAGCACCCCGAGCTGGTGGCCGAACGGCTGCTGAAGTTCGCCGACATCGTGGGGCGCGAGCGCGTGATGGCCGGCTCCGACTGCGGCTTCAGCACCTTCGCGGGCTTCGGCGCCGTCGACCCCGACATCGTCTACATGAAGCTCGCGGCGATGGCCGAAGGCGCACGCCTGGCCAGCGACAGGCTCTGGTAAACCGGGACATTCTTCATTTCTTGGTATCCCGGGAGACGAAGAATGTCACCCCGATTCGATCAGGTCCCGCAGCGACATGTCGCCGCAGCTCTTGCGCCACGCCTCGTCCATCTTCGCGGAGATGGCGTCCACCGCCGGTAGTTTGAGCGGCCGCGGCGCGACCTGGCCGGCCTTCTCGTTGCGCGCGATGTCGAGGATTTCCTGCACCGAGATCTGGCCCAGGTCGCGCGCCGGCAGCAGGTGTTCGTCGTCGGTCAGCGTGACCATGCCGCCGCTCTCGAGCGCGCTGACGATGCGCGAGATGGCGATGCCGGGCATGCCGAGCTCGTGCGACAGGCCATCGACCGACCAGCGCCTGCGCCCGTCGTGGTAGGCGTGCGCGATCAGGTACATGACCTTGAGCGTCAGCTGTTCGCGCTGCACGGCCGAGAGCCGCAGCTCGGTGAGCCCCAGCCGCAGGTAGTTCGGGTGCTGCATGTAGAACGAGAGCTGCGCGCCGATCAGCAGGATCAGCCAGCCGAAGTAGGTCCACAGCAGCGCCGCCACGATGATGGCGAAGCCGGCGTACACCAGCGTCAGGCGCGTGGAGTACACCACCATCGCGGTGAACAGGTTGCCGACCGCGGCCCACAGGATGCCCGCGGTGATGCCGCCCACCAGCGCCGGCCGCCACTTCACCCGCGTGTTCGGCACGAACATGTACACCGCGGTGAAGATCGCGGTGACCATGAAGTAGGGCGCGACTTCCAGCGACGCCCAGGTGGTCATGCGGTCCCAGAAGGGCACGTACTGGCCGAAGCTCGCGGTGGCGGACTTCAACGCCTGGTGCGACAGCGCGATGAAGCTCACCACCACCACCGGGCCGACGATCAGCAGCGCGACGTATTCCGTCACGCGCCGCGCGAAGCTGCGCGCGTGCTCGACGCGCCAGATGAAGTTGAAGCTGTCCTCGACCTTCTTGATGGTGCCTAACAAGGTCCAGAGCAGCAGCGCGAGGCCCAGCGAGCCGACGATGCCGGTGCTGACCGAGTCGGCGAACTCCATCACCTTGTGCGTGAGCTGCGGGGCGCTGGCACCCACCGGCCTGAAGAACTCCAGGATCAGCGGCTCGAGCTCGCGGTGCGCGCCGAACGCCTTGAGGATGGCGAATGCGAACGCGATCAGCGGCACCAGCGACAGCAGCGTCGCGTACACCAGGCCCATGGCGTAGAGGTTCACGTGGCCGCGCGACAGATCGCGCAGGATGGCGTAGGGATAGCGCAGCAGGCGCAGCGCGAATGCCCCGGGAGTCGTGCCGTGGGTGTACTCGCCGAACAGGTATCGGTCGAGCCAGTTCCAGATCGCGGGATACATGCTTGGCGGCAAGAATAAGTGGCCGTTCCGGTACTGTCACGATTAGATTGGCGCGGTGCCGGACCTGTATCCACAGCGCATCGTCTGCCTCACCGAGGAGACCACCGAGACGCTCTATCTGCTCGGCGAAGAGCGCCGCATCGTCGGCATCTCGGGTTTCACGGTGCGGCCGCCGCGGGCGCGGCGCGAGAAGCCCAGGGTGTCGGCGTTCACCAGCGCCAGGCACGACAGGATCCTGGAGCTCGAGCCCGACCTGGTGCTCGGCTTCTCCGACCTGCAGGCCGACATCGCCGCGGAGCTGGTGCGCGCCGGCATCGAGGTGCACGTGTTCAACCAGCGCTGCGTCGCGGACATCCTGCGCATGATCGCCACGCTCGGCGCCATGGTGGGCTGTGCCGAAAAGGCCGCGGCGCTCGCCGCCAGGCTGAGCACAGGCCTCGACGAGATCCGCGCGGCGGCCGCGCGCTTTGCGCGCCGGCCGCGCGTGTACTTCGAGGAATGGGACCAGCCGCAGATCTGCGGTATCCGCTGGGTCTCGGAGCTCGTCGGCATCGCCGGCGGCGACGATTGTTTCCCGGAGCTGGCGCGCGAGCCGCTCGGCAGGAACCGCATCATCGCCGATCCGCTCGCGGTGCCGCGGCGCGCGCCCGAAGTGATCCTGGGCTCCTGGTGCGGCAAGAAATTCCGCCCGGAGCGCGTCGCGGCACGCGCCGGCTGGGCGGACGTACCCGCGGTACGCAGCGGACATCTCCACGAGATCAAGTCCTCGATCATCCTGCAGCCCGGGCCGGCGGCCTTGACCGATGGCGTGCGCGAGATCCACGCGCGCCTCGCCGAATGGGCGGCTAGCGCGTGAGCCGCGTCAGCGCCTCGAGGTACTTGTCGCGAGTCCTCGCGATGATGTCCGGCGGCAGCTTCGGCCCCGGCGCCTTCTTGTTCCAGTCGAGCGTCTCGAGATAGTCGCGCACGAACTGCTTGTCGAAGGACGGCGGGCTGGTGCCTTCGCGGTACGTGTCGGCGGGCCAGAAGCGCGAGGAATCCGGCGTCAGGACTTCGTCGATGAGCACCAGTTCGCCCTTCGGCCCCCGCGCGAACTCGAACTTGGTGTCGGCGATGATGATGCCGCGCTCGAGCGCGTGCCGTGCCGCGTATTCGTAGAGCGCGATGGCCGTGTCGCGCACGCGCGCGGCGAGCTCGGCGCCGACGAGTTTCGCGGCGGCGTCGAAACTGATGGTCTCGTCGTGTTCGCCGATCGCCGCCTTGGTGGACGGCGTGAACAGCGTCTGCGGCAGTCGCGCGGCCTGCTTCAGGCCGGCGGGCAGCTTGATGCCGGAAATCGCGCCGGTGTTCTGGTAGTCCTTCCAGCCCGAGCCGATGAGGTAGCCGCGCACCACGGCTTCCAGCGGTACGGTCTCGAGTCGCTTCACGATCACCGCGCGATCCTTCAGCAGCGCGCGTTCGGCCGGGTCGCCGACCACTTCTTCGACGGCGCGGCCGGTGAGGTGGTTGGGCGCGATGTGCCGCGTGCGTTCGAACCAGAAGTTCGAGATCGAATTGAGCACGCGCCCCTTGTCGGGGATCGGATCCGGCAACACCACGTCGAATGCGGAGAGCCGGTCGGTGGTCACGATGAGCATCGAATCGGCGTCGATCGCGTAGATGTCGCGCACCTTGCCCGTGTGGATTTTCTGGAGACCGCGCAGGGCGGTGGTGTGAACGGGCGGGCTGGCGCTGTCGTGTAGCATAGAGCCATGCATATTAAACCGGCCCGGCGGGCATGACTGGAAAACTCGTCGGCGCCATCCTCGGCCTGCTGTTGTTGCGCAGTCCGTGGGGATTGCTGCTCGGACTCTTCCTCGGGCACTTGTTCGACCAGGCGGCCGCGGCGCGGCCGCGCGGCACGACGACGGCCGAGGCGCTCGAGATCGGCGTACGCTTCTTCAAGTCGACCTTCGAGGTCATGGGACACGTCGCCAAGTCCGACGGTCGCGTGTCGGAAGCGGAGATCGCGGCCGCGCGCCAGGTCATGGCGGAGCTCCGGCTCAACGGCGCGCAGATCCACGCCGCCATCGGCCACTTCACGCACGGCAAGAGCCCGGACTTCGATCTCGAAGGCACGGTGCGCGACCTGGCCGAGACCTGCGCGCACCGGCCGGACCTGCTGCGCGTGTTCCTGGAGATCCAGGTGCGCGCGGCGCTCGAGGGCGTCGACATGCAGGGCCCGGCGCGCGCCGCCATCCAGCGGGTGGCCGAGCTCCTCGACTTCTCGCGCCTGGATCTCGCGCACATCGAGGCGGTGATGCGCATCCGCCGCGAACAGATGCGCGCGGGCGCGCGCGGCGGCGGTTCGTCCGGCGAAGCCCAGCAGCCGCCCCGGGGCATGCAGCTGGCCGCGGCTTACGAAATCCTCGAGGTCGACGCCAAGGCATCGGATGACGAGGTGCAGAAGGCCTACCGCCGCCAGCTCTCGAAACACCATCCCGACAAGCTCAAGGCCAACGGCCTGCCCGAATCCATGCTGGAACATGCCAAGCAGCGCACCCAGCAGATCATCGAGGCGTATGAGCTGATCAAGTCGGCGCGCCAGGGGTAGACTTTCCACCCATGCACACGCCCTGGATTGCACCCTCGATCCTCTCCGCGGACTTCGCGCGCCTCGGCGACGAGGTCAACGCGGTGCTGGCCGCGGGCGCCGACGTGATCCACTTCGACGTCATGGACAACCACTACGTGCCAAACCTCACGGTCGGCCCGCTGGTGTGCGAGTCACTGCGCAAGTACGGCATCAGCGCGCCGCTCGACGTGCACCTCATGGTCAAGCCCGTGGATCGCATCATCCCGGACTTCGCCAGGGCGGGCGCCACGTACATCTCGTTCCATCCCGAGGCCACCGAGCACGTCGATCGCACCATCGAGCTGATCCGCGAGCATGGCTGCAAGCCGGGCCTGGTACTCAATCCGGCGACGCCGCTCGATCCGCTCGACTACACGCTGAAGAAGCTCGACCTCGTGCTGCTGATGTCCGTGAACCCGGGCTTCGGCGGGCAGAAGTTCATCCCCGGCGTGCTCGACAAGGTGCGCGCCGTACGCAAGCTCATCGATGCCAGTGGCCGGCAGGTGCGACTCGAGGTCGACGGCGGCGTGAAGGTGGACAACATCGGCGAGATCGCGCGGGCCGGCGCCGACATGTTCGTCGCGGGCTCGGCCATCTTCGGTTCGAAGGATTACGCCGCCACGATCTCCGCCATGCGCGCCGAGATCGGCGGGCACAAGCTCGCCGCCGCGCGCTAGCGGTCAGCGGCTTCCAGCCAGCCGGCGCGGATCGCGCCCCGCAACCGGAACTTGTCCGGGTACTGCGCCGCCATCTCGTCGGTGACGATCTGCACGGTCTCGTCCTGCGTCTTGCCCGCCTTGCGCAGCTCGGCCGTGCGCGCGCGGATGTGCGTGAGATACGCGCGATAGCCTTCGACCAGCTCCAGTCCGCCGAACGGGCCGTGGCTCGGCACGATGCGCCGCGGATGCATGGCCTCGAGCGCATCGAGGCTCGCGAGCCAATGCGTGAGCGTGACCTTGGGACTGAGGACCATGGGCTGCGGCTTCATGGCGATGTCGCCCGCGAACAGCACGCCATCCACCAGCACCACGGTGTCGCCGAGCGTGTGGTTCAGGCCCATGGCGCGGATCTTCGCGGTCACGCCGCCGAGATCGAGCGTGTATTCCTTGTCGTACACGATGTCGGCGTCGCGATGCCTGGCATCCTTGAGCAGCTCGGCGTTGAGCGGCGAGCGCGAGGCGAACATCGGCACGAGGCTGGTGCCGGTGCCGGCGGCGATGTCGGCGAGCTGGTCGCGGGAGCGCAGCAGCTTGGAGTTCTTCGGAAAGGCGTGCGCGCCCATGTCGTGCTCGGGATGCACGTGCGTGGTCACGATGTAGATGGGCTTGGGCTTGCGGTGCTCGTCCAGGCCCACCTTGGCGACTTCACGCAGCACGGTCTCGGCGTTGCGCGTGCCCATGCCGGTGTCCACCACCAGCACGGCGTTCCGTCCGACGATGATGCCGACGTTGGGCACCAGCATGGCGCTGCCGTCGGGGATCGCGTACACGTGCCGCGTCAGCCTTTCCGTCACGCCCTCGCGCACCAGCGAGGCCGGCGCCGTGGCCTCCCCGGCCAGCAGCGTGCCCGACAGGGCGGCTAACAAGATGGCGGCCTTGCGCATGCTCAATCCTTCTTCGACGTGGTCAGCGTGTCGGCCGGCAGGGTATCCGGAATCGGTCCCGGCCGCCGCCTCCAGGGCTCATCCAGTGAGGACTCGGCGGGCAGGGATTTCCGTGGGTTGAAATGAAAACGCCCGCGGCAGCGGGCGTCTTCGAAAAATGGGGTCTGACCCCATTTCCGGTCTAGCTATTCATCGTCGTCGTCATCGTCGTCCTCGTCGTCCTCGACGCGGGCGTTGCTGACCTTGCCCTTGCCGCCCTGCACGGGCACGACGACCGGGCGCGTCTTCATCTTGGGACGCGCGTTGAACACCACGATGGTCTTGCCGGTGGCGCGCAACAGGCCCTGGTCCTCGAGCACCTTCAGCACGCGGCCCGCCATTTCGCGCGAGCAACCGACCAGGCGCGAGAGCTCCTGGCGGCTCACCTTGATCTGCATGCCTTCCGGGTGCGTCATGGCGTCCGGTTCGCCGCACAGGTCCATGATGGCGTGCGCCACGCGGCCCGTGACGTCCACGAAGGCGAGGTCCGACAGCTTGCGGTTGGTGCGATCGAGGCGCGTGGCGAGCTGCGTGGCGAGCTCGAACACCAGGCCGGGACTCTCCGCCGCGATCTGGCGGAAGCGCGGATAGGTCATTTCCGCGAGCTCGCAGTGGTTGCGCGTGCGTACCCAGGCGCTGCGCAGCGGCGACTCGTGGAACAGGCCCATCTCACCGAAGAACTGCCCCTTGTTGAGGTAGGCAAGGACCATCTCGTTGCCTTCCTCGTCTTCCACCATCACCTCGACCGAGCCGCTGATGATGTAGTAGAGGACATCGGGCAGATCGCCCGCGTGAATCACGACCGTCTTCGACGGAACTGTGCGAATGCGGCAGTAACTCAGAAAGCGGTTGATTGCCGGAATATCGCTGAGGGGTTTGACCGCCTCTTCCATCTGACTCTCCCTTGCTGCTTGCATCTTCTTTGACCCCCGACCTGCGAATCAGCATTAAGTCTAATTACATAACTTACTGCTGAATCTGGCAAAAGGCCACGGGCCAACAGTGACTCGCGTCACAGTGACCCCTCAAATCCGGTACGCAGTATGCGTCATCAACCGCGCTGTTTGCCGCATGAGTTCGCGGATGGGGCTCGGCAGGCGTGCTCCACCGGCAACCTGTGCCTGCTCGCCATGGCCGGCTTCGTCGTGGCGCATGGCCTCGACGATCGCTCGGCTGCGAAGATCGGCCTCGGGTAGACGATCGAGATGCCCGCGCAGATGGCCTTCGACCTGCCGCTCGGTCTCGGCCACGAAGCCCAGGCTCGCGCGGTCTCCAAGCAGTGCCGCGACGGCGCCGATGCCGAAAGAACCCGCGTACCACAAAGGCTTGAGCGCGCTCGGACGGCTGCCGAGCTCGGCCAGCCGGGTCTCGCACCAGGCCAGGTGGTCGGTCTCTTCACGGGCGGCATTCAGCATGAATTCCCGCACTTCCGGCTTGCGGGCGAACATCGCCTGGGCGTGGTACAGGGCCTGTGCCGCCACTTCGCCCGCATGGTTCACGCGCATGAGGGCCGCGGATTCGCGCTTGTCCTCGGCCGACAGGGACGCATCGGCCTTCTGGGTCTCACGCGCGGGAGTTCGGGCGACGCCGGGCACCGGCCGCGCGGCGGCCGGCGGCGCCAGCAGGGCCCGCAGGGCGCGGTCCGCGGCGGAAATGAGGCTGTCCAGAGAAGGGCCTTGGGCCATGGGGCGCGATTATAGGCCCGGAATGCGGGGTTCCTAACCCTTTAGGGCACAAAGAGTTTTGCAATGGGTGGGGGGCTTGAGTACACTTGCGCCCCTTTTTCCAGGGGCCCCAGAGCCAGATCGTCACTCGTTCTCGAAGAATGGGTTCTTCGACGGCCGAGTGCGGGTCCTTCCGGTGGTTGGAGTTTTAGTGATGTCTAACGTTGCCTCTACTGTATTTGCGAAGAACGAAACCGTGCGCGGCGACTGGTACGTCGTCGACGCCACCAACAAGGTGCTCGGCCGCCTGTGCACGCAGATCGCCATGCGTCTCAAGGGCAAGCACAAGGCTTCGTTCACGCCGCACGTGGATACCGGCGATCACATCGTCGTGTTGAACGCCGGCAAGATCAAAGTCACGGGCAACAAGCTCGACGACAAGATCTACTGGCATCACACCGGCGCCATCGGCGGCATCAAGTCCATCGCCCTCGGCAAGCTGCTCAAGGAGCATCCCGAGCGCGCCATCGAATTCGCGGTGAAGGGCATGCTCCCCAAGGGCCCGCTCGGCCGCAAGATGTACAAGAAGCTGCACGTGTTCGCGGGCGACAAGCACCCGCACGCGGCCCAGCAACCCAAGCAGCTCGAAATCTAAGGAATCGTTTTCATGCCCGCAGCAGCCAAGTTCAACTACGGCACCGGCCGCCGCAAGACCTCCGCGGCGCGCGTCTTCCTCAAGCCCGGTACCGGCAAGATCACCGTCAACGATCGTCCGCTCGATGAGTTCTTCGGGCGCGAGACCGGCCGCATGATCGTGCGCCAGCCGCTCGAGACCGTGCAGCTCGCCAACAAGTTCGACATCACCGTCACGGTCGCCGGCGGCGGCATCACCGGCCAGGCCGGCGCCATCCGCCACGGCATCACGCGCGCGTTGATCGAGTACGACGGCGAGCTGCGCAAGCCGTTGCGTGTCGCCGGCTTCGTCACGCGCGACGCGCGCGAGGTGGAGCGCAAGAAGGTCGGCCGCCGCAAGGCACGTCGCGGAACCCAGTACTCGAAGCGTTAACGCGGGTATTCGGCGCCAGACGGCCAGGGAAATTTGGGGGATCGTCTAGCGGTAGGACAACGGACTCTGACTCCGTTTACCTAGGTTCGAATCCTAGTCCCCCAGCCAACACAACAGCCGGTCAGCTAACTACAGCTGACCGGCTGTTTCGTTTTCAGGGCCGCGCGAATCTCCTGCGCCGGCGGGTCCACGCGATGGCGAGCGGAGTCAGCAGCGCGCCCAACGTCAGCGCATCGAATGCGCCGCCACCGCCGCCACCACCGCCACCGCTGCTGCTGCCGGCTGACGAGGCCCGCACGGTCACCGTGACCGTGTCCGTCGCGGATGCGCCGTCGGTGTCGGTGACGCTGACCTGGAACGAATACGTCGATTGCGTGCCGAGCGACGGCGCCCTGAACTGCGCGGTACTGGTCGTGTTGCCTGTCAAAGTCACCGGGCTGCCCGCGCTCTGCGTCCAGTTGTAGCTGCCGATGCTGCCGTCGCTGTCGGTCGCGGTCGCCGCCAGCGACACCATGGCGCCGGCATTCACCGTCATATCATTGCCGGCCGAGACGGTCGGCACCGAGTTGGTGACGGCCACGTTCATCGTGTCCGACGCCGTGCCTCCGTCGTTGTCCGTGGTCGTCAGCTGGAATGTCAGCGTGGTGGACGCGGCCACCGAGGGCGTCACGATGCTCGCGCTGGCACTGCTCGCATTCGTGATGGTCACGGCCGGCCCGGCGGTCTGCGTCCAGGCGTAGGCCACGATGCTGCCGTCCGGATCCGCGCCGCCGCCGGACAGAGTGGCGGCCACGCGCGGATGCAGGGACTGGTCCGCGCCCGCATCCGCCGTGGGCTGCGCATTGGTCACCTGCACCGTCACGTCGTCCGATCCGGTGCCGCCATCGTTGTCGGTCACCGCAAGATGGAACACGAGGTCGGCGGTCGTCGGTACCGAGGGCGCGGAGAACGACACGTCCTTCGAGGTTTCGGTGACGGCGATGATCGATATGGCGGAAAGGGTCAAGGTGCCGGGATCGAACTTGAACGATCCCTGCACCGGCGTGCCGTCACTCAGTTGTACTCCCTGCAGCGTCCAGGTCATCGCGCCGCCCGTCGAGGCCGGGGCGGTCACGGAACCAGTGATGCCCAGCTGGGTGGAGCTGACCCAGCCGCAACTTCCGGCAGTCACCGTGGTGCAGACCGTGTAGAAGCTGTTCGAATTGAGCGTCACCGTCCCACCGGCACTCGTCAATTCTGCAGGCGGGAAGTTCAGCTGCATGACCGCGGTGCCGACGGCGATCGGTCCCGTTCCCACGCTCACGCTCTGGGCGCTCGACACAAACACGGGCGTGGTGAATACCTTGCCCAGCAGCGCCGTGGGTCCGCTGGTCTGCGTCCAGCGATACGAGGCGATCGTGCCGTTGGTGTCCGTGGCGGCGCCATGCAGCGAAACGAGCGTGCGCGGTTTCGACGACTGGTCGGAGCCTGCCGCGGCCTGGGGTTGCGCGTTGACGACGGTCACGGACACGTCATCGGTCGCGGTCACGCCGCGGTTGTCGGTCACCGTGAGCCGGAACACGAGCACGTCCTGGGTCGGCGTCGAAGGTGCGGCGAAGGTCAGCGAGCGGCCGACGCTGGTGGCATTCACCGCCGTGCCGCTCAGCTGCGTCCAGCTGCTGGTGGCGATGAAGCCGTCGGCGTCGCTGCTGCCCGAGCCGTCGAGCGTCACGACGTCGCGTGGCGCCACCAGCTGGTCCACGCCTCCGGCCGCGGCGGGAGGCGTGTTTGCCGACGTGTCGGTCGCGCAGGTGTAGATGCGCACGTCGTCCACCAGCCACGACAGGCCCGTGGTCAAACTGAAGTCGCTCGAGTTGCGGAAGCGGACCCGCAGGTTGCTGCCCGCGAGCGCGCCGAGGTCGTAGCGCGTCGACACGTAACCGTGGCTCGCACCGACGAAGGCGCTGTGGCCGCCGAGAGGATTGCTCGTGCTGGCGTCAATGGTGCCGTTGTAGTTCTGGCCGCCGGAGTAGCGCGCCGACGCATCGCTCCAGGTGACACCGTCGTCGGTGCTGAACTCGACGATGCCGCCGTCGTAGTTGGAGCTGCCGTCGGACTCCTGGTCGAACGCGTGGCGGAAGTGCAGGAAGGCGTTCGGCGGCACCACCACCGATGACACCATGGTGAGCGCATGGTCGCTCGCCTGGCTCGAGCCCGGCGCGTAGTAGGACTGCGTTCCTTGCGCCGCGAAACCCTGGACGATGAACCACAGCCCGCTGGAACCCACGATCGGCGTATTCACCCAACGTGACGGGTCCGCGGGACCCTCGAAGCCGTCGAAGTAGGCATCGACCGGAACCTCGTTGACGCCGCAAGCCGCGACGTCCGTCCCGGCATCGAGCGTCGGCTCCTTGTTCATCTCGACCGCGGCGGTCGCGTTCGCCACCTGCTGGCAGTCGTTCGCGACGATGCCGTTCGTGCCGATGAGATTCTTGCAGGCCTCGTTGAGCGCGAGGTACAGGTCGGCGTAATCGGAGCCGGAGGTGAGGTGCTGGGTCTCGACGCGGTAGTAGATGAGCGCGGCCTTGTCGATGCCGATTCCCGCGATCGTGTAGCCGTTGAAACTGCCGCCGTCGACGATCAGCGTGGCCGCCTTGTTGTTGACACCGCTGTTCGAATGCACGCCGCCGCCGTCGACGGGGCTGGTCCAGTAGTCGGGACTTCCCATGCGGTCGGGGTTGCCGAATTCCGCCGGGTTCGCCATGTCGCGGATGACGCCGACGCCGGTGAAATCCTCGCCCAGCTTCCAGCGCACCTCGGGAGTGTCGGTGCCGCTGGTGTTCGACAGGTCCATGAACTCGCCGAACACATCGGACAGCGATTCGTTGATCGCGCCCGACTGGTAATAGTAGAAGAGCCCGGAGGTGTTCTCGGTGACGGCATGGGTCAACTCGTGGCCCACGACGTCGTCCGCGGCAGGCGCGCCCGCGCAGTACACCATCTGCGTGCCGATCCACGCGGCATTGGGGCAGTAGTTCGGCGGCGCGTAGTCCACCGTCGAGACCAGCGTGGCCCCGAGATCGTCGAAGCTGTCGCGGCCGAAGCGCGCGAAGTAGAAGTCGTACATGTCACCGGCATAGCGGTGCGCGGTGTCGGCATCCGGATTCGCGCCGCTGGTGCAAAGCGGCTGTGTCTCGTCACACAGCAGCAGGCCGGGCGTGGTTTCGCCGCCGCTGGCGGTGTAGGTATTACGGTTGCGCGCGGTCTCGACCTGGTCGAAATGCAGCACGAGGCCGCCCGTCCTGGCGCTCACCAGCACGAACTCGCGGGTTGCGACCGGACCCCTGGAGCCGACCGAGGTGCGCCAGACGAGCTGCGCCGGCGAGACGGCCCTGGGGCCGATGAGGCGTGGCACGAAGATCGACAGTTCCGGCTTGTCGGCGACCAGCGCGCTCTTCGCGACGTGCCGGTACTTGGCCGTGGCGAGCGCCGCGATTTCCTGCGCCTGCGCGCCCGTGATGCGCGGCGTCAGGTCGGCGAGCGCCAGCTTCGGGTCGACTTCGCCGCTCAGGGACAGCACCTGGCCGGCGCCGTCCAGCGACAACACCAGTTCGCCGCCGATCACCGGCAACCCGCGATAGAGCTGCCGGTAGCGCACCACGTCGCCGCGCGAACCCCGCGACGTCGAGCGGATCTGCTGCAGTTGGGATGCGGGATCCGACAACCCGAAGGCGGGCGCGTAGCGCGCCAGCGCGGCGCGGGCGGAATCGGCGACCGCGGGCTTCATGCCTCGCCGCGCGATCACCGCGGACCTGCGCTCCGCGGGGCCCACGTACCGGGTTTCGCCGTGCGACAACACGATTCGTGAGGCCTGCGGCCCGCCGCCGAACGATGCGGGGATCGAGGCGATCGCGGCCGCGAGCGCGGCTCCAACCAGCAGCGCGCGCAACCGGTTCCGATGGGTCGAATTCATCTCTTCTCCCTTTGTTCTCAGTGCGGCGCGGGCGCCGGTGCAGGCAATTTGAGGATCCAATCGATGAGGGCGTCGTCCGGCGATCCGGCCAGGCTTCGCGAATCGTAGTGAGCCGAGCGCGCTTTCCCGGCGGGGCCCTGGATCGAAATCGTGAATTCGTAGCAATCGGGACAGGCGCGGCCCGGCGCCTGCGTGGCGGGCGCGCCGTCGCGCGCCGCGACGAGCGCGCGCAATGACCTGCGTTCGTCGCCGGTCAGCGCCCGCTCTGCCCGCGAACCGCGGCGCATGTCTTCCACGACCAGCAGGTTGCCCGCGCCGTCGAGCGTGAAGCGCTTGTGCATGCCGACGATGCCGCCGCTTTGCTCGAGGGTCAGCTGCCAATCACCCGCGTCTGCGTCCGCGGCGGATGGCCCGCCGGACCCCAGGGTGCAGGACGACAACAGCGCCATCGCAGCCACGAGCACGCAGTTCCGGCGCGACGGCGGCCTCCAGGCGGCGAAAGCGGAGTGGGGCATTCCTCTTGGCTCGGGAGTTGTTCTTAGTTAGAAGGGCCAATGCGGTGTGGGAATCTAGCTACAGCGGCGACGCGAAGTCAATCAAGTGCGCCGCCGGCGAAGGCGGAACTGCGGGCGAATGCCGGCGGTGGTGCCGCGCCGGTGCGCCGGATCGCCCGGCCGGTGCAGCCGGCCTGCCCGGGAAGCGGGTTGGGCGTATAGTCCGTGCCCGGGCGGCCGGATTTTCCTCCAACGCAACAAGCAGTCGTGGCGGAGCCGGGGGCCCCTGCCCGCCGCGGACCTGCAGCCGGCCGCGCGGCCGGCAAATCCTTCCGAGGTAGTTAGCCATGCGCACGATCCTGATCGCATCCGTCCTCCTGCTGTCGTCCGCCGCGCAGGCCGCCGACCGTGCCGCCGATCTCAGGCAGCTCTACGACCAGTTCTGGGAAGAAAGCCTGAAGCTCGACCCGCTCGATGCGACCTTCGCCGGCGACCCGCGCTACAACGCCGAGCTGCCGAATTTCCTCTCGCCGGAATACGAGGACCAGGCGCGCGCGTTCCAGCAGAAATACCTCGACCGCGCCCACGCCATCGGCCCGGAGGGACTGTCGGGCCAGGACCGATTGTCGTACGAGGTCTTCACGCTCAACCGCGAATCGGAGCTCGAGGACCTGCGCTTCCCGCAACGCCTGCTGCCGATCAACCAGTTCCGCAACGTGGCCAACCTGTTCGCGCAACTCGGCTCGGGCGAGGGTGCGCAGCCGTTCGCCACGGTCAAGGACTACGACGACTGGCTGGAGCGCGCGGCGCGCCTGCCGGTGTTGTTCGAGCAGGCGATGGTCAACATGCGCGAGGGCATGTCCAAGGGCCTGGTGGAACCGCGCGTGCTCATGGAAAAGGTGCTGCCGCAGCTCGACGCCAACATCACCGACGAGGTCGAGAAGAGCATCTTCTGGGGACCGGTCACGAACATGCCGAAGGATTTCCCGGCGGCCGAACGCGAGCGGCTGACGGTGGCCTTTCGCAACCTCGTCGGCACCCAGCTCACGCCCGCGTATCGCAAGCTGCGCACCTTCATCGCCGATGAGTACCTGCCGAAGACCCGCGATACTTTCGGCCGCGGCGCGCTGCCCGACGGCGCCGCCTGGTACGAACACAACGTGCACGACAACACCACGCGCTCGCTGACGCCCGCGCAGGCGCACCAGATCGGCCTCGACGAAGTGGCGCGCATCCAGGACGGCATGCGCCAGGTCGCGAAGGAGCTCGGATACAAGAAGCCGACCAGGTCGCTGCCCGAGCTCAAGGCGTTCTTCGAGTGGATGAAGGCGCGCGATGACATGTACTTCAAGTCGCGCGAGGAGTTGCTGGCCGCGTACCAGGCCTTCGGCGCGAACGTCGCGCCGCTGCTGCCGAAGTATTTCAACCTGCGGCCCAAGACCGGCTACGAGGTGCGGCTGGTGGAGCCGTTCCGCGAGGTCTCGGCCTCATCGGGCCAGTACCAGGGCCCCTCGCTCGACGGGCAGCGCCCCGGCATCTTCTACGTGAACGCCTATGACCTGAAGTCGCGGCCGCGCTGGGCGCTGTCGTCACTGTCGCTGCACGAGGCGGCACCGGGGCATCACTTCCAGATCTCGCTGCAGCGGGAGCTGACCGACCTGCCGATGTTCCGCCGCTTCTCGCGCGACACCGCGTATATCGAAGGCTGGGGCCTGTATGCCGAATATCTCGGTTACGAGATGGGCATCTACAAGGACCCGGTGGCGCGCTTTGGTGCGCTGGACGCCGAACTGTGGCGCGCCATCCGCCTGGTGACCGACACCGGGATCCACTTCAAGGGCTGGACGCGCCGGCAGACGCTCGACTACATGATGGCGAATTCACCGTCCGGCGAGACACGCGCGGTCTCCGAGGCCGAGCGCTTCGCCGCCATCCCGGGACAGGCGCTGGCCTACAAGATCGGCCAGCTGAAGATCGTGGAGCTCCGCAAACGGGCCGAGAAGGCGCTGGGACCGAAGTTCAAGGTCACGGAATTCCACGACGAGGTACTGAAGGACGGGGCGATCCCGCTCGAGGTGCTCGAGGCGAAGATCGATCGCTGGATCGCGTCCCGGAAGTGACGGGGCGGAAGGGCGCGAACCGGGTCCGCGCCCGATCGCCCCCTGGTCAGTCGAGCAGCGCCTGGTAGATAGCCGCCTTGAACTTGTCGGTGAAGTCGGTGCCGTTCGGGATGAGCTGGATCATCATCACCGTGGTCAGGCGCTCCGCCGGGTCGACGCGGTAGTAAGTCCCGTACGCGCCGCCCCAGCCCCACGAACCCACCGACTCCATGCCGATCAGGCCGTACTTGTCGGTCACCTCGAACCCGAAGCCAAATCCCAGTCCCTTGGAATCCGCGACTCCTTCCGGCATCTGGTTCGTGGTCATGAGTCTCGCCGCGTGCGGCGAGAGGATGCGCACCTTGCCGAGCGCGCCGCCGTTGCGCAGCGCCTCGAGGAAGGTGGCGTAGTCGGCCGCCGTGGAGATGAGGCCGGCACCGCCGGAGAAGCTCTTGCGCGGCCCGTCCACGTAATGTCCCTGGCCCTTCTGGCCGTCCCCCTGGCGCACCGCCTTGCCATTGGCATCACTGCCGTACACGGCCGCGAAGCGCGCGCGCTTCCCGGGCGGCAGGAAGAAGTGCGTGTCCTTCATCCCGAGCGGCGCGGTGATGTGCGCGCGGATGTATTCATCCAGCGTCATGCCCGAGGCCTTCTCGACGATGCAGCCAAGGATGTCGGTGTTGTAGCCATAGACGAATTTCTCGCCGGGCTGGGCCACGAAGGGCAGCGTGCCGAGCTTCTCGATGCTGTCGCAGACGGGCTCGTCCTTGTCGGCGAAGTACCAGCCGTAGCCGGCGGCCGGCCCCAGTCCCCTGGCCGAATAGAGGGCCGCGATCTCGGGCTCGGTGCCATACGAAATGCCGGCCGTGTGCGTCAGCAGGTCGCGCAGCGTGATGGGGCGCTTCGCCGGCACGCTGGTGGTGCCGACGCCATTGTCGTTGCGCACGCTGACCGTGGTCTTCGCGAACGTGGGTATGAACTTGCCGGCCGGGTCGTTGATCGAGACCCTGCCTTCCTCCATGAGCTGCAGGATCGCGACGCTGGTGAGCGCCTTGCTCTGCGAGGCGATGCGGAACTCGGTGTCCATGGTCATCTTGCGGCCGGCCTCCTTGTCGGCCCAGCCGACGGCGCGCTGGTAGACCGGCTTCCCGTCGCGCAGCACCAGCGCGACGACGCCGGCAATGCGTCCATCGTTGACATAGCCGTCGAGCAGCGCGTCCACGCGCTGCAGCCGCTCCACCGAGAAGCCGTTGCGCAGCGTGTCGGCGTGGGCCGGGAGCGCGGCGAGTACCCCCACGCAGACAGTGACGAAGGAGGCGGGCTTGAACGCATTGCGCATCATCGGCAGTCCTCAATGAAGCGTGGCGACGACCACTGACTTCGGCGGCAGCTCGATCAGCCACGCATCACCCTTGCGCTTCGCTCCCTTGAAAACCGCGGGCTTCACGGTTTCCGGCTTCTCGAAGGTGTTGTGCGTGTTCATGGCGGGCGCGGTCAGCACGCGTGCGCTGAAGTCCCCGGGTGTGGCGCCCGACCAGTTCGTCGAGACGCGCGCGGCGCGCGCCGGGTCGGTGTTCACCAGCGCCAGCACCAGCGTGCCGTCTTTCTGGCGCGCCGCCGACACGCTCACCGCCGGGATCGACGTGTCACCGAGCGTGTACTGCGGGGCGTTCAGCTCGGCCGGCAGCAGCGTCGCGCCCTTGAAGGGGCGGTACATCTCGAACACGTGGTAGGTGGGCGTCACCAGCATCTTCTCCTTGTCGGTGAGCACCATGGCCTGCAGCACGTTGATCATCTGCGCGATGTTGGCCATGCGCACGCGATCGGCATGCGCCTGGAAGATGTTGAGGTTGAGGCCGGCGAGCACCGCGTCGCGCAGCGTGTTCTGCTGGTAGAGGAAACCGGGGTTGGTGCCGGGCTCGACGTCGTACCAGGCGCCCCATTCGTCGACGTACAGGCCGATCTTCTTGTCCGGGTCGTGCCGGTCCATGACCTCGGAATGCTTGCGCACGTACTCGTCCATCTCGAGCGTGCGCTTCAGGGTCATGATCCAGTCGTCCTCGGTGAAGGTCAGCGCCGGGCCTTTCTTGTCCCACTTGCCGGTGGGCAGCGTGTACTGGTGGAACGACATGGCGCCCATGTGCGTGCCGGCGTTCTTCATGAGCACTTCGGTCCAGTCGTACTGGGCGCCGTACGCGCCGCTCGCCACCTTGATCGGCGTGTTGTCCTTCGGCGTCTTGATGTTCAGCGCGAACTTCTTGTACTCGTCCGCGTAGTACTCGACGCGCATGTCGCCGCCGCAGCCCCAGGGCTCGTTGCCGACACCCACGTAGTCGAGTTTCCACGGCTTGTCGCGGCCATTGGCGCGGCGCTCGTTGGCCAGCGTCGACTCCGAGGGCGAGGTGATGTACTCGATCCACTGCGACGCCTCGGCCACCGTGCCCGAGCCCACGTTGACCGCGAGATAGGTCTTTGCGCCGAGCATCTCGGCCAGCTCGAAGAATTCGTGCGTGCCGAATTCATTGGGCTCGATGACGCCGCCCCAGAAGGTGTTCACGCGGTGCGGGCGTTTGTCGCGCGGGCCGATGCCGTCGCGCCAGTGGTATTCGTCGGCGAAGCAGCCGCCAGGCCAGCGCAGTACCGGAACCTCGAGCTTCTTCAGCGCCGCCAGCACGTCGTTGCGATAGCCGCGCGTGTTGGGGATCGAGGAGCCTTCACCGACCCAGATGCCTTCATAGACATTGCGGCCCAGGTGCTCCATGAACTGGCCGTGCAGGGCCGGATCGATGGTCGCGCCGGGTTGGTCGGCGCGAATGGTGAGCGTTGCGTCGATGGGTTTGGCGGCGTCCGCGCTCCATGCCGAAGTCATCACGCCCATCGCGGCCGCGAAGGCCACGAAACACTGCTTGATCATGTCTTCCCCCTGCCGGTCCGATTCGAAAATTTCCGGCGCTGCGCGAGCCTAGCCGATCTGCGCGCATCGGCAACATCTTCGGGCACTCAGGGTGTCGCGCGCGCCCGCAGGTCCTCGCGCCATACACCGACGCCGCGAGCTTCTTCCTCGTGCCCGGCATCGCGCCAGGTTTCGGCGAGCGCCGCTCCATACCACGCCTGCATGGAGGGCAGTGCCAGCAGTTGCGCGGCGTAACGGCGCGCCTCGGACCCGAGGGGCGGGTCGTAGGTCTGGATGCGGAAGGCCACGGGCGCGAAGAACGCATCCGCGGCGCAGAACCTCGGCCCCGCGAGGAACGGCCCGCCGAAGCGCGCCAGGCCATCGCCCCACAGCGCCTCGAGTCGCTGCAGATCTCGCCTGAGCGCGTCGTTGACCTCATGAAGCTTGACGCGCAGGCCGCAGTTCATGCCACAGGTGTTGCGCAGGCCGAAGAAACCCGAGTGCATCTCCGCGGCGGCGCTGCGTGCCCAGGCGCGCGCCCGCAACTCGGCCGGCCACACGCCGGCGTGGCGTTCGCCGACGTACTCGGTGATGGAGAGCGAATCCCACACCGTGATGTCGCCGTCGACCAGGCAGGGCACCTTGCCGGTTGGCGAGAACCGGCGGAAGGCGTCCGGGTTCGCGGCGCCGCCGAAGGGCACCAGGATCTCGCGGAACGGGACCGCGAGCTCACGCATCAGCACCCACGGGCGCAGCGACCAGGTGGAGTAGTTCTTGTTGGCGATGTAGAGGTCGTACATGTTCGTTCCGCGCGGCCGGGGAGCGAAGGATAGCGGGCTACAGCGTCTTGTCGATGATGTCGAAGCCGTTGCGCTCGCGAAAGCCATGCCGCTGGTAGAACCCGCGCGCGGCGCCGTTGTCACGGCCGATCCGCAGGGCGAGGTAGCGGCATCCGGCCGCACGGAACGCTTCCTCGGCCGTCGCCAGCAGGCGCGTGCCGAGTCCGAGCCCGCGGTGCGCGGGGAGCACGTAGAACTCGTCGATCTCCGCGGTCATGCCGCGGAACTCGAGACTGAAGATGTAGACCCCGAGGAGGTAGGCCGCCGGGCGTCCCGACACGGTCGCGAGCCAGATGCGTCCGTGAACCGGCGCGTCCAGCAATTCACGCAGCAGGGCTTCCACCTGCACGGGATCGAAGCCGTCGATGCCCTCGAAGTCCCAGTACCCGCGCACCAAACCGACCAGTGCCGCGACATCGGCCGAGGTCGCGGGCCGGATCCCGATCTCTTCGTTCATGCGCGCAGTCTACCGGTGCTAACTACCATCCGGAATCCACAACGTGACGACCGCGCCGCCGCCGTCGCGATTGGCGATGCGCAGGCGGCCGCCGTGCGCTTCGACGATCTCGCGGCACAGCGTGAGTCCGAGCCCGGTGCCGGTCTCCTTGGTCGAGTAGAAGGGCACCAGCGCATGCTCCAGCGCCAGGGCGCTGAAGCCCGGGCCGCGGTCGCGCACCTCGATGCTGATGCCGCGCGCGATGGGCTGCACCGCGAGCTCGATGGTGTCCGCGGGCGCGCCCGATTCGCGCGCGTTCTTCAGCAGGTTGATCAGCGCCTGCTCGATCTGCGCGACGTCGAAATGGGCGGCGCGCGCCGGCAAGGTGCCGCTCAGCTGGAACGACACCACCACGCGCAGGCGTTCGATCAGCACCGCCCAGTCCACCTGCGCGACGCGCGGCTGCGGCAGCTTGGCGAACTGCGCGTAGCCCTCGATGAATCCCGCCAGGTGCCGCGCGCGGTCCTCGATGGTGGCGAACACGCGCGACAGCTGCGCCGGATCGGGCGGCGCATGCGCGAGGATCTGCCCGGAATGCGCCAGCGAGGAAATCGGCGCCAGCGAATTGTTCAGCTCGTGCGCGATCACGCGGATGACCTTCTTCCAGGTGGCGACCTCCTGGGAGTTGATCTCGCGCGTCAGCTGCTTGAGCAGCAGCAGGCGGTGCGGCACCGCGTTCAGCAGGAAACCGCGCTGCGAGACGTGGTAGACCTCCGGCTCCCGGTCGATCTCCAGCGTGAACAGCGTGTCCCCGCCGCGCTCGATGGCCTCGCGCAACGGCGCGGGCGCGTGCTCGAGGTAGCGTTCGAACTTCTCGCCCTCGAGCTTGCGGCCCTCGCCGAACAGGCGCCGCGCCGCGGAGTTGCTGTAGATGATCGAACCGGAGTCGTTGGTCAGCACCAGCGCCAGCGGCGTGGCCTGGATCACGGTGTCGAGCATCAGCTCGCGTTGATACAGGCTTTGGCGCTCGATGCGCAGCCGCTCGCCCAGGCCGTTGTAGCTGGCGACCAGCTCGCCGAGCTCGTCGCCGGTGGCCTGGGTGACGCTCACGCTGAAGTCGCGGTCCTTGAGGCTGAGGACGGCGTCGTTCAGGGCGCGCGCGGTGCGGCTCCAGTGGCTGGTGAGGCGCGAGCCGCTCCAGGCCACGATGGGCGCCTGCAGCAACAGCGCGGTGAGGACCGCGAGCCACGGAACGTCGATGAGCCGCAGGAAGAGCAGCGCAAGGGCCACGCCGACGAGCGCCGTGCCCGCAAGCCACAGCGTCGCCCGGCCGGCCATCGACCATCTTCCAGGGAACAATGGCCGGGGCATTGGCAGGGCGGGTTCCGCGCGGTGTCAGGCCTTGAGGCCCGGGGACTCCTTGATACCGAGTTTTTCCATGCGCCGATAGAGGGCCTGGCGACTCATGCCGAGCTGCCGCGCGGCCTGCGCCACGACGTGGCCGTTCTCGTTAAGCACGCGCTCGATGGTCGCGCGGTCGAGCACCGGCTCGTCCGAGCGCGCCGGCAGCACCGCCGGCAGATTCAGCGCGGCGGCATTGATGGGCGCGGCGCCGGCGAGCAGCGCCGCGCGCTGCAGGACGTTGCGCAGCTCGCGCACGTTGCCCGGCCAGGAGTAGTTCAGCCGGGCGCGCTCGGCATCGGGGGTCAGGCGCGCGCCGGGCGAGAGGAAGGCGCGCGCCAACGGCAGGATGTCGTCGCGGCGCTCGGCCAGGCCGGGCAGCGCGAGCTCGATGACCGACAGGCGGTAGAACAGGTCCTCGCGGAAGCGGCCTTCGCGCATCGCATCGCGCAGCGGCAGGTTGGTGGCCGCCACCACGCGCACGTTGGCGCGGCGCGTGGTGTTGCTGCCGAGGCGCTCGTACTCGCCGGTCTGCAGCACCCGCAGTAGTTTGGCCTGGCCGGCGGGCGGCAGGTTGCCGATCTCGTCGAGGAACAGCGTGCCGCCGTCGGCGGCCTCGAAGCGGCCGGGCCGCGCCTTGGCGCCGGTGAACGCGCCGGCCTCGGTGCCGAACAGTTCGGCTTCGATGAGCTGGTCGGGCAGGGCGCCCGCGTTCACCTTGATGTAGGGCGCGTCCTTGCGCGCGGAGTTGGCGTGCACGATGTCGGCCAGCACTTCCTTGCCGGCGCCATTGGGACCGGTGATGAGTACCGGCACGTCGGCGTGCGCCACCTGCGCGGCCATCGAGGCCACGGTGTGCAGCGCATCGCTCTCGTACACCAGCCCGCGCAGGTTGTAGCGCTCGGCGAGTTGCGCGCGCGCCTCCGCGCGCCGCGCGCGCGTCGCGACGTTTTCCTCGACCGCCGCGCGCAGTTCCAGCAGGTTGCGTACCGTGGTCAGCAGGCGGGCATCGTCCCAGGGCTTGGCGATGTAGTCGGCGGCGCCGGCCTTCACCAGGTCGACCGCGGTTTCCAGGTGAGTCCAGGCGGTCAGCAGGATGACCGGCACGTCCGGGTGCAGCGCACGCAGCTCGCGGAACAGCGCGATGCCTTCCTCGCCCGAGGTCGCCTCGCGGCGGAAGTTCATGTCCTGGATGACCAGGTCCACTTCCTGGGAACGCACGGTCGCGAGTGCTTCGGCGGGAGATGAAGCGCCGAGCACCCGCGCCCCGTGCAGGGAAAGCAGGACCTGGAAGGCCGTACGCACGGCCTCGCTGTCGTCCGCAACCAGTACGGTTCGGTTTGCCAGGCGATCCTCGACGTTCGAAGTGACTGATGTCATGCGTAAGACGCTCTGGACCGGCCTGGGGTTGCAAACGGCGGACATATTGAAGTCACACGTTCCGGGTGGCCATGGCGGGCGACACCTTTGCTGCCTTGCGTGACGGCTGCCAGGCGGCGAGCTGGCCGACCAGCCACAGGCCCGCGACCCCGCCCACAAGGTAGTAGAGATCGAGGCGCTCCAGCCCATAGTGCGTGGCGAGGACATAGCCTCCCACCAGCGCCAGCATGCAACCCGCGATCACCCCCGCGCTGGTGACCATCCAGTTCTCGACCAGGAAGTAACGCACGATGTCGAGCTTGCGCGCGCCGACGGCGCGGCGCGTGCCGATCTGGCGGATGCGCGTGTTCACGTTGAACGTGGCGAGCCCGAAGATGCCGAGCGCGCTGAAGACCACCACCAGCGCCGTGACGACGCCGAGGATCACGACGATCAACGTGTCGGACGAGTAGCTGCGGCGCTTGAGGTCCGCGAGCTTGTGCAGCTTGCCGACGACGCGGTTGTCATAGGCCTTCTTCAGCGCCACCTCGACGTCGCTCATCACGCGATCCAGTTCGCCGGGCCTGGCGCGGACAATGTACTGGACCGACGGGCCGGGCCCGACCATGGGCTGCAGCATGACCTGGTCCAGCTTCTTCCAGCCCACCCACGAACCATGGATGTGCTCGATGATGCCGGTGATGGTCAGCGGCTGGCTCTGGCTGTCGTAGAGGGTCTTTCCCAGCGCGTTCTGCCCGGGGAAGAGCTTCTCGGCCACGGCCTTGCTGATGATGGCCTTGCCGCTCCTGGGCATGGCCTGGGATTCCTTTTCGCGATACTCGATGTCCTCGGGCGCGAAGGGCGAGCCGCTGGCGAGTTGCGTGCCGAGCGCCGCGATCGCCTGCTCGTCGACCTCGTAGTAGTTCATCGGCTCCTTGTTGCCCTTCTCGTTCGGCTCGCTGTACCACATGTTGGAGCTGCCGCTGCCGGACAGCGGCACCTGCGGCGATGGCGTCGCCGCGACCACGCCCGGCATGGCACGGAGCCGGATCATGTCTTCGCGGACCATGTTGTGGAAATTGAAATCCTTGCCGAAGCCCGTGACCCGCACCGAGAACATGTTGTACTCGTCCAGGCCCGTGGGGCGGCTCACGGTGTCGACACGCTGCTTCACCAGGTACACCGCGTTGACCACGATGGCCAGGGTGATCGCGATCTGCAGCGACACGAGGATGGCGCCTGCACTGTTGCGCAGGAGCGCGGAGAAGATTGGTCGGATTTCCATGATTACTGCGCCTTCAGGTACGAAGCGGGAGCCGCGCGGCCGATGCGCCAGGCGGGGTACAGGCCGGCGAGCACGCCGGCCACGAGCGAAATGACGATCGCCAGCACCAGGCTGCTGGGTTCGAATGGCAGCCGCCGGCCGAAATCCTCGATGACCCGGCCGTACCAGGATCGCAGGGCCCAGAGTCCCCCGAGACCCAGCAACGCGCCGGCAACTCCACCTGCCACCGAGACCACCCCGGCCTCGACCAGGTGCTGCAGGAAGATGTCGCGGCGGCTCGCGCCGAGCGCGCGCCGCACGCCCGCGACCGGGGCGGCGTTGAGGAATTTCGCCAGCAACAGGCCGACGGTATTGATCAGGCACACGGCGAGGAATGCGAAGGCCAGCAGCACCATCGCCTTGCGGTCGTCGCCCACCACGTCGTTGAACTCGAGCCACTGCTGCACGTTGTACAACCCGTTGTTGAGCGGTCGGGGGAAGCGGCCGAGTTTCTTCTGCGCGGTCACGTAGTTGTCGAGGAACTCGCGGTAGGCGCGCACCTTGTCGGGGCTGCGCAGCTCCACCCACACCTCGATCCAGATGCACTCGGACTGCGTGAACTGCTCGAAATTGTCGATGGTCTCGGTTTTCCAGCAATTGGTATTGCCGGCCGCTCCCATCTCGAACTGCTTGCCGAACGCGAACGGGATGAAGGCCTGCTCGGGGTCCTCGAAGGCGCCATTCGATACATCGTAGAACTTGGGAGCGGGTTGCCAGTCGGCCAGCACGCCCACCACCCGGAAGTCGTGGTCGTGCCAGCGCACCGATTTGCCGACGCTGTTCTCGCCCTTGAACGCCTTTTCGTTCATCTCCTTGCTGAGGACGATGACGGGCTCCGGGCCCTGGTCGGCTTTCTGGTCCCAGCCGCCGCCATACAGGAACGGCGTTTCGAACATCGCGAAGAAGTCATGGGTGGTGGCACGGATCACGATGGATTCGGGCTCCATGCCGCCGTCCGCGCGATTCATGACGTCCGCCACCTTGTACATGATGACCTTGCGATCGGGGATGTCCGACGCCACGAGCGCATTCGCGTCCTTGTAGGTCAGGAGGTCGGGCTGGCGCCACGGCTTGTCCTTGTCGTACGGTTCTTCGGGATCCCAGCTGTCGACCGCGGGCGCGAACAGGACGTCGTTCTTGTGCGCGATCGGGTTGTGGGCGGCGGCTCGATAACCGGTGAGCGTGATCAGGCACACGGCGATGCCGAGCGCGATCGCCATGATCATCAGGGCCGTGAGTCCCGGGTTGCGGCGAAAGCTCGCGAGCGCGAGCCGCAGGTAGTAGCCGAACATCTCAGGCTCCCGCCGCGCTGTTTTCCACCGCGTGGAGGTGCGCGTGCGTCCCGGACTGCGGGGTATGCGATTCGTAGGGCTTGAAGTCGGAGATCTGCCCGTCGACCACCTGCACATTGCGGTGCGCGCGGCGCGCGAGCTCGGGGTCGTGGGTCACCATGATGATGGTGGTGCCCATCTCGTTGATCTTCTCGAGCAGGTCCATGACCTGGCGCGCCATCAGCGAATCGAGGTTGCCGGTCGGCTCGTCGGCCAGCACCAGCTTCGGGTCGCCGGCGATGGCCCGGGCAATGGCGACGCGTTGCTGCTGGCCGCCCGACAGCTGCGCCGGGACGTGCTTCATGCGCGCCGCGAGGCCGACGATCTCGAGCGCATTGGTGATGCGCTGGTGGCGTTCTGCGGACTTCATGCGCCGGTAGCGCAGCGGCACGTCGACGTTGTCGTAGATGTTCAGGTCCGGCATCAGGTTGAAGCTCTGGAAGATGAAGCCGATCTTCTCGTTGCGCAGCCGCGAGCGCGCATCGTCCGAAAGTCGCGTGACGTCGACGCCGTCGAGCTGGTAGACACCGGTGTCGTAGGGCTCCAGCAATCCGGCGATGTTCAGGAACGTGGTCTTGCCCGAGCCCGAGGGCCCCGTGACCGCGAGGAATTCGCCCGCCTTCACCTGCAGCGAAAAGTTGCGCAACGCGTGGGTTTCGATCAGGTCGGTGCGAAACACTTTGCTGATGTTGTTCATGGAAAGCATGTTGATTCCTCGATCTTTGTTTACGAAGCGGATGTCGCCGTTCAATTGCCAATGAGGACGGTGGGCGCGTCCTTGTAATCCCGCATGTCCGAGAGCACGACCACGTCGCCGGCCTTGAGGCCGTTGCGTACTTCGATCTCGCCGATGGCCGCCGCGCCGAACTCCACGGGCGTGCGCACGGCCTCGTCGTCCTGCACCAGGTAGACGAACTTGGTGTCCGAATCGTTGAAGGGACTACGCGCGACCTTGAGCACGTCGTTGCGCTCGTCGAGCACGATGCGTACCGAGGAGCGCTGGTTCTGGCGCAGGCCCTTGGGTTGTTCGGCGAAACGCACGCGGCCGGTGACCTGGGAGTTGCGCACGTCGGGCGAGATGCCCGCGACCGTGCCGATGAGCTTGCGGCCGTCGAGCGACACCTCGGCGTTCATGCCGGGGCGAATCTCGTTGGCATAGGACTCGGCCACCAGGAACTCGATCTCCAGCGCCGACAGATCCACCACCGTCACCAGCGGCGCGTTCTCGGCGACCTGGGCCCGTTCGACCTGCGCGAGCGTGGCGACGACGCCGGCCACTGGGGATCGCAGTGTCAGCGCGTCTACACGCTCGCGCAGGCGAGCTACCTTCAGGGCCTGCGCATCGCGCGTGGCGCGCTGGCTGCGCAGCTCGAGCTGCAGGCTGTCCTTTTCCAGGCCCCCGGTTTCCACGGCGTGGGCGTAGTTGAGCTTGGCGGTGTCGAGATCGTCGCGGGCGCGCAGGTAATCGCGTTCCGGGATCACGTGGATGGCCCAGGCATCCTGGGCGCGCTTGTATTCGCGTTCCGCGGCGGTGATCTGCACCTTGGCGAGGTCGCTGTCCTGGCTGCTCTTGAGGATCTGGCGCCGCACTTCGATGGTCTGGCGGTTGAGCGCCGCATCGGCGCTCACCAGCGCGGCGCGCTCGCGCTCGAACTCATTGGTCAGCGCGGCGCTCTCCACCTGGCCGAGCACGTCCCCGGCCTTGACCACGTCGCCGGCGCGCACCTTATAGATGATGGTGCCCGGCGCTTCGGCGAACAGGGTGGGGCTGACCGCCGCGACGACCGTGCCGGTGGCGGCCACGTCGCGAATGAAGTGCCCGCGCTCGACCACGGCGGTACGCAGGCGGTCGCGCGGGATCACCTTTCCGGACGACAGCCAGCCGTGGATGCTCCAGGCCACCAGCACGATCGCCAGCAGGCCGCCGCCCGCGTACAGGCCATAGCGGCGAAGCAGCGCCTGGTGGGTGGGGGTCGCGGTCACCGCCCGGTCCTGGGACTGGGTACCGCGTATGGAGACGTCGCGCAGCAGCATGGTCATGAGCTCGACAGAGCACATGCCGTGCCAAGCGGCGTCCGCGGGCCTAACTGGTTGAAATCAATGCGTGCTCGGGCCCGCCGAGGCCTGGACAGGGCATCGAGCGGTGTCCGGGGTCGGACAGCGGACAGCGCCCCGGACGTCCGAGGCTCAGATCTGTCGCACGCCCGCCGCGCCGCCGAGGATCAGCACGTCCGCGGGCCGGGCCGCAAACAATCCGACGGTCACGACGCCGACGATCTGGTTGATCGCGCCCTCGAGCGCCACCGGGTCGTGGATTCGCAGGCCGTGCACATCGAGGATGTGGTTGCCGTTGTCGGTGACCACTCCGGAACGCCACGTCGGTCGACCGCCCAGGCTCGTGAGGGCGTTGCTCACATGCACACGCGCCATCGGTATCACTTCAACGGGCAGCGGGAAGGCTCCCAGCACCTCCACCAGCTTGCTCTCATCGGCGATGCAGATGAAACGCCGCGCCGCCGCCGCGATGATCTTCTCGCGGGTCAGCGCCGCGCCGCCGCCCTTGATGAGCTGGCGTCGAAGGTTGGACTCGTCGGCTCCATCGATATAGGTATCGAGGCTGCCGACCTCGTTGAGGTCGAGCGCCGGGATGCCCGCGGCACGCAGGCGCTCAGTGGTTGCATGGGAGCTCGATACGGCACCGGGAATCGCGATCCGCCGCCGCGCGATCTCCTCGATGAGGAAGTTGACCGTCGAACCCGTGCCGACACCGAGCACCTGGCCGGCGGTTACGAACTCGAGCGCCGCGCGCGCGGCGGCTTGTTTTCCAGTGTTCTGATTGCTCACGCGTCGTGGCTCCGCGCATCGAGGTCCTGAAACGACAGTGCCCGCGTTGGCGCGGGCACTGTCTTTAGAAACTAAGCGGCGAGTGAGAGAGACTCTCACTCGCCGAATTGCACAAGGCCAGAATTACTTCTTCTTGGCTTTCTTCTTGGCCTTCTTCTTGGCTTTCGCCATGGCACATCTCCAGTAGTTACGGGTTAGTCCGAGGCCGAGTATACGCACGTGTTGACAAAATTCAAGCAAGTGCCTTCGAGCGACAACGAGTGAATCACTTCGACGCGGTGTTCGATCGTCACTCGAGCGAAAGAATGAAGCGCCAGTGAGCATCACTCACCGGTGTGATCGACAACCGGTTGCCGCGTTTCAACAGCAACATGCCGTTCAGCTCGCGCGCTGCGTGCGCGCGCAGTTCATCGAGCGTGATCACGCGCCGCAAGCGCCGCTTGAGTTGCACGTCGACCACAAACCAGCGCGGATTCTCCGGATCGCTGCCCGCATCGTAGTGATCGTTCTTCTTGTCGAACTGCGTGGGATCCGGATACGCGGCGCGTACCACCTGCATGATGCCGGCGATGCCCACTTCGTCGGTGCTCGAGTGATAGATGAACGCCTGGTCACCCTTCCTGAAGTCGTCACGCAGCATGTTGCGGGCCTGGTAGTTGCGCACGCCGTCCCACATCGCGGTCTGCTTCGGTTTCCTGGCCAGATGGTCGACGCCGAAGGTCGACGGTTCAGTCTTCATCAGCCAGTAGTTCATCGATTCCTTGCTCCGTGACCAGGTAGTCCATGAATACGTCGTTGTCCGCCACCGGGACGCGGGGCACGACCTGGAAAGAATAGGCGAGACCCACGAGGCGCGGACCCTGCCAGTGCCGGCGCACGTGCCGGAAGGCGAGCGCGCGATCGTAGAAGCCCGCGCCGTGACCAATGCGCGCACCGCGGCGGTCGAAGCCCACTCCGGCGCAGAAGATCGTGTCGAGGAATCGTGCGCCGATCCACTCCTGGCCGGAAGGCTCGACCATGCCGAAGGCGTGCTGGCGAGTATCGGCGCCCAGCGGGACGAATCGCATGCGCCGGGCGCGCATGCTGGTGATGCGGGGCAGGTAGATGACGCAGCCGCGGCGTTGCGCGAGCTCGATCAATGGCCGCGTGCCCAGTTCCTGCGGCATCGAGGCGTAGAGGCCGATGCGCTTGCCGGGGGCGAGCCATGACGTGGCGGCGATGTGGTCGGCAACTGCGCGCGCCGCGTGCTCACGCTGGGCCGCGCCGACTGCACGTCGACGGGCCATGAGGTCCTTGCGCAGGGACTGCTTCGTTACCACGGCGAGGGAAGAAAAGCGCTACCCGCAATGCCGGTGCGAGCCGTTGCTCTCGAACCAGAGCAACAAGGTGGGACCGACCCCGACATTTAAGGCTTTCCGCTCGAAGCGGACCTGCACAGTACTGCCGGCAAGGCTTGGGTCCCTGGGTGTTTACATTACGGTCGAGAGGTAACCCGACCCGCTGTCGCACACCGCAGGCAGCGCGGGAGTCACTCTACTACAACCAGGCCGAAGGAATGCGACGTGAATCGGCAGATTCGTGTCGGAGACGTTCACAATTCTCGTGCTTGCCGCGGCTCCGCCGGCATCCAAAGCGGGCGGCGAACCTTTCAAAGATCCAGTTGGCGCGTGCGCTGCAGGGCGTTTTCGACGCGCTCTCGCATGTGCTTCACGCGACCGACGGAGCCCTGGACCTCCGCCTCCTGCTTGCGCAGGCGCAGCAGTTCGTTGGCCATGTTGAGCGCCGCCATCACGGCGATGCGGTCCGCGCCGACCACCTTGCCGGTGTCGCGGATCTCGCGCATTTTCTTGTTGAGGAACTCGGCGGAGTCGAGCAGATCGGCGCGCTCGTCCTGCGGGCAGGATACGAAGTATTCCTTCTCGAGGATGCGTACGGTGACGTGCGCCGGTTCCTTGTCGCTCACGCAGTGTGCTCCATGGTCTTGAGCCTGCCGATCATCGCTTCGACGCGCGCGCGCACCTGGTCATTGCGCTGTGCGAACGCGGAACGCTCCGCGGTCAGCGATTCCTGCCGCTGGCGCAAGGCGCGATTCTCTTCCTTCAGCGTCTCGACGGTCAGGAGCAGCTCTTCGATGCGTCGCTCGAGTCGCGCGAGTTCGCCGTCGAATCCGGCTTTGCCAGTCTTGTTGTTCTCGGTGTCATTCATGGCCGGGGACTATAGGCCAGCCGGTGCCGGGCCGGCAAACCGGCAAAAGGC
>DASSRK010000006.1:0-20891 GCA_035701825.1 Steroidobacteraceae bacterium
GAGGCCGGCGAGCAGGCCACCTACGACGCCCTCGCCTCGCGCGCGTTCTTCGCCGAGCAGGTGAGCGACATCTCCAAGGCCGGACAGGTGCATGCCTCGAAGGCCGATGACATGGCATTCATCCAGTTCTCCTCGGGCTCGACCAGCGAGCCCAAGGGCGTGGTGCTCACCCACCGCAATATCCTGGTCAATGCGCGCGGCTCGGGCGAAGCCGCCGGCTGGAACGAGAATGACTCGTGCGTGAGCTGGATGCCGCTGACCCATGACATGGGCCTCATCGGCATGCACATCATGATGTTCGCGCACCGCATGAACGACTACCTGATCCCGACGGACCTGTTCATCCGCCGGCCGTTGCTGTGGCTGACGTTCTGCTCGCGCAAGCGCGCGACGATCACCAGCTCGCCCAACTTCGGCTATCGCCACTACCTCAAGGTGCTGGGCGATCGCGATCCTGGCGACCTAGACCTGTCGAGCATCCGCGGCATCTTCAACGGCGCGGAGCCGATCTCGGTCGAGCTCGTGGACGAATTCATGGATCGACTCGCGCCCCGGAAGCTCAAGCGCTCGGCGATGTACCCGGTGTACGGCCTCGCCGAGGCCACGCTGTCGGTGAGCTTCCCGCAGCCGCACGGCGTGGACTACACCTCGATCGCGGTCGATCGCCACACGCTCAACGTGGGTGTCGCGCCCGCGATGCTGCCCGCCGACGACGAGAACGCATTGCGCCTCATGGCGGTGGGACACCAGATCCCCTATTGCAACGTGCGCATCGCCGACGACCAGGATCGCGAAGTACCCGACGGCCACGTCGGCCACATCCTGATCTCCGGCGACAACGTCACCAAGGGCTACTACGAGAACCCGGAGGCGAACGCCGCCGGCTTCACCGCGGACGGCCGGCTGCGCACCGGCGACCTCGGCATGATGAAGGACGGCAAGCTCTACATCACCGGCCGCGCCAAGGAAATCATCTTCGTCAACGGGCAGAACTACTACCCGCACGACATCGAGAATGTCGCGATCCGGGCCGAAGGCATGGAGCTCGGCAAGGTGGTGGCCGCGGGCGTGCGCCCGAAGCACGGCAGCACCGACGATCTCATCATCTTCGTCCTGCACCGCATGGACATGAAGGAGTTCCTGCCCATCGCAATGCAGGTGGCGCGCATGGTCAACGAGCACACAGGCCTGGAAGTCGCGCACGTCGTGCCGGTGAAGCGCATCCCGAAGACCACCAGCGGCAAGATCCAGCGCCACCTGCTGGAGAACGACTACGTCGATGGCGTGTACGACGCCGAGCTCGAGGAGCTCGCGAGCCTGCGCGCGGCTCTCGAAACCGCCGGCGGCTCGAAAGCGACCAGCGGCGACATCGAGCGCCAGCTCAAGGAGATCTGCGACACGGCGCTCGAGCGCAACATCTCGGTGGACGACAACCTGTTCGAGCTCGGCGCGAGCTCGCTCAAGCTGATCGAGATCCACGAGCAGATCGATCGCATCTACCCGGGACTGGTGGACCTGACGGAGTTGTTCGACTTCCCCACCATCAGCGAATTGTCGCGGCACCTCGAGGGCAAGCTGGCGGCGATGGCCTAGCAGCGCCGCCGAGGTTCGATGAACGATGCGTCGGCGGCGAGCGCGATCAATGCCTCTTCGGCAGGCGTGAAGCGGCGAGCAACTCCCGGTCGGGCCTGGCGCTTTCGGCCTGCTTCGTCGCGGCAACCGCTACATCGGCACCGGATCCGGCAGGCCTCGTGTTGGACCAGAGGGCCACGGCCAGCAGCAGAAGCAGCGGCAGCAATACGGCCGTGGCGGATCGATTGAAGGCGAACATGGGCAGCTCCAGTAAGTGGCGCCCAAGGTAACGCGCGGCCGCCGTTCGAAAAACAGGACAAAAGTGAATTCATTGTCCGTTTCTCCTTTACAATGCCGGCCCCATGGACCAGCTGCAGGCCATGCGCGTGTTCACCCGGGTGGCGGAGCTCGGCTCCTTCGCGCGCGCGGCCAGCACGCTGGATCTCTCCCGCGCCATGGCCTCGAGCTACGTCGCGCAGCTCGAAAAGCATCTCGGCACCCGCCTGCTCCACCGCACCACGCGCAAGGTGTCGGTGTCGCCGCAGGGCGCGGTGTATCTCGAGCATTGCCGGCGCATCCTCGCGGAAATCACCGCGGCCGATGACCAGTTGCGCCTGGCGCGCGACCGCCCCACGGGCCGGCTGCGCGTCGACGTGCCGGTGGCCTTCGGCCGCTACCTGCTGCTGCCCGCCATCCCGCAGTTCACGCAGCGCTACCCGGAGGTCGCCCTCGAAGTTCGCTTCAACGACAGCTATGTCGACCTGCAGGCCACCGGCGTCGACGTCGCGGTACGCGTCGGCAAGGTGCGCTCGCCCGACCTGATCGCGAAGCCCATCTCGAAATCGCGGCTGCTCACCTGTGCTTCGCCCAAGTACCTGGCGCATGCCGGCATGCCGCGCGGCATCGAAGACCTGCACCGGCATCGCCTCATCGGCCACCTGCGCGGTGATTCGACCCGCCCTGCCGAATGGGCTTTCAAGCAGGGTGACGGCATCCGCAAGGTGCGCCTGCCGATGGCCGTCTCGTTCAACACCGTCGAGGCGCTCACGATCTCGGCGCTCGACGGACAAGGCATCGTGCAACAGCTCGACCTGCTGGTCGGGGGCTACATCGCCGAAGGTCGGCTGGTCGAGGTGCTCGGGGAACTCACCTGCGAAGGCCCGCCGATGAGCGTGGTGTACCCGCGCGCCACGCAGCACCTGGCGCGGGTCCGCGTTTTCGCCGAGTTCGCCGCCGAGCTGATGCGCAACTACGAAGCGCGCATGCACCGCGAGCGCAAGCGCGCCTAGCGAGGCGGCCGGACCTCAGGGACTCACGCGCCCGCCTGCAGCGTCGGGCTCTGGATGCCGCAGGACAGGAATTCGAATTCGTCGATGTGCGCCGGCTTGCGCACGTGGAAGCCCTGCGCGTAGTCGACGCCGAGCTGCGTGACCGCGCGCAGCTTGCCGGTGGAATCGACGTGGCTCGCGACGGTGCGCATGCCGAGCGTGTCGGCCATGTGCACCATGCCGTTGATCAGCGCGCGCGACAGCAGGTCGTCGGTCGCGCCCTTCACCAGCGAACCGTCGATCTTGAGCAGGTCCGCGTTCACTTCGCGCAGGAATTCGAAGCGGCCGCTGCCGGTGCCGGCGTTGTCCACCGACACTTCGCAGCCGCGCTCGATGAGCGAGCGCGCCAGCGCGGCGAATTCCTGCGGCGCGATGCCGGCGTCGAGCTCGGCGACTTCGAAGCGCAGCGCGGTCAGCGGCAGGCCGGATTTGTCGAGCACGTTCTCCAGGTAGTTGCGGAAATCGGGACGCACCACCGACTTGCCGGACAGGTTCACCGAGAACACCGCCCTCGCATCCGCCCAGCGATCGCGATTGCGCTGCATCCACACGAGCAGCGCGCGGATCACCCAGCGGTCGATGGCCGGCATGCGGCCACGGCGGTCGGCGATGTCGAGGAACTGGTGGGACTCGAGCACGCCGAATGCGTCGGTCGGCAGTCGGATCAATACTTCGACCAGCAACGGGCCATGTCCCGCGGCCGAAGGCTCGTCGCGCAGCGAGACGATGGGCTGCAGGTGCAGCGCGAATTCGTCCGCCTTGAGCGCGGCGTCGATGAGCTCCAGCAGGCTCTCCTCGCGCTCCAGCCGCGCCAGGTCTTCCGCCAGCGTGTCGTCGAGCGGCGTGTCGAAGCGCAGCGCCGTGATGACGGGATGCTCGTCGGGCGGCGTCGCGTCCTCGAGTACCGGCATCTGCGCGGCGCTTTCCCGGATCTGCGCCAGCGAGCGGGCCAGTACCGGGACCGCGGGCTGCAGCTCGGCGATGCGCCCGGCACGTTCCGACTCGTCCGTGGTCAGGCCCGAGAACACCACCAGCGCGACGCCGACGAAATGCTCGTCCTCGAACAGGCCGAGCGCACAACGTGCGCGGGCGGTATCCGCGCTCTCCCACCACAGGCCGCTAGATGGCCCGCGCACGTCGTGCGGTTCTTCGATGACCTCCGCGATCAGCGCGTGATCCTCCGCGAGCAGGAAATCGCCGCTCGACCAGAGCGCATGGCCGTGGTCGTCGTGGATCGACAGGGAAAGAATCGCGGGGACGCGGCGCATGAGGCCACGCGCCAGCGGCGCGAGAATTTCGGTGGGCGATTCATAGGGCGGGAGGTGTGTCATACGTGGGCCCAAGATTAGGGACCCGCGGAAAGCACAGGGTCGTCGCATTGCGGCGACGTAGGGTTGCGCCGACGGGACGGGGCGGCGGGACGGAGTTAGGTCAAATCGCGCGGCGATCAGGCGCCGTACAGCGGCTTCTTGAGCTTCCAGCGCTTGTGCGACCAGGGCCAGTCGGGCGGTGACTGGCGGATCTGCTCCTCCGCCAGTGCCGCGTAGCGCGCGGTGAATTCCCCCGGCTCGAGCTTTTCCCCGGCGGCGGCCAGCGGCACGAATTCACAGGCGTAGCGGCCGCGGCCCACGCGCTTCAGCCGCGCGAACACCGCCGCGTAGCGCATGGTGCGCGCGATCTCCTCGGCGCCGAGGAAGAACGCGGTGTCGCGATTCAGGAAGGTCACCCAGTGCCGGCGATCGGACTTCACCGGCTCCTGGTCGGCCAGCATCGCGATGGCGCGCGGCGCGTGGCGCTGCTGGATCAGGTCGCCTAACAACTGTTGCGCCGGGATCATGCGCGCGCCGAAGCGGCTGCGCACCGCGAGCATGGCGCGCTCGCCCCAGCCGCTCAGCGGCTTGTAGGCCGCGTCGACCTGCACGCCGAGCTGCGTCGAGAAGGCCAGCAGCATCCACTCCCAGTTGCACTGGTGGGCCGCCATGATCAGCACCGGCCTGCCGCGCGCCACTTCGTCGCGCACCAGCTCGGGGTTGGAGATGGGTACCCGCCGATCGACCTCGGCCCGGCTCATGCGCGGCACGTGGAAGATTTCCACCAGCATGTCGGCGAACCCGCGGTAGTAGTCGCGGATCACCCGTTCGCGCCTCGCATCGTCCAGCTCGGGGAAACAGGCCCTGAGGTTCTCTTCCACGACGCGGCGGCGATAGGGAATCACCCGCCAGCAGAGGAAGGCCAGCAACCGGGCGAACGGATACCACAGGAAAAGCGGGATCCAGGACGCCAACCGCAGGCCCAGGGAGGGCCTGGCGACGGATGCCACGGCGGGTGTGGTGCCGGGGAGAGGACTCGAACCTCCGACCCGCGCATTACGAATGCGCTGCTCTACCAACTGAGCTACCCCGGCTTAGAGGGCGCGCATTCTAAAGGCGTGGAAAGCGCTTTGAAAGCGCCGTTTCACCTGCCGGGAGCCCACGCAACCCGCGGGCGGATCAGGTGTTGCGGCGGCGGACCCGGATGACCAGGTCGACGCCCTCGACCTGCATCCCGGCCGGCGCGTCGGGCAGCCGCCCGATCGCAACGTCCCCGAGGGCGACGTCGGTGAGCGCGCCCGTTTCCACGTCATGGAAGTGGTGGTGCGGCTCGGTGTTCGAGTCGAACCAGCAGCGGTCATTGCCCACCGACAGCTGGCGGATCAGCCCGGAGGCCGCGAACAGGTTCAGGGTGTTGTAGATGGTGGCCTTCGACACGCGCATGCCCTGGTTGCGGAGCCCGGCCAGAACCTGCTCCGCGGAGAGGTGTTGCGGGCGCGCCATGAGGAGCGCGGCGATGCGCAGTCGTTGCGCCGTCGGGCGCACCCCGGCGCGGACGAGGCGCTGGCCGAGGTTTTCCGCGACGGCTGGATCGAGTTGAAAATTTGACATGGCCGCGAGTATACGCGCGGCTTTTCCGCGGGCAATGCGATTCGGCACAAATGCGCCAGTTTTGCGACGTGGCATGCATACACAACCGTCGCAGAATCCGGAAATGCGACTTGGGAATGGAAGCCACGGGCATACCCTGATCGAGTTGTGTTTAGGTGTCACCCTGATCGCGGTGCTCGCCGGCCTCGCGGTGCCGGGGTTTCGCGCCGCGCTGCGCGGCGCGGCGGTGCGCAGCGCCGCGTTCGAGCTGGCCGCGGGCCTGCGGCAGGCGCGCGCCGCGTCGATCCTCGAGTCGCGCACCGCGGTGTTCTGCCTGAGCGACGCGGCCGGGAAATGCCTTGCGGGTGTGGATTCCTCCTTCGCATGGGCGGCCTATCTCGAGGTCGACGGTCATGCCGAGCCGGTGGCCGCCGGCGCCCTGCCCCGCGGCGTCACGCTGTACGCGAGCCGCACCAAGCTCAGCTTCTGGCCGGACACGCGCGCCGGCAGCACCGGCACCCTAACTATCTGCGACTCGCAGGGCGTCGCGCCGCCGCGCGCCATCGTGCTGAGCCAGGTCGGGCGGCTGCGCTTCGCCGACGGGTCCGCGGCGGCATGTGGCACATGAGGGCGCGCGGCTTCACGCTGGTCGAAGCGCTGGTCGCGCTGCTGGTGCTGTCCACCGGCTTGCTCGGCGCCTGGAGCCTGCAGCTCTCGGGCCTGCGCGCCCACAACGATGCGATCCGGCACGCCGCGGCCATGGAGCTGCTGCGCGACATGGCCGAGCGCGTCCGCGCCAACGCGGCGGCCGGTTCCCGTTATGCGGCGGCCAGCAGCGCGGCGCCCGCCAGCAGCTGCGCGGCGGCATCGCCGTGCAGCCCGGAGGAACTCGCCGCGGTGGACGTGGCGTGGTTCGCGGCGCGCGCCGCCGCGCTGTTCCCCGGCGGGGACACGGCGACGCTGCTGGAATTCGTGCCCGCCACCGGCCCCGCCGGCAGCGATGACATCGCCATTTCCCTGGAATGGCGTGGCGCCCGCGAGCGGCACGTCGCGACGGTGCACGTGCCGGCAGCGCGGCCGGTGGCGGGCTGAGCGTGGAACGGCAGGTACGCGGCTTCAGCCTGCCGGAGCTCATGATCGCCCTGACCATCGGCCTCATGCTCACCGGCGCATTCGTGGCGATGCTGGACCGCTGCCGGCGCGAATCCGACGTCAATGAAAGTCTTGCGCAGTTGCAGGAGAGCGCGCGGCATGCACTCGACCTGCTGGTGTCGGATGTCGAGCACGCCGGGTTCTTCGCGGGCGCCGACCCACGCACGGCGCGCTTCATGCGCGGCGGCGTCGTTCTCGCCGAAGGCGAACAGCTCTGGCAACCGGACAGCGGCCATCCCAGGTCCGCGGTGAATGGCGTGCCCTCGGGCGCGCACGCCTGCGGCGTCAACTTCGCCCTGGACCTCGCGCTCGCGGTCCAGGGCGCCAACGGCGCGTGGCCCGCCGGCAGCGGGGCACTCGACTGCGAACCCACCAGCTCCGCCGGGGGCGTGCGCGCCGGCGCCGACACGCTCACGGTGCGGCACGCCTCGCTCGCTACCGTCGATCCGCGCGCCGGGCGCCTGCAGCTCTATACGCGGCGGCGGGAGACGCACGCCGCGGCGCTGCTGTTCGCCGACGGACACGCACCGGATGCGCTCGATGCCGAATCCGAGATCCGCGATGTCGAAGTGCACAGCTACTACGTGGCCAAAAATTCCGTCGCGCGCAGTGGCTGGCCGGCGTTGCGGGTCAAGCAACTCACCGAGTCGGGCGGTGAGGCGCAGTTCCGCGACGAAGAGCTCATGCCGGGCGTCGAGGACCTGCAGGTCGAGTTGGGTGTGCGGGATCTCGCGGACGGCGTGGAACGCATCAGCTTCGTGCCGGCCGATTCGCCGGCGCTGCGCGATCTGCCCGTCATCGCGGTGCGCCTCTGGTTGCGCGTGCGCGCCGAGAGCACGGAGCGCGGCTATTCCGATGCGCGCACGCTGCGCTACGCCGACGTGGTGTTCACGCCGGACACATCGCAGGCAGCGCAGCGGCGCATGCTGCTCGAGCGCACCGTGGCGTTGCGCAACGTGCGCGCCCCGTGAAGGTGTCGGGGCAGACGGGCGCGGCGCTTGCCGTGGGCCTCGTGCTGTTGACACTGGTCACGCTGTTAGGCGTCGCGGCCACGGGCAATGCGCACGTCGCGCGGCTGCTGGCGCAGAACCAGTCCTTCCGCGAGAATGCCGCGACCGCCGCCAGCACCGGCATCGAGATGGCAATCCACGCAATCGTGACCAGTTCCGCTCCCGCCTCCGTTCCTGCCCTGCTCACCGGGCAGGTCCCGGGCACCGGCGATGGATTCGAGGTGCGGGTGCAGTTCCTGGGCGAAGAACGCGCGCTGCCGCAGGAGCCCGGCCAGCAGCTGGCCGGCGCGCATTTCCAGATCCTGAGCACCGGCCACGGCGCGCGGCACGCCATCGAGCGGCAACGTGCCGTGGTCATGTGGGTGATCGAGGGCCGCGAGACGAGCGGACGCACCGACTGCACGCCGCTGGTTCCGCGCCATTGCCATCGGCGCGGCGACCTCGAGCGCCTGTCCTGGCAACGGGTGCCGCTGGAATGAGCACACGGCTCCCGCGGCATCCAGGCGGCGGTTTCACGCTCGCGGAGCTGGTCACCGCGCTGGTGGTCGTCGCCGTGCTGGCCGCCATTGCCGTGCCAACCTGGCGAACGCACACGCTGCGCGTGCGTCGCACCGACGCCATCGAGGCGCTCACCGCGCTGCAGGCCGCGCAGGATGGGTACTTCGGGCGCCATGCCCGTTACGCGGATGCCGCGCAACTCGCGCTGGCCGTGCCCGGCGGCCTCGGACTCGCGGACCGTTCCGCGCAAGGGCACTATCGCATCGAATTGCGCGCCAGCGACGATGGCCTCGGGTATCTCGCGACCGCCAGGCCAGTGAGCACCGATGCGCAAGCCGCCGATTCGCGCTGCAGCGAATTCAGCATCGATCACAGCGGCAGGCGCCGTGCCGTCGACGCGGGCGGCACCGATCGCTCGAAGGATTGCTGGCAATAGGGTCTATTTCGCGACGGTGCGCAGTGCGCGCGGCAGCGAGAACACCACGCGCTCTTCCGTGCCCTTGAGTTCCTCGGCGGTGGTACCGCCCCACTCGCGCAGCCGCGCCACCACCTGCTGCACGAGTTCCTCGGGCGCCGAGGCGCCGGCGGTCACGCCCACGGCCTGCTTGCCCTCGAACCATTCGCGCCGCAGGAATGACGCATCGTCGATGAGGTAGCCCGGGCGGCCGGCGCGTTCGGCGAGCTCGCGCAGGCGGTTGGAATTCGAGCTGGTGATCGAGCCCACCACCACCAGCACGTCGCAGTTCGCGATCAACTCCTTCACGGCATCCTGGCGGTTCTGCGTCGCGTAGCAGATGTCCTCGCGCCGCGGACTCGCGAGCGTCGGGAAACGCGTGCGCAAGGTGTTGACGATGGCCGCGGTGTCGTCGACCGAGAGCGTGGTTTGCGTGACGAACGCGAGGCGTTCCGGATCCCGCACCTCGAGCGCCGCCGCCTGCTCGACGTTCTCGATGAGGTGCATGCGCCCGCCATTGCCGGGATCGAAGCGGCCCATGGTGCCTTCGACCTCGGGATGCCCGGCGTGCCCGATGAGCACCACGTCGCGACCCTCGCGCGCATATCGCGCGACTTCCATGTGCACCTTGGTCACCAGCGGGCAGGTGGCGTCGAACACCTTGAGGCCGCGGCGCGCGGCCTCGTTCTCCACCGCCGCGGGCACGCCGTGCGCGGAGAAGATCACCGTCGCGCCGTCCGGCACCTGGTGGAGCTCGTCGACGAACACCGCGCCGAGCCGGCGCAGCCGCTCGACCACGTGCACGTTGTGCACCACCTCGTGGCGCACGTAGATAGGCGCGCCGAACATGGCGAGCGCGCGCTCGACGATGTCGATGGCGCGATCGACGCCGGCGCAGAATCCACGGGGATTGGCGAGCAGTACCTTCACGTGCGCGTCCCTACGAAACCTGCTTGCGCGCCTGGCGCTCGCGCCGCCCTTCGAGGATGGCATCGAGGATCACGAGGCCGGCGCCCACGGTGATGGCCGAGTCGGCGATGTTGAACGCGGGGAAGCGCGAGCTGTTCCAGAAGAACAGCAGGAAGTCGATGACGTGGCCGAGCCGCAGCCGGTCGATGACGTTGCCGATGGCGCCGCCGAGGATCAGCGTGAGCCCGGTGATGAGCAGGGCGTGCGAGGCCAGCGCGAGTCGCCGCAACCACACGACCAGACCGATCGACACGCCCACGGCCAGCGCCGAGAACACCCAGCGCTGTGCACCGCCGGCGTTCGCGAACATGCTCCACGCCGCGCCTTCGTTGAAAGTGCGGTGAATGGAGAATACCGGCAGCACCGGCACGGTCTGCTCCAGCGCCAGCGTGCTCACCACCCAGAACTTGGTGAGCTGGTCGAGCAGGATCACGCCCGCGGCGATCCACAACCAGCGGATGCCGGACTGCGAGGCGGGTAATGACGTGTGGGTGTTCATGCGAAGCTGCGCGGCTCCCCCGGTCCGTCGACATTGTCCACGCACCGGCTGCAAAGGGTCGGGTGCGTGGCATTTGACCCGACATCCGGGCGATGGTGCCAGCAGCGCTCGCACTTGGGCGCCGTGGACGGCTGGACGCGGATCCACACACCCCCCTCCTTGGCGATTTCCGCCACCTTGATGGCGCCCACCGGCGGGCCGGCGGCGTTGCTGACGCGCTTCACCTTGGCCTCGGAGGTGATCAGCAGGAAGCGCAGCTCGTCACCCAGCGCCATCAGCTTCTCGCGGAACTCGTCGCGGGCGTACACCTCGACTTCGCCGTCGAGCGAGCTACCCACGGTGCCGGCGACGCGCAGCTTCTCGAGCTCGGCGGCGACGGCGGTCTTCAACTGGATGAACAGGTTCCAGTCGATCGCCCCCGCCTCGACCTTGGGCAACACATGCCAGGTCTCGAGGAACACCGACTCGCCGCGCTTGCCGGGCATGAAGCCCCAGATCTCGTCGGCCGTGTAGGACAGGATGGGCGCCAGCCAGCGCACCATGCTCTCGGCGATGTGATAGAGCGCGGTCTGTGCCGAACGGCGCGGCAGGCCTTTCCTCGGCGTGGTGTACAACCGGTCCTTGAGCAGGTCCAGGTAGAAGCCACCCAGGTCCGCGACGCAGAAGTTCAACACCTTCTGGTAGATCAGGTGGTACTGGTACTTGCGATACGCGTCGGCGATTTCTTCCTGCAGCGCCGCGGTGCGCGCAATCGCCCAGCGATCGATGGCCACCAACTGCTCCACCGGGACCGCATCCGTCGCCGGATCGAATCCCGCGAAGCTGCCCAGCAGGTAGCGCACCGTGTTGCGCATGCGCCGGTACGACTCAGACATGCGCTTGAGGATTTCCTCCGACAGCGCCATCTCGTTCGAGTAGTCGGTCGCCGCGATCCACAGGCGCAGCACGTCGGCGCCCGAGGTCTGCATGACCTTCTTCGGTTCGATGACGTTGCCGAGCGACTTGGACATCTTGATGCCCTTCTCGTCGACCGTGAAGCCATGCGTCAGCACCGACTTGTACGGCGCGCGCTGGTACAGCGCCTCGGACATCAGCAGCGAGGAATGGAACCAGCCGCGATGCTGGTCGGAGCCCTCGAGGTAGATGTCCACCGGCGGCTGCACTTCATCCGGATGCGTGTGATGCACGCACTCGAACGACAGGCCCGAATCCGCCCACACGTCCATGACGTCGGTGACCTTCTCGTAGTCGTCGGCCTCGGCCCCCAGCAACTCGCGCGGCTCGAGCTCGAACCAGGCTTCGATGCCCTCCTTCTCGACGCGGTTGGCCACCGTGTCGATCAGCTCCTGCGTGCGCGGATGCAGCTCCTGGGTCTGCTTGTGCACGAACAGCGTGATCGGCACGCCCCAGGTGCGCTGCCGCGACAGGCACCAGTCGGGACGGTCCTTGATCATGTTGAAGATGCGCTGCTCGCCCCAGGCGGGTACCCACTGCGTCTTCTGGATGTCGCGCAGCGCGTTCGCGCGCAGGCCCTTCTGGTCCATGCTGATGAACCACTGCGGCGTGGCGCGGAAGATCACCGGCGTCTTGTGGCGCCAGCAATGCGGGTAGCTGTGGCGGATGTTTTCGAGCTTCAACAGCCGGCCGCGGCCCTCGAGCTCCTTGACGATCACTTCGTTGGCGTCGTTCACCTTGATGCCCGCGACGAACGGCGTCCCCTCGCGGAAGCGCCCATCGCCCATGACCGGATTGTCGACCGGCAGGCTGTATTTCTGGCCGACGACGAAGTCGTCCTGGCCGTGCGCAGGCGCGGTGTGCACGGCGCCGGTACCGGCCTCGAGCGTCACGTGGTCGCCGACGATCACCGGCACGCGCTTGTCGAGGAAGGGGTGCTCGAGCTGCAGGTGCTCGAGCTGCTGCCCGGTGAACTGCGCCAGCACCTGGCCCTTGCCGAGCCCGTAGCGCTGCAGGCAGGCGTCGAGCAGCTCGTTCGCCAGCACCAGCAACTCCGAGTGCCGGTTGCGCGACACCCACAGCACCACGTATTCGATGTTCGGGCCGAGGGCCACGGCCTCGTTCGCCGGCAGCGTCCAGGGAGTCGTGGTCCAGATGACCAGGGACACCGGGTGCCCCGCAATCCTCGCGGCATCGATGCCGATGCGCCGCGCGAACTCCGCCGGATCGGCCACGCGGAACTGCACGTCCACGGCCGGCGAATTCTTGTCCTCGTATTCCACTTCGGCTTCGGCCAGCGACGAGCGGCAATCGAGGCACCAATAGACCGGCTTGGCGCCCTTATATAAGTGTCCGTTGCGGATGATCTTGCCCAGCGAGCGCACCTGCTGCGCCTCGAAGCGCGGGTCCATGGTGCGGTACGGGTTGTTCCAGTCGCCGAGCACGCCGAAGCGCTTGAAGTCGCCGCGCTGCAGGTCCACCTGTTCCTGCGCGAACTTGCGGCAGGCGGCGCGGAATTCCTTCGCGTTGAGCTTGTTGCCGACACGTCCGAATTTCTTCTCGATCTGGTGCTCGATCGGCAGGCCGTGGCAATCCCAGCCCGGGACGTACGGTGAGTCGTAGCCGTCGAGCTGGTGCGACTTGACCACGATGTCCTTGAGCACCTTGTTGACGAAGTGGCCGAGGTGCGCCGCGCCGTTGGCGTACGGCGGGCCGTCGTGCAACACGAAACGCGGCCGCCCTTTCGAAATGGCGCGGATCTTCCCGTACAGGTCGTTGGCCTCCCACGCCGCGAGCATCTTCGGCTCGCGCTGCGCGAGATCGGCCTTCATCGGAAAGCCCGTTTCGGGAAGGTTGATCGAACCCTTGTAATCTGCCACCTGCGTTTCCTCTAACAACTCGCGCGCAACAATTCGCGCGCCCGGGCCGCGTCCGCGTGCATCTGCTGCACCAGCGCGTCCAGGCTCGCGAACTTCTCCTCGTCGCGGATCTTCGCGACGAACTCCACTTCCAGGTCGCTGCCGTACAGCACACCGTTGAAATCGAACACGTGCGCCTCGAGCAGCGGCTCGGTGCCGCTCACCGTGGGCCGGAACCCGAGGCTCGCCACGCCGTCGCGCGGCGCGTGCGGATGCAGCGCGTCCACGCCGCGCACGCGCACCGCGTAGATGCCGGTCATCGGCAACCTGCGCCGCCGCATCCGGATGTTCGCGGTGGGATATCCCAGCCTGCGACCGAGCTGCTCGCCCGCGACCACCCGGCCGTGCATCGAGTACGGGCGGCCTAACAAGTCACGCGCCCGGCGGAAGTCGCCGGCGGCGAGCGCCGCGCGCACCCCGCTCGAGCTCACGCGCACGTCCTCGATGCACACCGAGGGCACCAGCTCCAGCGCGAAACGCCCGGCCTCGGCCGCGGCCCGCAGCAGGCTGATGCTGCCCGCCCCGCCCCGGCCGAAACGGAAGTCCTGGCCGACCACCACCGCCGAGGCGCCGAATCGGTCCGCCAGCAGCTCGACGAACTGCTCACCCGACAGCTGCCGCAGCTTCTCGTCGAAGCGCAGCACGCACAGGTAGTGCAGGTCCGAGTGCTGCAGTACGCGCCAGCGCTCGCGAAAATCCGTGAGCCTGGCGGGCGGATCCTGGGGCGGCTTCATGTGCGCCGACAGGTATTCACGCGGCATCGGCTCGAACGTCAGCATCATCGCGGGTTTGCCGAGCTGCCTGGCGAGGCCACAGGTGCTGGCGATCAATGCGCCATGCCCGAGGTGGATGCCATCGAAGCTGCCGACGGTGATGGCCGCCCCACGATGCTGGGGTTTCAGGCCCGACAAACCACGGATGAATTCCATGGCGATTATGCCCCGGCGACGTTGCGCACGTGGCGCAAACGCGTGCCGGACAGGAACAGCGCCGCGAAGTAGGCAGCCGCGCCGCATACCACGCACAGCGCGAGGCGGGCCGCGCGCTGTGCCGGCGGGAGGTTGAGCCAACCGGCGAGATCGCCGCCCATCCAGATGAGCAGCGCCGCCATCACCGCGTTGGCGAACAGGATGCGCGCCAGCAGCGCTTTCCAGCCCGGCCCCGCCTTGTAGACACCCCGCTTCGCAAGGCCGCGCCACAACAGGGTGGTGTTGACCGCCGCCGACATGCAAGTGGAGGTCGCGATGAGGATGTGCGGATACGGGAAGCCCAGCTTCACGGCCGGCAGCGCCACGCCAACGTTCATCGCCATGTTCACGCCGAGCGCAATGAGGCCGACGCGCACCGGGGTGCGGGTGTCCTGCCGCGCGAAGTAGCCGGGCGCGAGCACCTTCACCAGGCTGAAGCCGAGCAGTCCCCAGGAATAGGCCATGAGCGCGTAGGTCGCCATCTGCACGTCGTGCGCGTCGAATTTGCCGTATCCGAACGTGGTCGCGGTCAGCGGACCTGCGAACACCAGCATGGCCACGGCCGCCGGCGACACCAGCAGCAGCACCAGGCGCAGCGCCCAGTCGAGCGTCGCGGTGAAATGCTCCATGGAGTCCGCGGCATGGTGGCGCGACAGGCTCGGCAGGATGACCGTCGCCAGCGCGATGCTGAACACGCCCAGCGGGAATTCCATGAGGCGGTCGGCGAAGTACAGCCACGAGACGCCGGCGGTGATGAGGCTCGCGATCTGCGTATCGAGCAGCAGGCTCACCTGCGCCACCGAGGAGCCGAAAATGCCCGGCAACATCAGCTTGCCGATGCGCCGCACGCCCTGCGCGGCGAGGTTCCAGCGCGGCCGGCGAAACAGGCCGAGCCGCATCACGGCCGGCAGCTGGAAGCCGAGCTGCAGCATGCCGCTGACGAACACGCCCATCGCCAGCGCCATGCCGGGGTTGGCCGCCTTCGGCGCGATCCACACCGTCACGATGATCATGACGATGTTCATGATCACCTGCGTGTACGCGGGTATCGCAAAACGGTTGTAGCTGTTCAGCACGCCCGAGAACAGCGCGCTCAGCGAAATGAAGAATAGATAGGGGAAGGTCCAGCGCAGCATCGCCGAGGCCGCGTGCCACTGGTCGGGCTGGTCGTGCCAGGCGGGCGCGAAGGCGAAGATGATCAGCGGCGCGGCGATGACACCGACCGCGGTGATGACGAACAGCAGCGCGCCGAAGGTGCCGGCAACCTCGTCGACCAGCTGCCGCACCTCGTCGTGCGAACGCTGTTGCTTGTACTCGCTGATGATGGGAACGAAGGCCTGGCTGAACGAGCCTTCGGCGAACAGGCGGCGCAGGAAATTCGGGATCTTGAACGCCACCAGCCAGGCGTCCATGAAGGCGCTGGCACCGAACATGACGGCATAGAAGATTTCGCGGAGCAGGCCCGTGATACGCGACACCAGGGTCGCCGTACCGGTCACCAGGGTGCTCTTGAAGATCCTGCCGCTCAATCGTCTGCCAATCGGGCAAGCGCCCGGAAAATAAGGGAAAACCTCTGCAAGCGGCGCACTATACCGGAAGGCTTTGAAAGGGGTGGGCCCGGCGTTGACAAGGTAGGGGGCCCTGATCACACTACGCGCCCTTTTAATGCCCCCGATTCCCTGGAGATTGCTTCGTGGCGAACACCAAGTCGGCCGAGAAAGCCGCCCGTCGAGCTGAGACCAACCGTAACCGCAACGTGGCGCTGCGCTCGCGCATGCGCACGGCCCTGCGCAAGGTCAACGACGCCCTCGCCGCCGGCAACAAGGCCGACGCCATGGCCGCCCTCAAGGAAGCGCAGCCTCTGGTCGACTCGCTGGTCAACAAGAACGTGATCCATCGCAACAAGGCCGCTCGCCACAAGAGCGCCCTGTCGGCCCGCATCAAGGGCTTGAAGTAAGGCGCGATCGTCAAAGTCTTCCGCCCCTTCCCCTTCCGGAAGCGCGGGCGCGGAGCACAAGAAACCCGGCCTCGCGCCGGGTTTTTTGTTGCCGCGGGGAGCGGATTGGACTTACGCGGTTCGCAGGTCCCGGCGTCGGCGGCCCAGGGCGAGGCAAGCCAGGACGAGCAGTGATCCCGCCTCCAGGCTTCCCCCGCCACCACTCTTCTTCATTCCGGACGATGCCTGGTCATCGTTGGCGATGGTGACCCGCACCGAGCCCGGCGTGCCGATCAAATCGCCGCTCAGCGCCACCGTGAACACGCGCGAGCGGTCCGCGACGTTGTTGTCGAGGATGGATACGTCGAAGGTGCGCGTGGTCTCGCCGGGCGGGAATACCAGGGTTCCGCTGGCCGCCGTGTAGTCCGTCCCGGCGTGGGCACTGGAGTCGGCCGTGGCGTAGTTCACCGTGAGCTCGCTCTCGGTTCCTTCGACGCGCAGCACCGTGAGGGTCACCTTCCCGTCGGCCTCGCCCACTCCCAGCGCCTCGTTCGCCAGTTGCGCCTTGCCGCGATTCGGATCGTCGTTGACGACTGTCACGGTCAGGGTGGTGCTGGCGCCGGCGAAGCCACCGACGTTGCTGCCGCTGAGCGAGAAGGTGAATGTCCTGGACCCCCACGCATCCCAGAAGGGGTTGTCGATGATGGGAACCTGGATGACCTTCGTGGACTCACCGGGCGCGAACGTCAGCGAGCCCGATACCGGCTGGTAGCAGTCGCCCGCGATCCCCGTGCCGTCGGCGGTCGCATATTGGATCGTCAGCGAGGCGGCCAGGTTGCCGATGCGATTGACGGTCACGGCCAGCGGTCCGCCGTTCTCCGGCACGCTGACTTCGCTGGTGGCCAGCGTCGCCCGGCCGATATCCGCGTCTTCGCTGTGCAAGGTCACCGTCACCGGGTCGCCCGCGACCGCGAGGCCGAGTGGATAGCGCAACGCGACGCGGAACGTCTCATCCGGTTCGTAGCTTCCGTCGTCGATAGGCTGGATGCTCACCACGCGGGTGGATTCACCGGGGGCGAATTCCAGGCGATCCAGCACCGGCCCGTAGTCGTTTTGCGAGTCCGTGGTCTCGTCGATCGTCGCCAGCTCGACCGAAGCCGCGCGCGTGAGGTCGCCGTCGCGCGTCACGGTGATGTCGATGGGGCCACCCCACTCGTCCATTGACTCGGCACTGGCAGCCAGGCTCACGCTGCCGAAAATCTCCTGCGGCGCATGAAACGCTTCGAGTTCCGTGCGCATGACGTCGATCACGTGCGCGTTGTGCGCGCCGCCCGGCTGGTCGTATGCCACGCCGCAGGCTTCGCCATTGTTGAACTGCGTCGGGTCCGAGTAGTAGCCCAGCGGCAGCGTGCCGACGTAGCTCATGATGGTGGCGTCGCCCGCGCACACCACGCCGAAGTTGTAGGCCGAGATCGGCAGGTCGACGTTGTCCGAAGCGTGCGGCCGATCGTGGTGCGCGCCGAAATTGTGGCCCACCTCGTGCGCCACGACGCCGACCGCGCACTGCAAGCCGCTGACACCCACGGGACCGACCAGCTCGGCCATGCCGCAGTAGTTAGGACGGGTACGCATGTCGAACAGCAGGTGACGCAGGTCCGCGCCGAAGGTCGCGGCGCGCGCTGCAGCGTCGGTGTCACCCTTGAAGGTCAGGTACGGATCCGACCCGGAGTGCGGGTGGCCATAGGTCTCCACCAGCACCACGTTCAGTTCCGCATCGATGTGGTTCGTGATGAAGGCTTCGTTGGCGTAATCGACGTCGGCCTGCGCCATGGTGCGCATGGCCTGCGGGCTGAAGAGGTCCAGCAGCGCGGGATCCAGGAATATCGCGATGTCGATCACCGAGGGACCGGCATCCTGCGCCTCGATTGCCGCGGCACCCCCCTTGCGCCGGCTCTCCATGTGCTGGCGCACCTGCTTCACCAGCACCGGATCGATGCGCACGTCGTCCAGCGACGGCGCCAGCGGCACGTCGTCGGCCGGCGGCAGCGCCGCAAGGTCGATCACGTAGGTGTTCCGGTCCACGGTGGTGATCCGGTAATTGGCCTTCGGGGTCGCGATGAATCCGAACGCATTGCGGCCGTCGGTGGTCAGCAGCAGACGGTTGCCACCGACGCTCGCGCGCAACGTGGTCACGCCGTGGCGTTCGCGCACCGACAGCGGCACGAAGCGCAGCTGCGTGCCATCCGGAAGCACGAGCGGGACCCGTCCCGTCTTCTCCGATGCCTTGAGTGCGCGCGCATCCAGGATGCGCTGCGCGCGCGGCGCGACCGAGGCGATCTGCTGCGGAAGCTCGGCGCGGGCGACGCACGCGGCAAGCAGGATCCACGAAGCGACTGACAGGCGGGCGAGTGGTTTGTGCATGATGGGTTGGAAGGTCCTTGGGCGGGACCGTTCTAACCGATCGGATGCAAGCTTGCCAAGTGGGCGCGGACTATCTACTTCACGCGCGCGACTCGCCGGTGTCGTTGACTCGCGCCATGACTCTTGTCCGGCGAGCCAGGATTTCGCGCAGAGTCGAGAATTTCAGCGGCGGATTCTCGCTGGCGCGCGGTATTTCGCTTTGGAAGCGCTTCCCTTCGACTTCGACTTTGACTTCGACTTCGCCTTGGCTTTGGGTTTTGCTTTTGCCTTGCCCTTTGCTCTTGCTGCCTTCGCCTTCGCCTTCGCATGGGGCGTTGCGCGGGTCTTCGCTTTGGACCCGGCCTTGCTCGCGGCGGGCTTCTTCACCTGGCGTTCCGGCAGCACGAGGTTTCCTCGTGCCGGCGCTTCACCCGTCTCGAGGAACCGCATCACCGCTTCGGTCAGATCCGTGGTGCCCTGGCGCGCGACGCCCGAAATCAGGAATGCGGGCCCGCGGTAGTCCAGCGCCTTGGCGATTGCGATGGCCTTGGCCGTCGCTTCCGCGGGCGGCAGCAGGTCGGCCTTGTTGAGCACCAGCCAGCGCGGCTTGGCGAGCAGGTCCGCGCTGAACTTGCCGAGCTCACCGACGATCGCCTGCGCGTCGCGCACCGGGTCGGCGTTCGGATCCACGGGCATGATGTCCACCAGGTGCAGCAGCACGCGCGTGCGCTGCAAGTGCTTCAGGAAGCGGATGCCGAGGCCCGCGCCTTCGGCCGCGCCCTCGATGAGCCCGGGGATGTCGGCCATGACGAAGCTGCGCTGGTTGCCGCAGGCGACCACGCCGAGGTTCGGATGCAGCGTCGTGAACGGATAATCCGCGATGCGCGGCCGCGCGGCCGACACCACGCTGATCAGCGTCGACTTGCCGGCGTTCGGCAGGCCTAACAAGCCCACGTCGGCGATGACCTTGAGCTCGAGCTCGAGCTCGCGGTGCTCGCCCGGCAGGCCCGGGCCGAACTGGCGCGGACTGCGGTTCTTGCTGGTCTTGAAGCGCTGGTTGCCCCAGCCGCCCTTGCCGCCGCGTGCCACCAGCAGCTCGATGCCCGCCTTCGCCAGGTCGCCGAGCTGCTCACCGGTCTCGCTGTCGCGCACGATGGTGCCCACCGGCACGTCGATCACGGTGTCGTTGCCGCCGCGGCCGGTCATGTCCTTGCCGCCGCCGGGCTGGCCGTTCTCGGCGCGGAAGGTGCGCACGATGCGGAAGTCGGCCAGCGTGTTGATGCCGTCGCGCGAGCGCAGCGTGACGCTGCCACCGTCGCCGCCGTCGCCGCCGTCCGGGCCGCCGAAGGGCACGAACTTCTCGCGGCGGAAGCTCACGCAGCCGCGGCCACCGTTACCGGCGGAGACCTTGATGCGCGCTTCGTCGACGAATTTCATGGCGGGGTCCTGCTGTTCCCGGGGGCTGCGCCCCACTCATAAGCGAGAAACCCGGCCATGAGCCGGGTTTCTCGTGCGTGCAGTGGAACCGCAGTCCTGGCTAGTTGGCCTTCGCGGCTTCGACGCTCACGAAGGTGTGCCCTTCCGAGCCCTTCTTCGCGAACTTGACCTTGCCGTCCTTGAGGGCGAACAGCGTGTGGTCGGTGCCGATGCCGACGTTGGCGCCCGGGCGCATCGTGGTGCCGCGCTGGCGGACCAGGATGTTGCCGGCCAGCACTTCTTCGCCGCCGAACTTCTTCACGCCGAGGCGCTTGCTGTGCGATTCGCGGCCGTTGCGGGTACTGCCGCCTGCCTTTTTATGTGCCATGTGAGTAAGGCTCCGTCGAAACTGTAGTTAGGCGCCAGCGCTCAGGCGCTGATGCCGGTGATCTTGACCTGCGTGTACTGCTGGCGATGCGTGCCCTGGCGCAGGTAGTGCTTGCGGCGACGGAATTTCACGATGACCTTCTTGTCGCCCTTGCCGTGCTTCTCGACCACGGCCTCGACCTTGCCACCCTTGAGCAGCGGCGAGCCGACCTTGATGTCGTCGCCATCGGCGAGCAGCAGCACGTCGCCGAACGACACGGTCGCGCCCGGTTCCGCGTCGAGCTTCTCGACCTTCAGGACGGTGCCCTTCTCAACTCGATACTGTTTGCCGCCCGTGGCGATGACCGCGTACATCTTGATTGCTCCGGAAAACCTTTCGAAACCAAAGCCTTAAGCTCTGTGCCATTTCGAAGGGACGCGCATTCTACGTACCAGCCCCCCACCGGTCAAACAGCCGGCTGGACTGCAAATAATTCACTAGAATCAACGCCCTAAATGAGCCCAAAAGTCACGCCATTGCCTACCGCCC
>DASSRK010000007.1:0-7498 GCA_035701825.1 Steroidobacteraceae bacterium
GATGTCGATGCCACGAATCGCGGCCAGCCTGAAGCGCCGCTTCCCCGCCTCGCTCGACGGCGTCCCGATGCTGCTGCCGACCAACGACACGGCCATCCGTCGCGCCATCGACCTGTGGCTGGCGCGGCTCGATATCCACGCGCTGGTGGTCGGCGAATTCGAGGATTACGGACTCCTGCGCGAATTCGCGCACGCGGGTCACGGGCTGATACCGGTCCCGGCGCTGCAGGTGGAATATTTCCGCGAGCTGTATGGGCTGGTTCCCATTGGCACGGCGGAGGGCGTCAGCGTGCAGTTCTACGCGCTCTCCGTCGAACGGAAGATCAAGCACCCGGCGGTCGCGGCCATCGTGCAGAACGCCCGGCGCATTTTCGCGGAACAGGCGGGCGCACGAACCCGTCGCCCCGCTGGCCGAAAGCCGCGGCGTGTCTCCAGCCGCTCGTGAATGGCCGGTTGCCAGCCTCGCGAGACAATCTCTACCATCGGCCGCGCGTTCGACACGAGCGCGTTTCCCGCCGGAGATCCTCGATGCGCGGAGTCCTGGTCTGCAGTCTGTTCGCGTCCCTGCCGGTGTTCGCGGCGGACGCCTTCAAGCTCAACGAGCAGGAATACTTCGAGCGCCCGGGCATCAACGTGATGTACGGGCAGGATTACTACCCCGAGGGCCACCAGGGCGGCCTCTCCATCGTGATGCACGACGAGCGCATCGCCTCCAACGGCGACGTGCGGCTCGAGCCTTCGCCGGGGCAATGGTCGCCGATTCCCAAGCCCGGCAAGCGCGAGGTGAATCGCGCGGCGCAGGAAATCCGCGTGCCGCTGGCCTTCCCGGACGCCGAGCGCGACCGCAAGGGATTCAATCCCATCGAGTACCCGGACCTCGAGCTCAACTACACCGTGCGCGCGCGCGCCGATGGTGAGTCGATCCGCGTGAGCGTGGACTTCGACACGCCGGTGCCGAAAGCCTGGGCCGACAAGGTGGGCTTCAATCTCGAGCTCTTTCCCGGGCTGCTGTTCGGCAAGTCCTGGCAGCTGGACCAGCGCGATGGCGTGTTCCAGCGACAGCCCAGCGGCCCGGGTGAAATCCCGCACCTGGCGCGCGGCCGCACGCTCGAGGTCGCACCCGAGACCGAGCTCTACCACCTCACCATCGAAGCGCTGAAGGGCGGCGAGCTCGAGCTCATCGATGGGCGCGGCAATCACAACAATGGCTGGTTCGTGGTGCGCGCGCTGGCCACGCCCGGCGCGACCACCGGCGCCATCGAGTGGCGCGTGACCCCACACGCCAAGGCCGGCTGGATGCGCGCGCCGGTGATCCAGGTATCGCAGGTGGGCTATCACCCGGCGCAGCCCAAGCAGGTGGTCATCGAGTTCGATCCGCGCGATACGAAACGCGACAACGTCAAGCTGCAGCGCATCGGCCTTGCGGGCCAGCTGATCACGATCATCGACCGCAAGCCCGAGGAGTGGGGCCGCTTCCTGCGCTACCAGTACGCGCGCCTGGATTTCACGGACGTGAAGCAGCCGGGCGTGTACGTGGTGCGCTACGGCGGGCAGGTCAGCCAGCCGTTCCGCATCAACACGGACGTGTTCACGCGCGAGGTGTGGCAGCCGACGCTGGAATATTTCCTGCCGGCGCAGATGTGCCACATGAAAGTCATGGAGAAGTACCGGCTGTGGCACGGCGCCTGCCACCTCGACGACGCGCGCATGGCGCCCGTCAACCACAACCACTTCGACGGCTACTTGCAGGGCTCGTCGACGCTCACTAACTACCCGCCCGGCGAGCACGTGCCGGGCCTCGACCGCGGCGGCTGGCACGACGCCGGCGACTGGGACATGCGCGTCGAGTCACAGGCCGACACCATGTACGGACTGGCGCTCGCCTGGGAGCTGTTCCACGTCGACTACGACGACACCCGCATCGACCAGGAGAACCTGGTGACCGAGATCCACCAGCCGGACGGCAAGCCCGACGTGCTGCAGCAGCTCGAGCACGGCGCGCTGTCGGTGGTGGGCGGCTACGAGTCCATGGGCCGGCTGTATCGCGGCATCATCGAGCCGACGCTGCGCCAGTACGTGTTCCTCGGCGACGGCGCCGGCATCACCGACAACGTAGTGTTCGACGCGCAGAAGACGCCGACCGCGACCGCGCCCGCCGTGGGACTGCCCGGCTCGCCCGACGATCGCTGGGTGTTCACCGAGGAGAATCCGCGGCGCGAGCTGCTGACCGCCGCCGCACTCGCGGCGACCTCGCGCGCGCTCAAGGGCTACAACGACGACCTCGCGCGGCGTTCGCTCGAGGCCGCCATCGCCATCTACGACCGCGCGAAGCCGAAAGACGAGTTCGGCCGCGTCGGCGCCGCCGTCGAACTGCTGCTGGCCACCGGCGACGACCGCTATCGCCAGCTGCTGCGGTCACAGCGCGACGCGATCGCCGCGAACATCCAGTACGTGGGCTGGCGTGTCGGCCGCAGCATCCCGCTGGTGAAGGACGAGGCATACACGAAGGCGCTGCGCGATGCGGTGGCCGCGTACCGCGCCAAGGTCGACGCGCTCGCCAGCGAAACCCCGTACGGCGTGCCGTACAAACCCGACATCTGGGGCGCGGGCTGGAACATCCAGCAATTCGGCTGGGACCAGTGGATGCTGCACCTGTCGTTCCCGGACCTGTTCCCGCGCACCTACGCGCTGCAGGCCCTGAGCTTCATCCTCGGCGTGCATCCCGGCTCCAACACCGCGTCGTTCGTGTCGGGGGTGGGCGCGCACTCGCTGACCACTGCGTACGGTTTCAACCGCGCCGACTGGTCGTACATCCCGGGCGGCAGCGCGTCGGGCACGGCGCTGATCCGGCCCGATTTCCCCGAGCTCAAGCACTGGCCGTTCTTCTGGCAGCAGACCGAGTACGTGCTGGGTCGCGGCACGACGGACTATCTATTGCTGGTGCTTGCGGCCGACCATGTGCTGAACCCATGAGCCGCCTCGCACTCTGCTGGCTGCTGCTCGCGGCGGCGTGGTCGTGTGCCGGTGCGTCGTGGGCCTTGCCCTGCGATCCCTCCGCGGCCTGTGCGTTGCAGATGGCCCGCGATGCGGCCTTGCAGAGCTTCGCGGCGGCACGCAGCCGTGGCCAGCTCGAGCTGGCGCTGAAGACGCTGGCGTGGTCGGGGAAGTTCGACGCGATCGAGGATCCCGGGTTGCGCGCGCGCTTCGGGGCGTTGATCGAGCAGGCGAGCGCGCTGCCGGAAGCCGATCGGCACGACCTGCGGGGCAAGCTCGCGGTGGCGATGGCGGCTTACGGATTCGTGGACGAAGCGTTGGCGCTGGAAGCCAGCTCCTCGGCCAAGGCTCGAAATGAGATGCGTCGCGCGCTGGCTTGCACCTACGCGCGCCGCGGGAATTTTCGTGACGCCTTTGCCATGCTCGACGCCCTCGGTCTCGAGCTGAGCGAGTACGAGGCCTTCGAGGACATGGCCGACTGCATCGCCCGCAGCGCGCGGCCGGAGTTCGCGCGCGCCATCGCGACGCAGGTGCCGTTGACGCCGGGAAAGTCGGACCGCATCGCCAGGATCGTCGCGCTGACCGAACGAGAGACGGGGCATCACGCCGCGGCGCGCGAGGCCGCCCTGTCGATCGAGGACGACGGGTGGCGCGCCAACACGCTGGACCAGCTGATCGGGCGATACCAGCGCGACGCCAACTGCCCGGAAGCAATCGCCACGGAGCGGTTGCTGCTCGACGAGGCCCGCAAACCCGCCGTTGCGAAGTGGCGCCAGCACGCGCTGCGAAGCCTGCTGGCGGATGTCATGAACTCGCACACCCATGCCGAAATCATCCCGGTGGTGCTCGAATTTCCTGCCGATGACCGGGGTTTCGCGTTCTTGTGCGTCTTGATGGGTGAGGACGACCCGGACGTCATTCGCGACCTTGCCCGGGGTTTTCCGGAGTTCTCCTCGCAAGGCGGACTGCAAACGGATCTGCTGCTGGCGCGCGTGCGCGTCGGCGATCTGAAGCCGATCGACGCAGTGGGACTCGCGCCCGATCAACAGGACTTTGCAAAGCAGTCGATCCGCCTCGCAGGTCGCCTCGGCCGCGAACAGCTGGACCTGGCCCGCGAAGTCCTGCAGTCCGCCATCGCCGCGAAGGGAAAGCGTCCCCATGATTTCTGGATGAACATCGCCTGGGCGCAGGCCAGGCTCGGCCTGCTCGATGAAGCCCACCGGACCGTGGACAAGAAGATCCGTCCGGCGGGTGAGCGCGGAACTGCGCTGATGGGCGTCAGTGCTGCCGAGGCCGCGCAGGGCAAGGCAGAGGACGCCGCGCGCTCGCGCGCCCGGGCGCTGAAGCTCCTGGAATCGGATGAAGGATCCGCCGACGGCTTCTTCGTGACTTACTACCTGATGGACGCGGATTATCCCGAGGCGGCCCAACAACTCATCCTGGCCGCCACGCAGGACGCACGAGCCCGGTTCTCCTACGACGACGTGTCGCAGAAGGTGGTCAAGAGCCTCGCCAGGCGCGGCGACTTCGAACGCGCCCTCGAACTGGCCCAGGCCCTCGCAATCCACTTCGAAGGCAGTCCCGAGCCCTTTGCGGATGTCTATACGGCGGCGAACGGGCTCCCGGACTTCATCGTCCGCTTCACGCTGCAATGAGGGAAGTCCGGCCGCCAGTTCCTGCCACGCTCGTTCGTGTGACGCGCGTGCTCAGACCGGCCGCGGGTGGCTTGTTTTCGGGGCAGTCCACGCGCGAGGATGCGGCCGCATGAATGCTCCGCGCCTTGTTTGGTTTTCCTGGGTCCTGATCCTGCCGCTCAGCGGAATGGCGGCGACGCCCCCGGGCTCCGCCAACGACACCGAGATCCGCGAACTCGGCCGCCGCTGGATCATCGGCAACGACGGCATCGGTCTCTCGATCGGCATCTATGACCGCGGCCAGCGCCTGTTCTACAACTTCGGCACCACGCAGATCGACGGCAACAAGACACCCACCAAGGACACTATCTACGAGATCGGTTCGATCTCGAAGACCATGACGGTGCAGATCCTCGCGCGCGCCACCATCGAAGGACGCGTGCGCCTGGCCGACGAGGCCGAGCGCTACCTGGGCGCGCCGTATCCCAACCTGGCGCTGGAGGGCGAGAAAGTCCGTCTCCTTCACCTCGCCAACATGACTTCGCAGCTCGTGGACAACATCCCGGATCTCACGCAGGTGCGGCCCGTGGGCACCGAGCCGCTGGCGGTGGCGAAGATGCGCGTGCAGGCGGCGTATTCGCGCGAGGATTTCCTGCGCCAGCTCCACGCCCTCGCGCCGCGTGCCAAACCCGGCGGCGATCCCTCGCATTCCTACATCGCGAGCATGGTGCTCGGCGTCGCGCTCGAGACGGTGTACGGCGAGCCGTTCGCGCAGATCCTGGAGCACGAGATCGAGAAGCCGCTCAGGATGCACAGCGGCACCGCGCCCGATCCGACGCTGCTGGCCAAGGGCTACACGCGGCTCAACGAGCCGCTGCCGACCTTCGATGCGGAATTGAACTACCCGTCGAGCTCGCTGCGCTACGGGGCCGACGACCTGCTGCGATTCGCGACCTGGCAGATGGTGGAGCGCGACGCCTCGGTGAAGCTCGCGCACGCACCGACCTGGCAGACCAACGACGGTCGCCAGTCAGTGGCGCTTCAGTGGCTGGTGCTGCAGACGTCGCACGGGCGGCGACTGCACTGCTCCGGTGGCACGTACGGATTCGGGGCCACCGTCGACCTCTACCCCGAGGCGGGGATCGCCGTGGTCCTGCTGTCGAACAAGGCCGCGGACGACGCGCAGGATTCCCTGCGCGCACTGTCCGCGAAAATCCTCGATACCTTGCGGCCTGAGGTCAGCCCGCCGCCTGCGACAACAGGCGCTCCGCCTGCGGCTCGCTGAGCGGCTTGTCCGCTTTGGCGGCCACGCCCTTGTGGTTCATGTCGATGCGGCCCGAGAAATGGGCGCCATCGGCGATGCCCACGCGCGGCGCGAAGATGTTGCCGATGACCTTGGCGGTCTGGCGAATCTGCACCGACTCGGTGGCATACACGTCACCCTCGACCTTGCCTTCGATGATGACGAACTTGGCGCGGATGTTGCCCTTGACGCCGCCTTCCTTGCCGATGCTGAGCGAACGCGTGTGTTCGATCGAGCCTTCGAGCTGGCCCTGGAATTCCAGGTCCTCTTCACCGTAGAGCTCGCCCTTGAAATGCAGGGTCGGGCCGAGCACGCAGGGATTGCCATTGTTGCTCGGAGCCGCGGCCGGCGCCGGCGGCGCCATCTTGCTGTCGCCGAATCCTTTGTTCATCTGACTCTCCTTGTCAGCGGCTCGAGGCGCCGGGGGTGGAGGGTCCTGACGACCCAGCATTCGATTCCATCGTGACTCCGCCATTGAAGTTCGCTCCCTCTGTGATGCTCACACTGGGCGCGCGCAGATTGCCGCGCACCACAGCCGACTGACTGACCTTGATGCTCTTTTTCGCGACCATGTCGCCCTGCACGCGACCATCGACGTCGATGGCCGAGGCGTTCACCTTGGCGACCACCTCGCCCTTGGAACCCACGATCACGCGTTGCTGGTGTTCGATCGTGCCTTCGATGCGGCCTTCGATCTTGATGTCTTCCTGGGCCTTGAGTTCGCCTTTGAAACGCAGCGTCGGGCCGAATACCGACACGCGCTCGATGTTGGTGCTGCTCATCAATTCTCTCCCTTGGGGGTTGCAGGGCGCCTGGGGCAAAGCGCGCCATAGATTGCGCCGCGCATCGCGACCCGAACCGTGTCGCATTTCGCAGCCGCGGGGGATTGGGTAAAGCCCACTGGCAATATGTCAGACCGAAGACGGTGCCGGGCCGGCTAACCGGCGAAACTTGCGGCGCCGCGATCGGGGTTTCGAGGTTTTGCCGGTTTGCCGGCCCGGCACCGTCTACGGTTTGACCTGCGACATCAGCGCCAGCGGCCGCGCGTCCGGGTCTTCGAAGAACGCCATCCACTCTTCCATGCCGTCGGGATGGCGATGGATCATGTGCGGCGCGTGCGTGAACTTCACGCCGCGGGCTTTCAGTGCCTCGTACGACGTCGCGATGTCGGGCACGCGCAGGTACAACACCGACTCCTTCGCCGCGCCGCCTTTTTCCTGCGCCAGCATCAACCGCGTGCCGCCGCAGTCGAAGAACGCCAGCGTGCCGTAGGTATAGAGGTGTGGCAGTCCCAGCGTTTCGCGGTAGAACTTCTCTGCAACCGCGATATCGCCGACCGAGCGTGCGATCTGCCCGATCGGGCCGAGCGTGGTGTCCATGCTTTTCTCCTTCGACCGGGCCAGCGCGCCGTCGCGCGGCGCCCGGAACCAGGCGCGCAGCGCCTTGCGGTCCGCGAGCCCGAGTTTTGCGAGCGCGTTGGCCACGTGATACTTCACCGCGTCGACGCTCACGCCCCGGCGCCGCGCGATTTCCGCGTTGCTCATGCCGTGCTGGACCGCATGCACCG
>DASSRK010000008.1:0-104527 GCA_035701825.1 Steroidobacteraceae bacterium
ATCGGCAAGCCGGCGGGCTGGGGCAAGAAGCAGCACGACGAATGGACCGAGCACGTGTACCACCAGCCGAGCGACGAGCTCGAGGACAGCTGGGTGTTCGACGGCATGATCGAAGACGCGACGATCGGCTTCGAGGCCGGCAGGCTGATCGCCCAGGCCGACGCGCTCCCCACGTGGAACCCCGGCGACGAATTCGAAGCCACCCGCAAGAAAGCCCTCGCCGCCAAATAAATGGGGTCAGACCCCATTTGCCAGGAAATGGGGTCTGACCCCATTTATTGGCGGGCGATGAGGGCGCCGGCCAGGGGTGGCCGCGACCAGGCCAGGGTGCCGATCCACTTCGCGCCGGCGGGCGTGAGGTGGAAGCCGTCGAACGAGATGAGCTCGCCGTTGCGCGTGAACAGCGGGCATTGCGCTTCCTTGCCGCAGCTCGCTTCCAGCAGGTTCACGAACACGCCGCGCGGCAGGGTCGCGACCAGCTGGCGGTTGAGCCGCAGCGTCAGCTCCTGCGGCGACTGGCGCAGCGCAGGCCGGCTGTCCGGCGGAATCGCCAGGTACTTCTTGATGTCGATGTGGCCGAAGTTCTTCGGGCCCACGACGAACACGCGCTGGTCGGCGCGCAGGTGCATGGCGGCAATCGTTTCCGGCAGCCGTTCCACCGCCCAGGACCGCCACGAACCCACCAGCATGACGATGTCGGCCTTCGGCAGCCGCCGCCACAATGCCGGCGCCGCGCGCATGGTCTCGCACTTCGGCCGGAACCGCGGCTTGATGAATTCGTCGGGCGATGCCGCGCCGAAATAGATCTGGCAATCCGCCGAGATGTACACCGTGCTGAACTCGGCGTTGTCCGCCGAATCGCTGGCGTAGGTGGCGTTCACGAAGTCCTGCGCGTAGCTGTCGCCCACGATCAGCACGCGCGGCGCATCGCCCCCGGTGAAGTCCCGGTTCAGCGATTCGAACTTTCGCGGCAGCGTGCGGTTCACGTCGACGGTATCCGCCATGGCCGCGAGCGAGCGGTTCTCCGGCGCGATGCGGAACTCGAGCCCGCGCGTCGACACGCCGACCAGCGCCACGCTCGCGAGTGACGCCATCGCGATCCCCGAGGAGCGCCAGATCAGCGGCGTCGGGACGCGTTTACGGTCGCGGAACGGCGCCTCGACGTAGCGCCAGGTGAGATACGCGAGCAGCAGCGACACGCCGAGCAGCGCCGTCGCGTACGCGGCGCCGAGCTCCGTGCTGCCCTGCTGCAGGCGCGCGAACGCCAGCACCGGCTGGTGCCATAGATAGGCGCTGTAGGAAATGAGCCCGAGCCCCACGAACGGGGGCAGCGACAGGATCTTCGTGACCAGCGACGTGGGGCGCGCGAACGCGATGATCAGCCCGGTGCCGAGCGTCGGCAGCAGCCCGAGCAGGCTCGGCATCGGCGTGGCTTCGTCGAACAGCACCATGGCCAGCACCAGCGCGACGATGCCGAGGATGGCGAGCGCGTCGGCGAGCGGGCGCGGCAGGCGCACGTGCAGCGGCGCGTGCAGCGAGGAGATGGCGATCAGGCAGCCGATCATCAGCTCCCAGGCGCGCGTCGGCGCCAGGAAGAACCCGGCCGGCGCCTTGCCGATGCGCCAGGCGTACTCCGCGAGGGCCAGCGAGGCGAGCGCGATCAGCACGATCAAAGGTGATACCGCGCGCGGCCAGCGCTTCCACACCAGCGCGAGGAACAGCGGGAACAGCAGGTAGAACTGCTCTTCCACGCCGAGGCTCCAGGTGTGCAGCAGCGGCAACGTCTCGGCGCTCGGCTGGAAGTACGAGCTCGTCAGCCAGAAGAACACGTTCGGCACGAAGGCGAGCGCGCTCAACACGCTGCGCGAGAACTGCTCCAGCTCCACCGGCAGCATCGTGGCGCAGGCGAACGGCATCGACACCAGGACCACGAGCAGCAGCGCCGGCAGGATGCGCCGCGCGCGCCGTTCATAGAACTTCGCGATCGAGTAGCGCCCGTGCTCCAGGTCGCGCAGCAGGATGGAGGTGATCAGGTAGCCGCTGATCACGAAGAACACATCCACGCCCAGGTATCCGCCCGGCAGCGCACTGAAGCCCGCATGGAACAGCATGACCGGCACGACCGCGAGCGCGCGCAAGCCGTCGATCTCCGGCCGGTAATGCGCAATGTGGCTCGCAGGGTCAGGCGTCGTCACGTGCTGAAGTTCTCGCGAAGATGCGCGCCAGTCTAAGCGCCCCCCACGTCAGCACTTTTCTCGAAGACTCGTAGGAAAATGAGGACATTCCTCGCTTCCTGACAAACGCGGACAGGCTTCAATCGCAGCGGCGTCTACTGTGGCACTTCGAGCCTGTCCGCGTTTGTCAGGAAGCGAGGAATGTCCCCATCACGCGATCGCGGGATTCTTGGCCTCGGACATCGAGTAATCGAGCAGCGCAGCAAACGCCTCGGCGGCGCTGCGATAACGCTCCTCCGGCTTCTTCGCCACCAGCCGCTCGAGAAAACGCTGGTGCCGCGCGAGCGCCCCCGGCAGCTTCGGGATGGGCGCGTTCTTGTGCATTTCGAACAGCGCCACCAGCGAGCCGGCGGCGTACATGCGCTGGCCGGTGAGCAGTTCGTAGAGCATCACGCCGACGCTGTACAGGTCGGAGCGTTCGTCGGCCGTGCCGCCGAGGGCCTGCTCGGGCGACAGGTAGTAAGGCGTGCCGATGACCACGCCGGCGAGGGTCTTGGCCACCGGGTCGGCGTCGCGGCGCGCGCTGCCGAAGTCCACCAGCGCGATGGTGCCGTCCTCGCGGAACATGACGTTCGCGGGCTTGAGGTCGCGGTGGATGATGCCGGCGGCGTGCACCGAGGTCAGCGCCGAGAGGATCGAGCCGACGATGATGAAGGATTCCTCGACGCCCGGCCGCTCGCGCGCGATGCGCGCGCGCAGGTCGCCCGCGGGGAAATATTCCATGACGATGTACGCATGGCTCTCGCTGAAGCCGTGCTCGAACACCTTGGCGACGTACGGGCTGTCGATGCTCGACGCCGCGAAGTATTCCTGCACGAAGCGCGACAGCAGGTCGGAATCGCCGCTGCCCTCGGACTTGAGGATCTTGAGCACCACCTGCTGCTTGTCGGGTCCGCGCTCGCACAGGCACACGTTGGCGGTGGCGCCGCTGCCGAGCGGCTTGACCGGCGTGAAGCCGGTGATGCCGGCCGCCTTGAGCACGGCGTCGGCGTCGGCCAGGCGCTTCGCGTCGGCGCGCTGGATCATGCTCGGGCTGTCGGGGACGGGCAGGCTCGCCGACTTGCGATCCTGGCGAATCGGCTTGATCTCGGCCGCGGGCGAGGAGCTGGCGGCGGCTTCGCGGCGCGGCGGCAGCGGCGGCGCCTTGACTTCGATCTCCGCGGGCGGCTTGTGGCGCCTGACCTCGCTGGGCACGCGCACGATCTGCGGGAAGTTAGGCTTGGAGCGCAGGTCCGACAGCCACAGCAGGCCTTCCTTGCGCAGGTATTCGTCGTCGATCAGCAGGTGCTTGTAGCGGTCCCAGCGGAAATCCTCGGGCGGCTTGCCGTAGGCGGCCAGGTCGTGGACCTCGAGCCGCGCGTTCGGGAACTTGTCGAGGCACATGCGCCGGGCCCGGTTCACGAGGCCGGAGGCGTGTCGCATGATGAGTACGCGTTCGGTCATGGTGGGAGCCTCGCGCGCCGCGCTCACTTGGACGACACGGAGTGCCGCTCGATGATGGCGCGCAGCTTGAGCTCGTCGACCGGCTTGGTCAGGTAACCGTCGCAGCCGGCCATCGTGCCGCGGATCTTGTCGAAGGTCTTGTCCTTGCTGGTCAGCATGACGACCTTCATCAGGTTGTTGTCCTTGTTCTTCTTGATCATCTTGCAGACGTCGTACCCGTCCATGCCGGGCAGCATGACGTCGAGGAAGATCAGGTCGTAGTGCTGCTTGGAGATCTTGAACAGCGCCTCTTCACCCGAGGCGGCGAACTCGGGGCTGATGCCATAGGGCTGCAGCTTGTTCTGCAGGAAGGTGCGCATCAGCGGGCTGTCGTCCACGGCGAGCACGCGGAAGTTGTGCTCCTCGTGGCGCGCCGTGGGGCGCTCCGGCGGCAATACCGGCGTCACCGGCGGCGCGACGTTCACGGTCACCGTGGGCGGCGCCACCTGCACGGTCGGCGGCGGCTGCATGGGCGCGTCGGCGATCTTCGGCAACGCGGGCATCGAGGCCTGCATGGGCGCATCCGCGATGCGCGCGGAGGCGGGCAGCGAAGCGGCCAGGGGCGAGGCCGACGGCGCCGGCGCCGGCGTGACCACGCGCAGGGTGCTGCGCGCCGAAGGCGCGACGGCGGCCGACAGCGCCGACGGGGACAGCGGCGTCACGCCACTGGCCTGCAGGCTGGCGGTGAGCGGCGAGGGCGCGGCCGGCCTGTCCAGGGTCTTCTCGAACGGCTTGTCGCTCAGGATACGGTCGACGGTCTTTTCAGTCAGCGGCTTTTCGTTCAGCGACTTCTCGAGCGACTTGTCGATCATCGGCGAGACGTTGGGCTGCAGCGTGACATGCGGCAACACGTTCGCGGCCGGCGCGGCGGCGGTCATGCCGCCCGGAAGCGCGCCCATGTGGGTCGCGGCATGCGTGGCCGACATGGTCGTCGCGTGCGTGGAGAGGGTGGTGTTCGCGGGCGACAGGGTGCTCGCCGTCATGGTGCTCGAAGGCGACGCGGCCAGGGTGCTGGAGTGCGTGGCATTCAGGGTGCTCGACGGCGCAGGCGTCGGAGCGCTCGCGGGCGCAGCGGATGCCACCGGCGGCGGGCTCGCCGCGGCCGACATCGTGTTCGCGCCGCCCGCCAGGGTGCTCGCCGCGGTGCTCACCGAGGCCATGGCCGCATTCATGCTGGCCGAGAGCGCCGGCTGCTGCGAGGTCATGCCGGTGGTGACGCGCGCAATGGTTTGTTCCTGTTTGGGCATCGCGGCGGTGTCGCTGGTGGACTTCAGCGTGTTGGCCACGCTCGGCGCCGAGACGTCCAGACCCGAGGCCTCGCGTTCCTTGGCTTCCTGCGCGACGTTGTTGAGCGCGATGGCCAGGCGGTCCATGGCGCCCACCACCTTGAGGCCCAGCGGCCGCGAGGCGGAAGCGACGCCGAGGTCGAGATTCTTGGAGCCGACCACGAGGGTGCGATCCGAGGTGCTCGCGAAGGTGGCCTGCCAGCTCGCGACGGCGCTCTCGCTGTCGCCATCGAGCAGGTACATGTCCGGGGCGATGCCGGCCTCGGGGTTCCACAGCTTGTAGCCGATCTGCCGCGCCGGTGCGACCGACAGCAGGAAGATCGAGTTCAGCATCTGCCGCTCGGGAGCGGAGAAACCGACGACTCGGACATGGATGACGCGCGTCTTGTTCATGACAGTACCCTTGTGTGGCCTCAGCCCGCGGCCACGCGCTTCTCGACGCGTGCGGTGACGGCATTGGCCACGTGTTGCAGCAACTCGTGTTCGGAAAACGGTTTGTTCAGATAGACGTTCACGCCCGCGGACAGCGCCTGGCGGCGGTGTTTGTCCATCGAGCGCGAGGTGATCATGATCACGGTGAGGTCGGCGAGCTCGGGGCGCGAACGCACGTGCGCGGTGAGCTCGAGGCCGTTCATGTTGGGCATTTCGAGGTCGGTGAGCAGCACGTCGGGGCGCGTGGCTTCCATCGACTTCACCGCTTCGAGGCCGTCGCGCGCCAGCACGACTTCATAGCCGTTGTCCTCGAGCAGCGAGGCGATGGCGCGGCGCACCGACAGCGAATCGTCCACCACCAGCGCGCGCGAGCGGCGCAGGCCCGCGGCCTGGGCGCGCGCCTCCGCCACCGAGCGTTGCGAGCGCTCCTGCGGGCTGCGCAGCAGTTCGGAAATGTCGAGCAGCGGGATCACGCTGCCGTTGCCCAGCAGGCCGATGCCGGCGACGCCGGGAATGCGTTTCAGGTACTTGCCGGTGGGGCGCGTGACGAGTTCGCCCGCGTCGAGGATGGCGTCGACCAGCAGGCCGACGGGCCCGGAGTCGGTATCCACCACGACCAGGTTGCGGCGCTCGGGATTGCTCGCCGGCGCAAGTCCGGTGAGCGTGGCGAGCTCGTGCGCCGGGTAACGATGCGCGTCGACATCGGCGAACAACGCGCCGTTCTCGCGCACCAGTTCGAGCGCCACGGCGGGGATGGCGCGCTGCACCGCGTGGCTGGCGAGCCCGAAGACCTGGCCGCCGTCGCGCACGAACAGCGCGTGGGTCGCGACCAGCGACGCCTGGAAGCGCAGCTCGATGGTGAGACCCTGGCCGCGCTGGCTGCGGATGTCGATCGAGCCGGCGAGCGCGCGCAGGCGCGTCGCGACCACGTCGAGGCCGACGCCGCGGCCGGAAATCTCGGTGACCATGTCGCGGGTCGAGAAGCCGGGCAACAGCGTGAGGCGCGCGATCTCGGCATCGGTGGGCATCGCGTCCGGCGACATCAGGCCGCGCTCGACGGCGCGCGAGCGGATGTCACGCAGGTCGAGCCCGCGACCGTCGTCCGTCACCTGCACGGACACGGCCTGGCCACGGCGTGTCACGGTGAGGGTGATGGTGCCCATCGGCGGCTTGCCGGCGCGCACGCGCGCCTCGGGCTCCTCGAGTCCGTGGTCGACCGCGTTGCGCAGGATGTGCAGCAAGGGCTCGGTCAACTGGTTCAGCACCTCGGCATCGACCAGGATCTCCTGGCCCACGACGATGAGCTGCGCCTTCTTGCCGGTGGCCGCGGCCGTCTGGCGCACGTTGCGCTGCAGGCGCGGCACCAGCGTCTCGACCGGCGCCATGCGCGTCTGTGAAGTCAGGTGCGCCAGCTCGCGCACCAGGCGCTGCTGCTGGTGCAGGATGCCGGCGAGGCCGGCGAGCTCGTCCTTGAGGCCGAGCCCGAGGTCGCGCGCGTCGGTGGATTCCTCGATCAACGCGCGCGTCAGCGACTGCAGCTCGTTGTACTGGTCCATTTCCAGCGAGTCGAACTGCCCCTGGATGGGCGACAGCGTCGGGCTCGCGGCGTGCAGCTTGTGGCGCGCGGCGACGCCGCGGATGTCGACCGAGTTCTCGAGCTCGAACAGGCGCTTCTGGATGGCGCGGTCGCGTTCGATCAGCTCGCGCGAATGGCCGGCCGCGGATTTCAATTCCTGGTCCAGCTCGCCGATCTTGATGGTGAGCTCGCCGACCATGCGCACCAGGTCGTCGAGCAACTGGGTGGGCACGCGCGTCATCGCGCGGGTTTCGGCGCGTGCGCCGGCGACCGCGGGAGCGGCGACAGCTCCGGCCTCGATGTCGACCTCGACCGGTGTCACCCGGGCGAGCGGCGCTTCCACCGCGGCGTCGTTGTCGCGCGCCGCGTCGAGCATCTCGATGACCGCGAGCGCGTTGTCGGGAGGCGCGTCTTCGCCGGCCACCGCGGCCACCATCTGCGCCAGGCAGTCGGCGGCGGACACGAGGGCGCGCGCGCGCGCCTCGGAGGGCGCGACGCCGTCGGCCTCGCAGATCTCGAGGACGTCTTCGAGGCGGTGGGCGAGCTTGGCCACGCCGCGGATGCCGAGGATGTTGGCCGAGCCCTTGAGCGTGTGCGCGGCGCGCTTGGCGCTGCGCAGCAGCTCGGACTGCGCGGGCGAGGCCCAGTCCTTCGAATCGAGCCAGCCGGTGAGTGCCTGGGTGACTTCGGCCGCCTGCGGCGGCGAGTCGTTGAGGAAGGCTTCGAGCAGGGCGGCGTCGACGTCGTTCGACACGTCGAGCGTCAGGTCGGCGGCGGTCAGCGCTTCGGGCGCCGCGTCGTCGCTGGCGTCGAGCGCGGCGCCGATGGAGCTCGCCGCGGACAGTTCGGCGCGCAATGCCTCGATGTCGTCGGACTCCATCGGCATCGGCACCCAGCCGCCGCTGAAATGCGCCAGCAGTTCCTCGATCGGCACTTCGTCGCCCGGCGCGCGCAGGTGCGCTTCGAGCAGCAGCGCCCACTGGATGAAGAATGGCCGCACCAGCACGCGCGCATCGGCGTCGTGCGGGTCGAGGTTCTGCAGGTTGGCGAGCACGCAGGCGCAGATGCGCCTGACGCCGTCGAGACCCATGTAGCCGGCGGCTTCAGAAAGCCGGTTGACGGACGTTACATAGGAATCGTCGGCGCGCGCCGCCGCCGTGGGCTCCGCGTCGGAGCCCGCGTCATAGGCCTGTACGAGCTCGGGAGCAATCCCTTTGAGCTCGTCGGCGAGCGCGGTGAGGAGATCCTGTCCTCGCATCTGGCCTGACTGTCCTCTTGCCGATTCCGGATTCGCGCCCTAGGCCGCGCGGTTGTTGGGTAGTTTGAATACGCGCACCGATTCGACCAGCCGGTCGGCGGACTTCGACAGGTCGGCGGTGGCCTCCGACTGCAGCAGGATCTCCGCCGCGGTCTTTTCGGTGCTGGCGCCGATCTGGTGCACGCGGTTGCGCAGCTCGGTGGCGATCTTCATCTGCACCTGCGCGGAGGAGGTGATGCGCTTCACCAGTTCCACGAGCGAGGCGGTGGACTGCTGTGTCTCGCGCATCTGCTGGCCGGATTTCGCCGCCAGCTCGGATCCCGACACCACCTGCGAAATCGTCTTGTTGACCGTGTTGATGGTGTCGGCGGTTTCGATCTGGATGTTGTTCACCAGCTGCGCGATCTGCTGCGTCGCCTGGCGCGAGCTCTCGGCGAGGCGCTGCACTTCTTCGGCCACGACCGCGAAGCCGCGGCCCGCGTCACCGGCGGCGGCCGCCTGCATGGAGGCGTTCAACGCCAGCACGTGCGTGCGTTCGGCGATGGTGTTGATGAGGTTCACGATGCCGGTGATTTCCTGCGAGCGTTCGCCCAGGCGCTTGATGCGCTTTTCGGCCTCGGCGATGGATTCGCGGATGCCTTCCATGCCCTTGACCGTCTCGTTCACCGCGCCGAGCGCCGTGACCGTGGAGGTGGTGGCCTGCTCGGCGGCGCGGTTGGAGGCGGCCGCGAGCTCGGCCACCTGGGTCATGACCTTGTTGGCGTTCGCCAGGTTCTCGCTGGCGCGCTCGACGTCGGAACGTTCCGCCGCGGCGGTGGCGTTCACCGACTCGGCCTGGCGCTTCACGCGCTCGGTGGAGAGCTTCACCTGCGCGGCGATGCTGGTCACCTCCGAGAGCACGCGGCCGGTCTCGTGCGCCAGCAGGTTGATCGAGTCCGACACGGTTCCGATCACGTTCGCGGACACCGGCGCCTTGGCGGTCAGGTCCTTGTTGGACAGCTGCGCCACGGCCTGCAGCAGCTGCACGACCGAGTTGTTGAGGTCTTCGTTCTCGCGCTCGGCTTCGGCGAGGCGCGCCACGCGGTCATCGAGCAGGTTGTCGAAGGCGCGCGACAGCTGGCCGAATTCGTCGTCGCCGCCGAGCTCGGTGCGCGCCGCGAAGTCGCCCTCGGAGATCGCGTTCACGGTCTCCTGCATCTTGGTGATGGGGCGGGTGACCGAACGCAGCAGCGAGAAGGCGGTGAGCAGGCCGAGCACCAGCAGCGCGACCGCGATGCCGGTCGACCAGATGATCACTTTCTCGCGCACCGTGGTCACGGGCGCGAAGGCTTCGGCGGCCTGGATCTCGGCGATGATGGCCCACTTGAGGCCGAGTACCGACAGGGGTGCGTAGGCACCCAGCACCGGGGTCTTGGCGTAGTTGGGGTACACGCCGAAGCCGGCGGTGCCCTTCTCGAACACGTCGCTGGTGGCCTGCGTCTTGATGGGCACGAGACCGATGCTGGTTCCCTTGGTGGTCACCGCCTTGACCAGGCCCTTGGCGAAGCCCGCATCGCCCACGCTCTTGCCGTAGGCGTCGATGTCCTCGACCGCGAGGCGCGCGACCGAACGCGGCGTGCCGTCGGCGGCCGAGACCAGGTAGGTCTCGCCGGTGTCGCCGAAGCCGCGCTCCTTCCACTTGCCGTCGTCGGTCATGACCGAGTTGATCTTGTCGATCGGCACCTGCACCACCAGCACGCCTATCTTCTTGCCGCCGTCGAAAACCGGCGTGCCGAGGAACGCGGCCTGGTCGTTGTACGAGGGCAGGTATTCACCGAACTCCGACAGCGCCACCAGGCCCGGGCGATCGAGCGCCCAGGTCTGGCGGAACGCGTCGCCGAGGCGCGTCTTGGCGTACGGCCCGCTCACCAGCGAGGTCGCGAAGTCGAGTTCCTTGAATACCGAGTAAACGATGTTGCCGCTGCGCGGCTCGATGAGAAAAATGTCGTACAGGCCGAACTGGCGCAGCGCGGTGCGCAGGTACGGGTGGATGGCGGCGTGCAGCTCGGAGTAGCGCGAGCCGTCGGCGGCGCGGTCGAGGTTGTTCTTCGAGCCGAGCGGCTGCGGGTTGCCGGCGATGTACTGGTACTGCAGGTTCATCGCGATGTCGGGCAGGGTCGCAACGGTGCCGGCCATGTCGAGCTTGCGGCCGGTGTTGCGCTTGTCGAACTCGGCCATGAAGTCGCTGGTGTAGTACTTGGCGAGGCGCGCGCGCTCCGCGGGCAGGTCGGCGATGTTCAGCACCGAGTTGTCGTAGGCGTCCGGCAGGGTGCGCATCGCGCCCACCACTTCCGGCGACGCCGCCAGCACCTGCACCTGGTTCGACAGCGTCTCGAAGTACGAGGTGATCTGCGCGGCCTTGGCGGCGCGCTGCGCGATCAGCGCCTCGCGTGCCTGCGACTCCAGCGCCGTGCGGCTCGAGTTCAGCGACTCGCGCCCGATGATCAGCGAAGTGACCGCGACGGGGATGATGGCGAGGAACAGCGTGCCGAGCAGCAGCTTCTGCCGGATGGACTGGGCGCCAAAGGAGGTGCGGAGGGCCATGTTGTTAGCTCACGAGTTGATCGAGTAGTTGCGCGTAGTCGAATTCGAACCAGGTGTCGTTGCCCGCGGCGAAGGCGGCGCGCACCGCGCCAGCGGCGGCCGCGGGCAGCGTGGGCGGGACGATCTTCGCCTCGGGCGCGAATGCCATGCGGCGCGGCAGCCCGTCGATGACGATGCCGGCGGCCTCGTTGCCGTGGCCGATGACCAGCAACATGCGCTTCTCGCGCGGCAGGTGGTCGGTCTCGAACAGCGCCGCCAGGTCGAACAGCGGCACGATGCGGCCGTGGAGGTTGACCAGGCCGAGCAGGTTCGCGGGCATGCGCGGCAGTGGATAGACGTTCGGCATCTCGGTGAGCTCGCTCGCGGTGGCGAACGGCGCGAGCAGGCGCATGCGGCCGATGCGGAACGCCTGGCGCACGACGTGGTCCGGGTTCTCCTCGGCCGCGGAAGGCGCCGCCAGCGCCGCGAGCTCCGCGGGCAGCGGGGGAAGTCCGAGCGGCAGGGGAAAACCGGGGTTGCTCATTGGAAGGGGGTGGCTGGCGCGGGCGGTCAGGCGCAGGCGGTGATGGCGTTGAGGATCTGGTCGGGCGTGTACGGCTTGGTGACGTAGCCCTTCACGCCGAGCATCTGCGCCCAGACGCGATCGGCCTTCTGGTTCTTGCTGGTGACCAGCACCACGGGGATCGACTTGGTGGCGGCATCACCGCCGATGGCGCGCGTCGCGGCGAAGCCATCCATCTGGTCCATGTTGACGTCCATGAGGATGATGTCCGGCATCTGCGCCTTGGACATCTCGACGGCCTGCTGGCCGTTGGTAGCTGTCAGCGTCGTATAACCGGCGCCGCTCACGATCCTCTCCAGGGCCATGAGATCGGGGCGCGCGTCGTCGACGATCAATACTTTCTGAATAGCCACGGAGCCTCCCTCGGGGCGCATTCCCGCCCACTGACACGGAGGAATCTTGGCCGGTATGTGACAAAACCACGGTGACGCGGGTCACACCGGGTTTCCCTAGGAAACGCTCCAGTTCGCGCTTTTTCCGGGTGCGGAGGCCCCGGCGGAGCCTTCAGGCGGTCGGTTTGCCGGTGGGCAGGTGGGCGGCGAGCGCCGCGCGCAAATCGGCCAGCCGGGGCGGCTTGCTGAGGATTTCATCCACATGGGGCGGCATTTCGCCTTCGGCCATGAGCCGGCGCCCCCAGCCCGTCAGCAGCAGTACCACGGTGCCGGGCACCGAGGCCTTCACGGCCGAGGCCACGGACCGGCCATCGACATGCGGCATTCCGAGGTCGGTGATCACGATCGGAAAGGGCCGGCCCTCGGCGTGCGACTCGACGAAGGTGTTGATGCCGGCCTGGCCGCCGCCCGCCGTGGTGACCTCGTGGCCGTCGGATTCGAGCGCCTCGCGCAATGAATTGAGCAGCATCGGATCGTCGTCGACGATGAGGATGCGCGTGGGCGCGAGCCGCGCGCCGGGTGCTTCGGCGCGCGTCACCGGTCCCGCCGCGACCGCGGCGAACACCATGCGGATGGTCGTGCCCTGGTTGGGCGCGCTGTCGATCTCGAGGTGCGCGCCGTGGCGCTGGGTCACGCCGTACACCATGGCGAGGCCGAGGCCCGTGCCGCGCACCCCCTTGGTGGTGAAGAAGGGTTCCAGGCAGCGCCGCCGGGTCTCCTCGTCCATGCCGACGCCGGTGTCGGTGACTTCGATGACCGCGCTCTTCGCGCCGCCGGTATCGGTGGTGCGCGTGAGGATCCGCAGCTTGCCGCCCGTGGGCATGGCGTCGACCGCGTTGAACACCAGGTTGACCAGCGCGTCGCGGATCTGGCTCTGCACGCCGCCGATGCGCGGCAGCCCGGCGTCGAGCTCGAGCTGGAGCTCGATGACCACGCCGCGCTGGTGCGCCATGTCGGCCCAGCGCGCGCGCGTGAGATCGACGACCTGTTCGACCAGCAGGTTCAGATCGAGCGGCGCCAGCGCCACCTCGGGCTCGCGCATGCGATAGAACTCGCCCATGCGTGCCACGGTCTGCGCGACATCGTCGACCGCGCGCTGGATGGTCTCTAGCTGCTTGCGGCCGCGCGCGGTGAGGGCCGGCTCGTGCTCGAGCAGCGCCTCGGTGTACAGCGACATCGGCGAGATCGCGTTGTTGATGTCGTGCGCGATGCCGCTCGCCATCTGGCCGAGCGCGCGCAGGCGTTCCTGCTGCATGACCTGCTGCTGGGTCTGGCGCAGGTCGTCGTAGGCCTGTTGCAAGGCGGTGTACAGCTGCGCCTGGTTGGCGGCCAGCGCCGTGTGCTCGCTGGTCTGCTGCAGGAATTCGCACTCGCCGCTGCTGAATGCCTCGGCGGTGCGCCGCGCGCAGATCAACGCGCCGAACACGCGGCTCTCCACCAGCAGCGGCGCGATCACCAGCGAGCGCATGCCGACGCCCGCCATGCGGCGCGGGAACTCGAACCTCGAGTGCGCGATGTCGGGCTCGTAGACCAGGTAACCGGACACACAGCGGCCCAGGCCGTTCTCGTCCACCGGCAGCACCGCCTCCTGCTCGAGGCCGAGCTGGCGCGCCAGCGGTTCGCTGTGCAGCCCCACGCAGCTGACGTTGAGCTGGTTCGCGCCGGCGTCGTACAGGCAGATGATGCAGAAGTCGACCGGCAGCTCCTCTTCTATGTTGCGCACCACGACCTGGAAGATGCTGCGCAGGTCCTGGCGCTCGCCGATGGCGCGCGTCAGCCGCGCCAGCAGCGCGAGGCGCTTCAACTGCTCGCCGAGCCGGCGTTCGTGCGCGAGCCGGTCGGTGATGTCGCGGTAGTTGCAGACCACGGCGCGCACCGCCGGATCGTCCAGCAGGTTGGTGGCGACGCCTTCGAGCCAGATCCAGCGCCCGTCCTTGTGCCGGCGGCGCCAGATCGCGGGCAATGGCTTGCCCGGATTGACGAGCAGCTCCTGCATGCCACGCCCGAGATTGCTGATGTCCTCCGGATGAGTCTGGTCGGCGGCGTCCGTTCCCAGCAGTTCCTCCGGGGCGTAACCCTCGATGCGCCTCACCGAGGGACTCACGTAGACGAACCTGCGCTCGGAGTCGGTCAGCGCGATGCAGTCGGAGCTGTTGTCGATGAGCGCGCGGAAGCGCTGCTCGCTCTGGCGCAGGAAGTCATTGGCCTTTTCCAGGTCGCGGGTGCGCTCGGCGACGCGCGCCTCGAGCTGTTCCTTGGCGCTGCGCAGCTCGTTCGCCGACTCGATGTCGTCGGTCACGTCGCGCGCCGTGGAGAACATCAGCCGGCCGCGCGGCATGGAGCGCCAGGAGAGCACGCGCCAGGTGCCGTTCTTGTGGCGCATGCGCCCGACGAAGGCGTCGATGCGTTCGCCGCTCGCCAATTGCCGCTCGACGACTTCCTGCGCGCGGCCGCGATCGTCGGGGTGGATGAGTTCCATGTAGGGAATCCGCAGAGCCTCCTGCACCGAGTAGCCGAGCACGTCGGTGATCGCGGGACTCACGCGCCGGAAGTAGCCGTTGGCATCGGCGATCACGAACAGGTCGATGGACAGGTCGAAGAATCGGTTGAGCTCGGCCTCGGCGCGCGCGCGGCCGGCGAAATCGCGGCGGATGGCGAGCAGTGCGAAGCCCATGAACAGCAGCGCCAGCGCGCTGCCACCGGCGATCACCGCCTTGGTGAGCACGGCGCTGTGCCGTGCCAGCGTTTCACGGGTCTCGAGCTGCCTGAGCTCCGCGGCCTTCATGTCCTGCGCGAGCCGCCGGATCTGTCCCTGCAACGACACGCCGGGGCGGCTCTCGCTCTGTGCCAGCCGCCGTTGCACGGCCTCCATGCCCGAGGTGCGGCGCAGGTCGACGATTTCCTGGCTGCGCTTCAGGCGCTCGCGTACCGCGTTCGTCAGCGGTCCCATGCGCGCGAGCTGTGCGGGCTGGTCGCGCACGGCGCCGCCAAGATCGAGCAGCAGGGAATTGACGCGCTCGGTGGCGCTCGCGTAGTCCACGCGGAACTGCTCTTCGCCGGAGAGCACGTAGGCCCGCTGCGCGGACTCGGCTTCGAAGGTCGTCGTGACCAGTGCATCGATGTTGGACATGACCGCGTGCGAGCGGGTCACCAGCCGCGAGTCCTCCGTGAGCCGCACCACCGACAGGTACGACACCAGCCCGATGACGCAGAGAAAGGCGATCGCCACCGCAAAGCCCCAGCGGACCTTGCGCTCCGTGGCGGTATGCCGGCGATCGGGGTCGGAAGGCGACGGTGCGCCATTGGGCCGTTCGGAGGCTTGTTCTTGCACCGCCGCAGGGTAATCCCGGTCTTAGCGCGGGGGAAGTTTCGTCGCGACGCGCTGCCGGTGTGCAGAAATGGCGCGCGGCACGCGGGAATCGGCGCGCCCAGGTGGGAGAAAGTCTCGTTTCGCGACACTAGTCATATCGAGCGTCGCCTGGCACCGCCGGCATTCGAATAAGAAGCAATGAAAGGAGGCAGGTGGTGAAAGGATTTCCCCGTGCGTTGGCGACCGGCGTCACGAGCACCGCACTGGCGATGTGCTGGGTCGGCTGCGGCGGCTACCACCACCAGTATCGTCCCGACACGCCCGTCACCACGGCGGTCGGGCCCGAAATCCATTTCGTCGAAGCGGATGACGAGGGATGGTTGTGGGCCCCGGCCCAGGCGAACAACGCCATCGCCGCGGCCACCGAGGCCGCCGAGCAGGGCGACGCCATCGTCGTGGTGTTCATCCACGGCTGGCATCACCTCGCGAAATGCTGTGACGAGAACCTCGAAGGCTTCCGGCAGGTGCTCGGGAAACTCGACGAGCAGCTGGGTCGCGACATGTACAAGGAGGCGCGCAGCCTCATCCACAACGGCGATCCGCGCCGCCCGGTGCGCATCATCGGCATCTACGTCGGCTGGCGCGGGCGGGCGTGGCCGGGGTTCCTCGACTACCTGACGTTCTGGGGCCGCAAGTCCGCCGCCGAGCGCGTCGGCGAAACCGACCTGCAGGAGTTCCTGGTGCGGCTGCGCGACCTGCACCAGTCACGGCAGATCCGCCCCGAAGACCTGACGGACCCGGCGATCGCGCAGCGCCCCGGCAAGCTCTTCGGCCTCGTCGAGATCGGGCACAGCTTCGGCGGCCAGGTGCTGTTGCGCGCGACCGATCCGTATCTCGAGCACAAGCTCATCTCGATTAATCCGCGTCCCGGCTATCTACGCGATAAGACGCCGGTGGATCCGCCGGCGGAGCCCTTGAAGGCGCCCGTGGAAGGCTTCGGCGACCTCGTGGTGCTGATCAATCCCGCGGTCGAGGCCGCGGCCTACCAGCGGCTGCATGCGCTCAGCCGCATGAATTTCGCACCGGCGCAGTGGCCGCTGATGCTGACCATTTCCGCGACCAATGACGGGCCGCGGAAAACGTGGTTCAACGCCGGCCGTGTCGCGGGCGAGATCTTCGGTGGCAAGCCGGGCAAGGAAGCGCGCGAGGACACGCTCGAGCGCCGGGCCCTGGGGTTCGCGACGGAGCAGGTGACGCACGAGCTGAAGCCCGTGAACCCGGACGAGAAGCTGCACAAGCAGGCCCTGGCGCAGCAGGCCGACAGCGCCTGCCCGCAGTGCGCCGGCAAGTCGTTCGACTGGTACGACTGGGAGCGCAAGCCGGAGCCGCGCTTGCGGCCGGACTCGCTGAGCGCGGAGGTGCCGCACGGCCTCGGGGGTGAAGCCCGCAGGCTCGCGGTGGCGAAACTCGCGCACGACATCGCGTGTTTCGATTTCTCGAAGCAGACCACGTTCTTCGACGTGGTGCTCGAGCCGAAGCAGGACGCGCCGCCGCTCGCGAACCAGGCTTTCATCGTGGCCGAGACGCCGCCGAACCTGGTCGACGGGCACAACGGCATGTTCTCGCGGCCGCTCATGGATTTCCTGACTACCTACATCGGCTTCGCGGAAGCGAAGCGCCTGTTCGGCATGTTGCCGCCGTCCCCGGACACACCCAAGGAACTACAGGACTGCCCATGAAACGCTCCAACTATCGGGTCGCGGCGCGCCGCGCGATGTCCCTGGCCTGTGGCGCGCTGCTGGCGCTCACCGCGCTCGCGGCCGACGAGCCCGCGAAGCCGAAGATCGAGGACCACTATCCCGCGGCCAACCACGTCCCGGACTCGATGAAGCACTGGGACGAGTTCCAGACCAACGGCGAGAACGACGCGCCCGCGGATGAGCCCATGGGTGGCTTCACCGCGGCGGGCACGCCGGTGAACAAGCGCATGCCGCATTGCTTCCCGGCGGAGCAGCGCAACCTGTTCTGGGAAGTGGACCAGGTGGTCAACGAAAAGACCGGCAACCTCGAGCCCTTCGACTACCGCGGCCCGCCGGACATGCATCTTCCCTACGAAAAGAATCTCACCGGCCTGGTGATTTCGAACGGCGCGGGGCAGGGGCGCGATGCGATCCGTGGACAGAACACCTGGATGCTGTGGGCCGAGGGCAACGAGGTGTTCTGGAACTGGCTGCAGCAGGATGGCTACGGCCTCGCCGACTTCCTGATCCTGCTCGATTCGCGGCGGCGCGGTGAGCGCTTCAAGAACACCGGCATGATGAACCAGCCCGGCATGAAGGCTAACTTCTCGGTGAACGAGCTCGGCCTGTACCTGGACGCCGCCGACGGCGAGCACATCCGGATGACCCAGCCGAAGGCCGGCAACGTCGATACCGACATCGACACGCGCACCGGCCAGGCGGCGGTGCGTCCGGCGCCGGGCCCCGCGCTCAAGCACACCGACCCGAAGCACACGCAGCTGTTCGAGCCGTACGACGCGGGCAAATTTTCCGCGCTGCTGGCGTCGCTGCCGCAGGACGGCGTCGACCCGCAGGTCTATGGCTACCCGAGCGGCGTGGTGGGGCTGCGATTGTTTCCGAACCCTGACTACTTCGCGGGCACGCCCGCGGCGGAAAAGGCACGGCGGCATTGGAAGGAAGTCGTGATCGACAAGCCGGACAACTACTACTCGAACGCCAGCGTCGCGGCCGATCCCACGCTGGTGCGGCCGTTCCGCGTGGGCATGGCCTGCGCGTTCTGCCACGTCGGTCCGCATCCGCTGAATCCGCCGGGCGACGTGGAGTCGCCGGGCTGGGCCAACATGTCGAGCGTCATCGGCAACCAGTACTGGAAGGCGGAGACCATCTTCGCCAACCTCACGCAGAGCGAGAAGAACGTGCGCGCGCCGGACCCGGTGACGAACGAGCCGGCCCCCACGAGCTTCCTGCGCCAGTTCCTCGCCAGCCAGCAGCCCGGCACCATCGACACCTCGCTGGTGAGCACCGATCACATCAACAATGCCAACACCATCATCTCGATCTTCGACGTGCCGGCGCGCCTGTTCCGCGCCGCGGGTAACAGCCCGGAGGAGCAGGGCCCGGCCAACCTGCTGTTGAACAGCGTCGAGGAGGCGAATCCCGGCATCAATCCGCGCCACACGCCGCGCGTGCTGATCGACGGCGCCGACAGCGTCGGCGCGTACGGCGCGCTGGCGCGCGTGTACCTCAACATCGGCACGCATTCCGACCTGTGGGCCACCTGTCACAACCCGGTGATCGGCTTCCGCCCGCAGCGGCCGTTCTCCATCGCCACGCTCAAGAAGAAATCCGCCTACTGGAACTCCGCCGACGAGTACCGCATTCCGGCGCTCAAGGCGTTCTTCACCTACGTCGACCTCGGCAAGAACAAGAACATCGCCTCGCCGATGAAGCTGAAGTACGCGGTGGTCAACGACGCCAGCGGCAAGAAAGACGAGGCGGCCACGCAGCAACTGCGCAGCTCGCTGGCCGCGGAGAGCGGCGACGCGACACTCGGCCGGGCGGTGTTCGTCGACAACTGCGCCATCTGCCATTCGAGCAAGCAGCCGGCGGGTTTCGATCTCAAGTTCTCGCGCGACTGGTCCGCGGCGCCCGCGCCGCAGCCGGGCGGTGCGATGGAACTGACGTTGCCAGCCGACTACGCGGACTGGGCCGCGTTCACGCGCGGCAAGGCGTTCGGCGTGTATCGCGACGCCATCCGCGCGATGGCGCAAGGCGCCGGCACCGAGACGGACTCCTTCATCGAAGGCAACTTCCTTTCTTCGGAGGTGCGCATCCCGGTGACGCTGGTCGGCACCAACTCGGCGCGCGCGGTCGCGACCAACGCGATGCGCGGGCAGGTCTGGGACAACTTCTCTTCCGAAACCTACAAGAAGCTGCCCGCGGTGGGGCCGGTGCCATTCTTCAATCCGTTCTCACATGCCCCCCTGCAGGACGACTGCTGCAACAATGACTACTACTTTCCGCCGCCCGGTGGCCCGGGCTACTACCGCCCGGCCTCGCTGATCAGCCTGTGGGCGACGGCGCCGTTCCTGCACAACAACACGCTCGGCAAGTTCACGCGCGATCCGTCGGTCGGCGGCCGCCTCGAGGCCTTCGACGATGCGATCAATCGCCTGTTCTGGCGCGAGTACCGCGAGAAGCAGCCCACCGGCATCAGCGGCGACCTGCGCTCGGAGCCGGCCTTCGCGGCGCTCGCGAAGGGCGACCCGGGATTCATCTATCGCACCACCGAGCCCACCAACGTGGAATTCAACCACCGCTTCGTGCGGCCGCTGCTGGTGGGCATCCTGGGCGAAGGGCGCCTCGGCTTCCTCACGCTGTGGCTGTGGGTGACGCTCGCGGTGGTGTTCCTGGTGCTGGCGATTTTTGCGCGCGCCCGCCACCTGGGCTTCGTGCTGACCACGTTCGCCGTGCTGGTCTCGGCGCTGCTGGTCATCGGCAAATTCGATCGCATCTGGTGGGAGCTGTGGCTGGTGCCGGCGGCGCTGGTCGGCGCGGCGGTGTACTTCTTCCTCGCGCGCGGCGGCAAACTACTGCCGGCGCTGGTGTTCGTGGCGCTGGCCGCGGGCAGCGCGTGGACCGGCTACGTGGCCAACGGCTTCGCGCACGGGGAGCGCGGCGGTGTTTCACTCGGGCCGATACCGCGCGGCGTGCCCGTGAGCCTCATCATGAACATGAATCCGGAGGCGCCGCTCGGCAAGACGCTGCGCGCGGCGACGGCGCTGGTGCGCGGCATCATCCTCGCGAAGCACGAGACCAGCGACGCGGCGCGTCTCAAGGTGTTCCAGGACGAGGCGGGCCAGGCGCTGCTCGAGGCGAGCAAGTGCCCGGACTTCGTGCTCGACCGCGGCCACTGGTTCGCCGAGCACCTCACGGATGACGAGAAGCGCCAGCTCAAGGCCTTCCTCAAGACGCTCTGACGGGAACTGCGCATGCGAATCGAGAGCTCGGAATCCCCGACCGCCGCCGACCTGCTGGAGCTGGCGCGCAGCCGGGAGAAGACCCCGTTCGACTACATCATCGTCGGCGCCGGCGCCGCCGGCGGACCGCTGGCGGCGCGCCTCGTGGAAGCGGGCCGCACCGTGCTGCTCCTCGACGCGGGCATCGATCCGGTGTGCGACGACGAGGTGGACAATCATCCGCCGTACACCGCGGAGCGCACCGGGCAAACTTACTCGGTGCCGGCCTTCCATGGCGCGGCCACCGAAGACCCGCGCATGAGCTGGGGTTTCTCCGTGCGCCACTACGCCTCGCAGTCCGCGCAGGCGCAGGACACCAAGTACCAGCCGGCCAGGGACCCGGCGAAGCCGGGCAGCACCGGGCCGGGCGGCGGCATCTTCTATCCACGCGCATCGGGGATCGGCGGCTGCACCACGCACTACGCCATGATCGTGGTCCGGCCCAACGACAGCGACTGGAACCGCATCGCGCAGCGCACCCAGGACACCAGCTGGCGCGCGGAAAACATGCAGGGCTACTTCGCGCGCATCGAGAACTGTCTGTACTACGACAAGTTCGAGGGCTTCTTTGGCACGATCCTCTTCATCTACAAGTGGTTCAAGCGCTTCCTGACCTTCATCAACCCGAAGGCGCAGCTGGCGCGCGGTGGGCATGGCCGTGGCGGCTGGCAGGTCACGAGTTTCATCGATCCGATCCTGGTGCTGAAGATCACCAAGGGCGACGGGACGTTCCGCAGCGTGCTGCTGCGAACCATCCTGTTCCTGCTGCGCCAGCCCGGCCGGTTCAAGCGCCTGGCGGCCTTCACCCGCACGCTGCGAATCGTGCAGCTCCTCGACCCCAACTACGGCACGGCGCGCTCGGCGCTCAACGGGCAACTGTCGTTCATTCCCATCGGCACCGACGGCTCGCGGCGCATCAGCGTGCGCGAACGACTGGCCGACGTGGAGAAGAGATTCCCCACTCGCCTGGTCATCAAGACCCAGACCTTCGCCAAGCGCGTGGTCTTCGACGACGGGGAGGGGCGCGTACCGCGCGCCGTCGGCGTGGAAGTCGCCGAAGGCCTGCGTTTGTACGAAGCCGCGCGCGACACGGCGCCGCCGGAGGCCACGGCCCACGACGCCGGCATTTTCTACGCGCGCGAAGAGGTAGTGCTCGCCGGCGGCGCGTTCAACTCGCCGCAGCTGCTGATGCTGAGCGGCATCGGCGACCGCGAGGCGCTCAAGGCCGCGAAGGTCGAAGGTGTCTGCGACGCGGAGGGCAAGCAGGTGGCGCGCGAGCGCTACGTGCACCTGCCCGGCGTGGGCAAGAACCTGCAGGACCGCTACGAAGTCAGCGTGGTGAGCGAGGCCAAGGACAGGCACAAGCAGGCCGAGGAGTTCAAGACGTTGCGGGGCGTGGGCTTCAAGCCGTACGAGTCCACCGATCCGCCCGGCACGAAGGATGCCGCGCTCGAGCAGTGGCGCACGGATGGCACCGGCCTGTACGCCACCAATGGCGGCGCGGTGTCGTTCTTCTATACCTCGTCGAAGGCCGTGCCGGTGGACGGCACGCCGCTCATCGATCCGGACCTGTTCATCTTCGGCGCGCCCGCGGCCTTTCGCGGCTATTACTGGAACTGGTCGAAGGAACTGCTGTACCGCACGCAGGGCGCCGGCGTCGAGCAGCGCAACCTGTGGAGCTGGCTGATCCTGAAGGCCTATACGCGCAACAACGCCGGCAGCGTGAGACTGCGTACCAACAACCCCTTCCACCAGCCCGACATCTGCTTCGCGTCGTTTCCCGCGTCGATTCCCGCCGCGGCCGACGACGTCGACGCGTTGTGCGAGGGCATCGACTTCGTGCGCCGCCTAAACTCCAGCGTGCCGCTGTTCGAAGGCAACGAGGTGCAGCCCGGCGCGCAGCGCGCCGATCGCGCCGCGATGCGCCGCTGGGTGCAGGACGAGGCCTGGGGCCACCACGCCTGCGGCACCTGCCGCATCGGCGAAGACGCGTGGAACGAGGATCCCTCGAAGCTGGTCGATCGCGACGCGGTCATCGACAGCAAATTCCGCGTGCACGGCGTGCGCGGGCTGCGGGTCGTCGACGCCTCGGTATTCCCGGAGATCCCGGGCTATTTCATCGCGACGCCGATCTTCATGGTGGCCGAGAAGGCCGCCGACGAACTGCTGAACACGCGCCTGCACCAGCAGTTCCCCGGCCAGTTCGAGCAGGCCGAGGCCGGCGCGGTGCGCGAGCGCCGCAGGATCGCCGGCATGCTGGCGCCGGAGGCGCCGGTGATCAACGGCAAACTACCCGAGGACACCGTGGGGCTCGCGCTTTCGGGCGGCGGCATCCGCTCCGCGACGCTGTGCCTCGGCGTGTTGCAGTCGCTGGCGCAGCGCGGGCGGCTCAAGGGCATCGACTACCTGGCCACCGTGTCCGGCGGCGGTTACATCGGCTCGTTCCTCGGCCGGCTGTTCACGCGCCAGTCCGACCAGGTGCGCGACCCGGCGCAACGCGTGGAGCAGGTGGTCGGCAACGTCAACTCCGCCGAGAACCGCTGGCTGCGCGAGCACGCCAACTACCTGTCCGGCGCGGGCCGCACCGACCGCGAGGTGAACCTCGGCGTGGTGTGGCGCAACCTGCTGGGTGCACACATCGCGCTGGCCGGCATGTTCATCGGCCTGTTCGCGGTGTTCCGCTGGCTCACCGACAACACCTGGCTGGACTTCGCCGGCGCGCGCGTGCTCGGCCTCGACGTGAGCCCGTGGTGGTGGATTCCGCCGGCGGTGTTCGTGTTCGGCATTTATCCCTCGTGGCTGGCGTTCTTCCTCGCGCCCAAGCCGGGCGCAAGGGCGGCGCATCCGCTGTACGCGCTGCTCACCTGGCTGGTGATGCTGGGTGCCGCGGTGGCGGCGCTGCGGCTGCACCGGCCGGTGGTCGAACTACTCGCAACCATCGCCATCACCTCGCTGCTGGTGGCCTGGCTGTGGCAGGAGTTCGCGCGCATCGCTGCCGTCAAGGACGTCAACGACCCGCGCGCGGTCAAGCACCGCGGCACCGTGGTGCGCAATCGCCTGACGCGCGGACTCGGGCTGATGCTGACCACCATCGTGTGGACCACCGGCTGGGTGATCCTCGATTCGCTCGCGCGGCTCGGGGCGCAGCATCGGCTCATGTTCCCCACGGTCGGCGGCATGGCCATTCTCGCCACGCTCATGCCGCTGTGGCGCATGGGTGCGGCGAAGCTCGCCGGCACCACGCCGGCCGAAGCCGGCCTGCTGCGCAATCTCGCCGCGGGTACCGTGGCGTTTCCCATCCTCGGGTTCCTGCTGTTCGGCTACGACGTGATCGCGCACACCGCGTTCGACGCCGGCCAGCGCATCGGCGTGTGGACCCTGCTGCTCGCGCTGCTGGTGGCCTTCATCCTGAGCCGTGCGCATGGATTCCTGAACCTGACCTCGCTGGGTCCGCACTATGCCTCGCGGCTGGCGCGCACCTTCCTCGGCGCCTCGAGCGAGGCGCGCGTGCACGCCAACCCGGGGGATGCGCCGCCCGAGGTCAGCGCCGCGCATCCCGACGACGACATCTTCTTCGACGAATACCACCCGGAGAAGCACGGTGGGCCCTTGCACCTGCTGTCCACCTGCGTCAACGAAACCGTCGACGCCATGTCGGGCCGCGCCATCGACGAGGACAAGGGACTGCAGATGTGCGTGGGCCCGAAGGGCGTGAGCGTGGGCCGGCGCTTCCATGCGCTCTGGACCCTGAAGGACAGCGGCAAGATCACCCAGAAGATCCTGCGCGCCATGGACGACTCGGCCGCGCCGGCATCGCTGTGCCCGCTGCCCGTGGCGCCGGATCCGAATGCCTTCCACGTGCTGTCGCGCGACCCGCTGCGCGCCGACGACATCTGCGTGTGCCCGGAGCAGTTGCGGCTCAGCCAGTGGATGGCGATCTCGGGCGCCGCGTTCACGCCCGGGCAGGGCCGCAATACCTCGCTGCCCATGGCGCTGTTGTTGGGGCTGTTCAACGTGCGGCTCGGCTACTGGTGGGACTCCGGCGTCGGCACCGGCGAGCGGCCCGGCCGCTTCCCGCCGTCGTTCCTGCGACGCATCGGCTCGATCCCCTCGTTCCTGTTCAAGACGCAGTCGACGTTGCTGGCGGAGTGGTGGCGCTATTTCCAGGGACCGGGCCATCGCTACTGGTACCTGAGCGACGGCGGGCACATCGAGAACAGTGCGTTGTACGAGCTGCTGCGGCGGCGCGTGCGCTTCATGATCATGGTCGACGGCACGCACGATCCCGAGTACATCTTCGACGACCTGTCGGCACTGGTGCGCCGTGCACGGCTCGACTTCGGCGCGAGTTTCGAGTGGATAGACCCGGCCGTGGCCGGGAACCTGCCGCCGCCGTGGATCCAGGACTGGATCGACACCAACGCGCTCGGCACGCTGTCCTCGCTCAAGCGCGAAGGCCCGCACGCCGGCGCGCTGGCGCGCGTCACCTACGACGGCGACGGGAAGAATCCCTGCTGGCTGCTGGTGCTCAAGGGCTGCCTCGTGCCACAGGACATGCCGCTCGACCTGCGCTGCTACTCCGAGCAGAACAAGGCATTCCCCAACGACTCGACCTTCGACCAGTTCCTGGGCGATGACCAGTGGGAGAGCTACCGCGTGCTGGGCGAGCGCAATGCCAACCGGATCTTCAAGGGAGCCTGACGGGGTCGGCAAACAGTACCTGGCTCGCATTTGATGCAAACAAGCGTGTGCCCGGCGCGGCGATGCAGTAATTTTCGCGTCCATGCTCGAGCAACGCCTCAACGAATTCTTCGGGGACGACGAGCCCGGCGGTTTCGGCACCGGCTGGTGGAGCGGGGTGCTGTCGGCGTTCTTCGGACTGCTGGCGTTCGGCGCGGTGCTGTGCCTGCACTTCCCGCAGCTGCTGTCCTCGCCCAGTCTGCGGCCTTACTACCGCATGGACCTCATGCGCCTCGCCATCCAGGCGGTGATCGGTGCGGCGATCCTGTTCGGCGTGGTGTCCGCCATGCTGCGCCGGAAGAAGGTGCTGGCCCTGACCGGCATGGTGTTCGCACTGGGCGCGTCGCTGCTGGGCGGCGCCAGCGTGCCCATCAACCAGGACCTGCATGCCGGGCCGGCGATCGGCCTCGACTGGTTCCTGCTCGACATGCTGATGATGACGCTCATCTTCTCGCCCATCGAGGTGATTTGGCCCGCCTACCCGAGGCAGAGCGTGTTCCGGGCCGAATGGCTGAACGACATCGTGTACTTCCTGTCCACGCACCTGCCGATCCAGCTCACCAGTTTCCTGATCCTGCTGCCGGCGACCCAGCTCACCTCGACGCTGAACGTGGCGTTCATCGCCGAGGCGGTGGGCAAACTACCGTGGATCGTGCAGTTCCTGGCGGCCGTGCTGGTGGCCGACCTGGCGCAATACTGGATCCACCGTGGCTTCCACGTGATCCCGTTCATGTGGCGCTTCCATGCCATCCATCATTCGTCGAAGGCGCTCGACTGGATCGCGGGCTCGCGCGCGCACCTGGTGGAAGACGTGGTGGTACGCGGCGGCATCCTCATCCCGATGATGTTGATCTTCCCGCAGAGCATCAACGTCGCCTACCTGTTCTTCGTGAACATCCATGCCACCTGGGCGCACTGCAACTTCGGCCCGACGGCGAAGTGGCTCGAGCCGTACCTGGTGCAATGCCGCTTCCATCACTGGCACCACACCTCGCAGAAGGAAGCCATCGACCGGAACTTCTCGATCCATTTCCCGTGGCTCGACAAGCTCTTCGGGACCCACTACCTGCCGAAGGACGACAGCTGGCCCGAGCACTACGGGCTCAACCACGAGAAGATCCCGTTCAGCTTCTGGGGCCAGTTCTTCTATCCGCTGTTGCCGCGCAAGGCGAAGCAACCCGCGCCCTAGAACTCCAGTGACTCGAGCGGGATGTCCTTGGGCAGCACCGCGCCATAGTTCGATGCCTTGACCAGGCCCAGCGCCTTCATGACCTTGACGGTCGCGAAGCCGAAGTCGAATTCGCTGTCCACGTGGCTCAGGCGCAGGAACTGCGGCGAGTGGTGGTGGTTGTTCTGCAGGCAGGCGCTGAAGGTGGCCATCACGGGCAGCCAGTCGCCGATGTTCATGGCGTTGTCGTCGTCCTCGTAGCGCCGATAACCCCAGCGGCGATCGTGGGTCCAGTAGTTCTGCACCATGTTGACCCACATCGCGAATATGCGCGTGCCGACCCAGAGCACGCTCGCGAACAGCAGGTCGCCCACCAGCCACCACAGCAACACGAAACTCGCGCTCTGGGCGACCACGAAGTAGACCGGATTGCCGGCGAGCCGCATGGGCCAGGTCTGCAGGATGGCGTCGTTGGCGACGTTGACGTCGGTCTTGTACGGGAAGAGGCACAGCCACAGCGTCTTCCAGGGCCCGTCGGCGGCGAGCTTGTTGGGGTCGCCGGGATGATCGGCGTACCGATGGTGCAGCCGGTGGCGATTCACCCAGCTGATGGGATTGATATAGACGCCGAAGGTGTTGTTCAGCACCGAGAGGGTCTTGACGAACCACTCCTGGTAGTCGAGCGCGCGGTGCGCGATGCCCATGTGGATGACGCAGGAAAGATAGACCCCCGCCATGAACCAGCAGACGATGAGATAGGCCATGCCGATACCGAGGCCGGCCCAGGGTCCAAGATGCTCCGGGGCAAGGAAGAAGCTGGCGGCCGCGTACGAGACCAGGCAACCGTATCCCACCGCGTTGTAGATCCTCATCGATTTCCTCCCCGTGAACGACGGCGAGGAATTCTACTCGTCGATCGCGAAACGTTGGGGCAGTATTCGACTCCGGGCATTCAGGGAGGGCTAGCAATGTCAGCAGAGCCGGGTTCGCGACAGAAGAAGAGCGCCTTGGCCGATATCCCCATCGTGCTCGCCGGCGATGCCGCGCCGGCGACGGCCCGCGTGCGCAGCGTCGCGCCGCCGGCGCGCACCGCGTCGGAACCTTATCGCGCGTACAAGCCGCGCCCGTTCAAGCGCGAAGAGCGCGACAAGGTCACCATCCTGTTTGGCAACCTGCACTGGCGCGCCGAGCGTGTCATGCAGGGCGCGCTCGCGAACTGCGGCTACCGCACACAGATCCTGCCCACCGCGACGCGCGAGGACCTGCTCACCGGACGCGAGGTCGCCGACATCGGGCAATGCTGCCCGACCAGTTTCACCGTCGGAAACATCGTCAACACTCTGCGCCGCGAGGCCAGGCAACGCGGCGCCGACGCCGTCACCAACGATTTCATCTATCTCACGGCGGGCTCCTGCGGCGCGTGCCGCTTCGGCCAGTACCACCAGAGCTACGAGCTCGCGCTGCGCAATTCCGGGATGCGCGATTTCCGCATGTTCCTGCTCGGCCAGGAGGGGCTCGACCAGGGCGAGGCCGACGGCGGCGGGCTCGACCTCAACCTGCCCCTGACGCTGGGATCGGCCTGGTCGGTGTTGCTCGCCGACGTGGTGCAGGACCTCGAGTACCAGACCCGCCCGTACGAGCTCAAGCCGGGCGAAACGGTGCGCGCTTCACGGGACGCGATCGAGATCCTGTACCAGGCGCTGCTCAAGCGGCCCAACCGCGGCAGGAAGTGGGGGTCGCTCGCCTGGCACCTGGCAACGCCGTACTTCGTCAACGCGATGAAAGAGGTGCGGCGCCGCTTCGACGAGGTCGAGGTCGACCGGCTGCGCATGAAACCCAAGGTCAAGATCACCGGCGAGTTCTACCTGCAGACCGTGGAGGGCGATCCCAACTACAACATCCACCGCTGGCTGGAAGCGGAGGGCGCGGAAGTCTACCCGGCGGTGATCGTCATCTGGTTCGACTACCTGATGCGCATGGCCGCGCAGGATGTCGAGGATCACGTCGGCATCAACCGCGGCGCGTACCTCAAGATGAAGTCCATCCACGCGGCGCAGGGACTGCTGCGCTGGACCTATGACCGCATGCGCCGCGCGCTCGGCGGCGTGCCGCACGAGATGCCGCGCCAGTCGCTGTTGCGCGAGCTGGCACGGCCTTACTACCACAGCCGGCTCAACGGCGGCGAAGGCGACATGCTGATCGGCAAGGCGCTGTGGGCGCACCAGCAGAAGAAGGCCCACATGATCTGCGAGCTGTCGCCGTATTCGTGCATGCCCAACACCATGAGCATCGGCGCCATGTCGGCGGTGCTCGGCAAGCATCCGGACCTGCTGTACGCGCCGCTCGAGATCAAGGGCGACGCCGAGGTGCACGCGCTGTCGCGCTGCCAGATGATCCTGACGGAAGCGAAGAAACGCGCGCAGAAGGAATACGACGAAGTGTTCGAGCGCATTGGCCTTGCGCCCGACCAGCTGCGCGCACGCGAGACGACGGCGATGCGCCGCTCGACGTACAAGGTGCCGCACTACGGCGTCGCGGGCACCGCGGCCAATTACGCGCTGCACCTGGCGCAATGTCGCGCACGATGAAGATCGTCGGCCTCGACGTCGGTTCCACCACGGTCAAGGCGGTCGTGATGGAGAGCGGCGCGCCGCGCTGGCAGCACTACGCGCGCCACAACACCAAGCAGGCCGAGATGGTGCTCGACTTCCTGGCGCGCATCGAGGCCGAGTGCGGCCTCGTGCCCGGGCGCGACCGCATCTTCATCACCGGTTCGGGCGCCGGGCTGCTGGCGCCCCTGATCGGCGCCAAGGCCGTGCAGGAAGTCGTGGCCGTGTCCGCGGCCGTGGAAAAACTGCACCCGGACGTCAACTTCGTCTCCGAGATCGGCGGCGAGGACATGAAGACGCTGTTCTTCACGCCCAGCGGTGACGGCAAGTCGAAACAGGTCTACATGCAGTCCGCCTGCAGCGGCGGCACGGGCACGTTCATCGAGAAGACCGCGCGCAAGCTGCAGGTGTCGTCCGAGGCGCTGGCCCAGGCGGGCTACGACGGCTACAACCTGCATCGCATCAGCTCGAAGTGCGGCATCTTCGCGGAGTCCGACTCGAACACGCTGATCAAGTCCGGGGTGCCGGTGGACGAGATCGTCGCCAGCCTGTTCGAGGCGGTGGTCTACCAGAACCTCGCGACGCTGACCAAGGGCAACACGCCGATGCCCGGCGTGCTGTTGCTGGGCGGTCCGAACCTGTTCTTCCGCGGCCTGCAGGAGGCCTGGCGGCATCATCTCGGCAAGCTCTGGAAGGAGCGGAAGATAGACGCGGATCCGGCGCGCGCCATCCAGGTGCCGAAGGAAGCCGTGTACTACGCCTGCCTCGGATGCATCGAGATCGCGGCCACGGATCCCGCGGCCGGTATCTACGCCGGCCACGAAGCCCTCGAGGCCTGGATCGAGAAGGGACAGTGGGAGGCGAAGTCGAAGGAGGGCGCGAAGGGCCTGGTCGGCGACCCGCAGGAGCTCGAAGGCTTCATCGCGCGCTATTCCGTGCGTGGCCGACAGGAGCACCGCGCCTGCGCGGAGCCGGTGCTGGTCGGCTGCGATTTCGGCAGCACCACCGCGAAGGCCGTGGTGCTGTCGCCGGCGCGCGAGCTGCTGTTCAGCTGCTATGCGCTGTCCAACGGCAATCCCATCGAGGATGCCAAGGCCTTGTTCCGACAGCTGCGCGCCGCCGGTTTCGAGAAGTTAGGCGCGCTGGCGCTGACCGGTTACGGCAAGGACCTGCTCAAGGACGTCATCGGTTCGGACCTCGCCATCGTCGAGACCGTGGCGCATGCGACCGCCGCGCTGCATTACTTCCCCGACGCCGACGTGATCTGCGACGTCGGCGGGGCGGACGTGAAGATCATGATCCTGCGCCAGGGCACGGTGGCGGACTTCCGCCTGAACTCGCAGTGCTCGTCGGGCAACGGCGCCTTCCTGCAGGGCGTGGCCGAACGCTACTCCGTGCCGCTCGAGCAATATGCCGAGCATGCTTTCAACGCGAAGGCGGTGCCCGCGCTCGCCATGGGTTGCGGCGTGTTCCTGCAGTCGGACATCGTCAACCAGCAGCGCAAGGGCTGGTCGGCCGACGAGATCATGGCGGGGCTCGCGGCCGTGCTGCCGCTGAACGTCTGGGTGTACGCGGGCCAGCTGCAGAACCTCGCCGCCGCGGGCCGCAAGTTCATCCTGCAGGGCGGCACGCATCGCAACCTCGCGGTGGTCAAGGCGCAGGTGGATTTCATCCAGGCCAAGGTGCCCGACGCCGAGATCGTCGTGCATCCGTATTCGGGCGAGGCCGGCGCCATCGGTGCGGCGCTGTGCGCCGGCGATGCGTCGGTCGGCGCGTCGCGCTTCCGCGGCTACGAGGTGATCGAGTCGCTCGAGTACACCAGCACGACCAACGAGCACACGACCTGCACCTGGTGCCCGGTGAGCTGCAAGCGCACGTTCATCGACGTGCGACTGCCCGGCGGCCAGGGCCGGCCGTGGAGCAAGGTGCCGCTCGGCGCCGGCTGGGAGCGCGTCATCAGCGGCAACTCCTGCCCCAAGGGGCTGCTGGAGGACGCCAACGAAATGCGCATCATGAAGAAGAACATGGAGAGCACGCGCAATGCCCACCCAAACACTGCGGAGCTGGTTCGGGAAAACGCCTTCCGCCGCGTTACGCCCGCCTGAGGCGGCGGCCAGGCCGCGCGCGAAACTGCGCATCGGCATCCCGCGCGTCCTCAATCTCTGGTCGACACACCAGTTCTGGATCGGGTTCTTCGAGGCGCTCGGCGTCGAAGCGCGCCACCTCGAGTTCTCCTCCGACAGTTCCGAGGACCAGGCGCGGCAATACGGCAAGGGACGCGGCACCGTCGACTGCTGCTATCCGGTCAAATGCATCAACGGCCACTACGGCGAGCTGCTGGCGCGGGATCGTCACCACAAGATCGACGTGCTGTTCTCGCCGATGATCTACTCGCTGCCGTCATACCTCGGCGGCCACGTGCTCGCGTCGCTGGCCTGCCCGCGCGTCATGGCGGCGCCGGAGAACATCAAGGCCGGGTTCCTCAAGGAAAAGGACGTGTTCGCCGAGCTCGGTGTCCGGCACGTGTCGCCCATGGTGTCGCTGGGCGATGCGCCGCTGGTGCCGAAGCAGCTGTTCGAGTCGCTGCGCGATGCGCTTCCCGGCCTGACCTTCGAGGAGACGCGGCGCGCCGTCGCGGCCGGTTTCGAAGCGCTGGAGGCCTTCGGCGCGCACCTGCGCGCGGGCGCGCGCCGGACCCTCGAGCAATGCGCGCGCGCCGACAAACCCTGCATCCTGGTGCTCGCGCGCCCGTACCACATGGATCCCGGCATCGGGCACGAGATCGAGGTCGACCTGCAGGCGCACGGCTATCCCGTGCTGTGGACCCAGTACCTCCCCACCGACGCCGACCTGCTCGACTGGATGTTCCGCCCCGACATCGAGGCCGGCCACATCCGCTCGCCGCTCGACATCAGCGACGTGTGGCCGTCCTCGTACAGCGCCAACACCAACGAGATCCTCTGGGCGGCCAAGTTCGCGGCGCGCATGCCGTGGATCGCCTGCGTGGTGCGGCTGTCCAGTTACGAATGCGGCATGGACCAGCCTACCTACTCGCCGGTGCAGCAGATCGTGGAGAGATCGGGGACGCTGTTCTTCTCGTTCCAGGACCTCGATTCCACCAAGCCCGCCGGGTCGGTGAAGATCCGCGTGGAGACGATCGCCTTCTACCTGGAGAAGTATTGCGCGGGGATCATCGCCAGGAAGAAGGCCGCTGCGCCGGATGCACCTTGTCCGTTGTGATCCGGGCGCGCGGCCGGTAGCTAGTGGCGCATCGCCGCCACCTGGTGCACCAGGTCGCGCTGCGCGCCTTCCGACAGCGTCGCGACATCGTCCGCGAACGCCTGCTGGCCCAGGGTGATGCGGCGCGCGTTGAGCAGCGCGTCGCATTGCCAGGCGTCCGCGTGTTTGGTGAACACGAACAACTGCATCGAGTCGCGGCTGGACGAGGCGTTGGTCTGGCCCTTGAGCGTGGTCGTGCCCCAGGCGTGCAGCACCGCGAGGTGCGGCGTCACGAAGCGCACGAACTTCACGCTGCCTTCCAGGCGCGTGCCCTTGAGCGCGGTGTCGAACAGCGGCTGGTGGAACCCGATGATCGCGGCTCGTCCTCGCAGGTGCGTGCCTTCGAAGGCGATGAAATCGGCGTCCTCGGCGAAGGGCGCCGCGAACCCGGCGGCGTCGCCGTGATTCCACGCTTCGATCATCTGGTCGACGAAGGTCTTGAGAACGGTCTCGTCGGTGCTGGACTGTTGCATGGTGTGCCTCCTTGCCCCGTATGGCTCTGAGAAAGGAGCAGGGCGTGAGTAGTTCCGCCGCGAGCGCGCCGCGAACTGTCGGCGGATATCCGACGGCAAGGGGTCCGACGTTGGATGGTGGGCGGTACAGGGCTTGAACCTGTGACCCCGGCCGTGTGAAAGCCGTGCTCTACCAGCTGAGCTAACCGCCCGCCTTTTGGGAGGGCCGGCAGTGTAGTGACCAGCCCTTCCGCTTGCAACCGAAGCTTCAGTCCCTCCGGGACTTAGGCGTTCTTTTCAAGCCATTTCCTCAGGCTTTCGACGCATCGGCCGGCGGTCGAACCGTCCCAGTGGTGAGGCTTGCGGCCCTTGGGCCAGCGGCCGCCGATGACGTCGCGCACGGCCGCCAGCAGGCCCTCGGGCTTGATCAGCCGGTTGGTCCCCTCGGTCACGGTCACGGGACGCTCGGTGTTCTCGCGCAGCGTGAGGCAGGGGATGCCGAGGTAGGTGCTCTCTTCCTGCACGCCACCGGAGTCGGTGATCGCTGCGGCGCTCTGCGACACGAGGTTCATGAACTCGATGTAGCCCAGCGGCTCGGTCACGGTGATGCCGGCGGCGTTCTTGATGTCGCCCATGAGGCCGAAGTCCTCGAGGCGCTTGCGGGTGCGCGGATGGATCGCGAACACCAGCGGCAATTCCTTGGACACCGCGACCAGGTTGCCGACCAGGCCCGACAGGGTGTCCTTGTCGTCGACGTTCGACGGGCGATGCAGCGTGACCATGGCGAACTTGCCGCGCGCCAGGCCGAACTTCTCGCGCGTGCCGGCGCTCTCGATGCGCTCGCGCAGCATCTCGAACGAATCGATCATGATGTTGCCGACGCATTCGATCTTCTCGGCAGGCACGCCTTCGGCGCGCAGGTTCGCATCGGCGTCGGGTGAAGGCGTCCACAGCATGTCGACGATGGCATCGGTCACCAGGCGGTTGATCTCCTCGGGCATGCGCCGGTCGCGGCTGCGCAGGCCGGCCTCGAGGTGCACCACCGGGATCCACAGCTTGGCGCCGACCATGGCGCAGGCGGCGGTGGCGTTGACGTCGCCGACCACGATGATGGCGTCGGGACGTTCCTTCTGGCACAGCGCCTCGTAGGCGATCATGGTGCGGCCGGTCTGCTCGGCGTGCGAGCCGCTGCCGATCTCCAGGTGATGGGCGGGCTCGGGCAGGCGCAGGTCGCGGAAGAACGCGTCCGACATGTTGGCGTCGTAGTGCTGGCCGGTGTGCACGATGGAGGGCGCGCACCAGGCCTGTTTCGCCAACGCGTGGTACAGCGGGGCGACTTTCATGAAGTTCGGCCGCGCGGCCGCGATCAAGTGGATCTTCCTGACGTTTGTCAACGCTCTCATCCTGTATGGGCCCCGGCGGGTGCCGGAAATCCGGTGAATGCTGAACTATCGGGGCCTCTGCGGCTACCATTCGCCCCCCGTTTTCCGGAAAAAAACATGACTGTCATCACGCGATTCGCCCCCAGCCCCACGGGGCTGCTGCACATCGGCGGCGTCCGCACGGCGCTTTTCAGCTGGCTGTACGCACGGCGCATGGGCGGCCAGTTCATCCTGCGCATCGAGGACACGGACCTGGAGCGCTCCACGCCCGCGGCCGTGCAGGTGATCCTGGAGGGCATGAAGTGGCTGGGGCTGGACCACGACCTCGGGCCTTACTACCAGACGCAGCGTTTCGACCGGTACAAGCAAGTCATCGCCGAGATGGTCAAGGCCGGTACGGCCTACCACTGCTATTGCAGCAAGGAAGACCTGGACGCCATGCGCGCCGAGCAGCAGGCGCGCAAGGAAAAGCCGCGCTACGACGGGCGTTGCCGCCACGGCAAGGGCCCGGGGCCGGCGAGCGGCCGTCCGCCGGTGGTGCGCTTCGCGAACCCGGAAGAGGGCGCCACGGTGGTCGAGGACGTGGTGCACGGCGCGGTCACGTTCCAGAACAAGGAGCTCGACGACCTCATCATCGCGCGCTCCGACGGCACGCCTACCTACAACTTCTGCGTGGTGGTCGACGACGCCGACATGGGGGTCACCCATGTGATCCGCGGCGACGATCACCTCAACAACACGCCGCGGCAGATGAACATGCTGCTGGCGCTGGGCAAGACGCCGCCGGTGTACGCGCACGTGCCGATGATCCTCGGGCCCGACGGCGCGAAGCTCTCGAAGCGCCACGGCGCGGTCAGCGTGCTCGAGTACCAGGAGCAGGGCTTCCTGCCGGATGCTCTCTTGAACTACCTGGTGCGGCTCGGCTGGTCGCACGGCGACCAGGAATTCTTCACGCGCGCGGAAATGATCGCGGCCTTCGACGTACGCGCGATCAACAAGGCGGCCTCGGCGCTCAACCCGGACAAGATGCTGTGGCTCAACCAGCAGCACCTGGTGAAGACCGACCCTAAGGAAATCGTGCCGCACCTGGAGTGGCAGCTGAAGCAGCTCGGCATCGAGTCCGACGACCAGGCGCTGCTCGAGGGCATCGTGGTCTCCCAGCGCGAGCGCGCCAAGACGCTGAAGGAAATGGCGCTCAACAGCCGCTTCTTCTTCGGCGAGGCGGTGACGCTCGATGCCAAGGCGGCGGAGAAGCACCTGACGGGGGATGCGAAAACGCTGCTGGGCGAGCTGTGCGTGCGGCTCGGAAAACTCGCGGACTGGAAGGCGGCCGCCATCCATGGCGAGCTCGAAAACCTGGCGAAGGAGAAGTCGCTGGGTCTGGGCAAGGTCGCGCAGCCGCTGCGCGTGGCGGTCACCGGCGGCACCGTGTCGCCGCCCATCGATGCGACGCTCGAGCTGCTGGGACGGGAGCGCACGCTGGCGCGGCTGGCGGCCGCGCTGGCGTAGAAAAGAAAACGGCCCGGAATTACCGGGCCGTCATCTCTCGTTCCGCGATCAGTTGGTTTACTGGATCGTCTTGTTGGCGATGTTCGACGCGTCGCTCTCGGCGCCGGTGCTGTTCACCGCGTAGAGCGCGAAGTACCACGTGCCCGAAGCCAGGTTGTTCACCGTGTAGGTGGTCAGGCCCGCATTGTCGATCTGCACGCTGTTGTCGAGCGAGCCCTGGGTCTGGCCATAGGCCAGGCGATAGCCCGCGAGATTGGTCAGCGTCGAACCGTCGTTGTTGGTGGTCGGCGCATCCCAGGTGAGCGTCGCCGAACCCGTCGATACCTGCACCACCGCCAGCGCGAAGGCCGGCAGCGAGGCGCTCGCGGTGCCGTCGGTGACCGTGATGACGATGCCGCTGGTGGTCCCCACGTTCGCGGCGGTCGGGGTGCCCGACAGGCGGCCGGTGCTGGTGCTGAACGTCGCCCAGGCCGGCGTCGTGTTGATGGAGAAGGTGAGGGCGTTGCCGTCCGGGTCGGAGGCGGTCGGCTGGAAGGAATAGGCCGAGCCCACGTTGACCGAAACTCCCGGCGTGCCGGAGATCGTCGGCGGGCGGTTGGCCGCGGCGTTCACCTGGATGGTGAAGGCCGGCAACGAGGCCGAGTCCGTGCCGTCGGTGACGGAGATGGTGATGCGCGCCGAGGTACCGACGTCGTTGGCGGTCGGTGTGCCGGCGAGACGACCGTTGGTGGTGCTGAACGTCGCCCAGGCCGGCTTGTTCTGGATGGAGAACTGCAGCGTGTTGCCGTCCGGATCGTTCGCCACCGGGCGGAAGCTGTAGGCGGTGCCCGCCGTGGCGGTGGTCGCCGGCGTGCCCGAGATGGTCGGCGGGCGGTTGACCGGGGCGGTGGTCACGACCTGCAGGTTGAAGGCCGGCAGCGAGGCGCTCACGTCGCCGTCGCTCACCGAGATCACGATGGCGGTGGTGGTGCCGACGTCATTGTTGGTGGGCGTGCCGGTGAGCTGGCCGGTGGCCGGGGTAAAGGTGGCCCAGCTCGGCTTGTTGGTGATCGAGAACGTCAACGTATCGCCGTCGGAGTCGTCGCCCACCGGCGTGAAGCTGTAGACGCGGCCCACGGTGGCCTGGGTGGCCGGGGTGCCGGTGATGGTCGGCGCGACGTTGGCCGGCGGCGGCTGCGTCGTGTTCGACATGACCTGGATCTGGAAGCTCGGCAGCGACGCGATGGCGTGGTGGTCGGTGACCGAGATGGTGATCGACGAGCTCATGCCCACGTCGGTGGCGGTCGGCGTGCCGGAGACGCGGCCGGTGGCTGCGTCGATGGCGGCCCACGCCGGCAATCCTTCCGCCGAGAAGCTCAGCGCGTCGCCCTCGGGGTCGGCGGCGGTCGGCTGGAAGACGTAGGCCGTGCCCGTCATCACCTGCGTGTTCGGCGTGCCGCCGATGACGGGGGGAAGGTTGTTAGACGACGACGATTCGTCCGAGGCGCCGCCGCCGCAGGCTGCGAGAGCCAGGGCCGCGGATACCACCAACAAATTGCGAATGCCGGAAAGCTGCATGTACGAAACCTCAAACCGCCAGGTCAAGAAGCGCTCCGGAGTTCGCGGCTGAGACTTCGGGAACCGACGGCAAGCATCGCGCGACTGCGCTCTCCTGCCGGCAACTCCGCTATCTCGAGTGGTGAGACTCCAGACCGGAAGCTTTGCGTCCCCGCCTCACGACGGGTTTGCCCATAAGCTTTCTGGTAACGAGTACAACCGTTGGCAAAACTTATTTCAAACTGTCACCGGCTACAGACAGGTGCCGCAAACCAGTAAGCAAACAAGTAAGGTTTGTAGTTTTTGTTTGGACCCGCGTCACACTTTATCCCCCTCGAACCCCCAGAAAGGCGCGCTTGACATAGGGGAGGTGGGTGCGTACTTTGCCGCGCCTCGCGTGGGGCTATAGCTCAGCTGGGAGAGCGCTTGCATGGCATGCAAGAGGTCGGCGGTTCGATCCCGCCTAGCTCCACCACGCCGACTTTTCCCTGCGTCCCCATCGTCTAGAGGCCCAGGACATCGCCCTTTCACGGCGGTAACGGGGGTTCGAATCCCCCTGGGGACGCCACAACGCGCGGCAGGCCGTGATCTTTTCCTCGATTGACGCGTAACCCACTGAAACCGTGGGCTTTTACCTTGCTCGTTTTGTCTCTGTGAGAGGCTTCACACATAAGAAATGATGTGTGGGTGGCCTAAGACTTTGCTTACATGGTTCCCCCTATAGTGGCGCCCAGTTCGCTGCGCCCGGAATTCTAAGAAAAACACTGGTCTTCGGTGGCTTCCCCGGCCTCCGGGGCCTGGGGATTTTGGGAGTGACGCAGCGCTTTCGCAGAAAGGGCCTGGGTCACTCATATGCAATCTTTCGGCTGGTACGTAAATCGCCTTCGCAGCATGTCGCCGGGCGAGATCCTGTGGCGGGTCCGTTCCGAAGCCCGGGATCGCCTGGATCGCTATCGTTTCGCCGCGGGCTGGCGCCCCGCCGACCTGCGCACCCTGCCTTCCCATTACAAGCCGGCGTTTCGCGTCGGTGACGTCGAGTTCGGCGAGTTCGCGCGCTCGCGCTCCGAGTCGGTCGCCGCCTGGCGCGAGCGGCTGATCGCGCACGCCGACGAGATCTGCGCCAACCGCCTGTCGTTCTTCGATCTCGAGTCGCGCCACCTCGGCACGCCGATCGAATGGAACCGCGATCACCACCTCGACAAGGCGGCGCCGCTCGATTACTCGCCGAACATCGACTACCGCGACACGCGCGTCGCGGGCGACTGCAAGCTCGTGTGGGAACCGAACCGCCATCACCAGTTCGTGGTGCTGGCGCGCGCGCATCGCGCCACCGGCGAACGCAAGTACGCCGACAAGCTGTGGGAGCTGATGGAGTCCTGGCTCGACGCCTGTCCTTTCAGCCGCGGCATGAACTGGCGCAGCGGCCTCGAGCTCGGCATCCGCCTGATCAACTGGGTGTGGGCCATCGACCTGACGCGCGACAGCGCGCCGCCGCCGCCCGCGCTCTGGCGCCGCATCCACGAGGCCATGTACCTCATGTGCTGGGAGACCGCGCGCAAGTTCTCGCGCGGTTCCTCGTCCAACAACCACCTGGTGGGCGAGGCGGCCGGCGTGTACGTCGCGGCTACCTACCTGCGCGACGTGCCGGAGTTCGACGCGTTCCGCGCCGAGAGCCGCGCGATCGTGGAAGCCGAGGCCGTCAAGCAGAGCTACCCGGACGGCTGCACGCGCGAGCAGGCCATCGGCTACCAGATGTTCGTGCTCGAGTTCTACCTGGCCTGCGGCCTGAGCGCGCGCTGGCTCGGCGAGGAATTCTCGAGCGAGTTCTGGGCGCGCGTCGAAAAGATGATCGAGTTCCTGGCCCGCATGTGGGAAGGCGCGGATGCCTTCGCGTGGTTCGGCGACTGCGACGACGGCTACGTGCTCGACCTCGGCCGCCGCGCCAAGGATCCCGGCGACCTGATCGCGGTCGGCGCGGTGCTGTTCGGCCGCGGCGACTTCAAGGCGGTGGTGCGCGAGGTGCGCGAGCCGTTGCGCTGGTGGTTGGGCGCCAAGGGCGTCGCCACGTGGAATTCACTGCCCTTGCCCGAGAGCTCGCGGATCGAGAGCCGCGCGTTCCCGGACGCCGGTTACTACCTGCTGCAGAGCGGGCAGCGCGGTTCGCGCGACCGCATCAGCGTGATGTTCGACTGCGGCGAGCTCGGCTACGGTCCGATCGCGGCGCACGGCCACGCCGACGCGCTGAGCTTCGTGCTGCGTGCCTTCGGTTCCGACGTGCTGGTCGATCCGGGTACCTACGACTACTTCACCTTCCCCGAGTGGCGCAATTACTTCCGCAGCACGCGCGCCCACAACACCATCGAGGTGGACGGGCAGGACCAGTCGACCATGCTCGGCCCGTTCCTGTGGGGCGAGCGCGCCAACGCGCGCTGCCTCGAGTGGTCGCCGACCGCGCACGGCGGCAGCGTCACCGGTGAACACGACGGCTACACGCGCCTCGAGTCGCCGCTGGTGCATCGTCGTACCGTGTCGCTCGACGGCGAGACCGCCTCGGTGACAGTGCGCGACGAGCTGAAGACCCAGGGCGCGCACGATCTTGCTTTCCACCTGCACGTCGCCCCCGGCGTGCTGGTCGAGATGACCGGTTCGAACACCTGCCGCCTCGCGCTGCCGCACGGCCGCGTGACGCTCGAGGTCGACCCGGCCTTCGAACTGCAGCTGCTCGGACCTTCGGAAGGCCCCGGCCCCGGCTGGGTGAGCAGTGGTTATCACCGCAAGTCGCCGGCCTGCACGCTGGTTGCCCGCGCGCGCATCACGGGCGATGCGGTGTTCGAGGCGCGCATGCGTGTGCTCCCGGCGGCGGATACCGGCGACACGCGTGTGCCGTTCGAGCGACGGGCCGCCGCCCGCACCAGCCGCGAGGTGCTCCATGGCGTTTGACGAGAAGTCACGGAAAGCAGGCCGCCTGCTCTTCATCCTCGATCACCTGGTGGCGATGCTGGTGTACGTGCTGGCCGCCGACCTGAGCGTGCTGCTGTTCCCGTTTCGCGAGGTGGATTTCCTCGCGCACCTGAGCCTCATGCCGCTGGTGATCGGCGTGCTGGCCGCCATTCTCTGGCCCTCGGGCATCTATCGCCGGCTGCGCGTCGACTCGATGTTCTCCTACGGCTGGACGGTGCTGCGCGGCGTGGTCGCCTCGCTGTTCGTGCTCGGCGCGGTGCTGTTCCTGATGCGCGCGCACTTCGCCAGCCGCACGGTGCTGCTGGTGTACAGCGCGGTGTTGCCGGTGGCGTTGATCACGCTGCGCGCCGGCCTGATCTGGTGGTACTTCCGCAAATCGGTCGAGAAGGGCGAGAACTTCATGAAGGTGCTGATCGTCGGCACCGGCGATCGCGCGCGCCGCCTGAGCACCAAGCTGCACGAGCATTCGGACTGGGGCGTCGATGTCATCGGCTACCTCGATTCCGACGTGACGCAGGCCGGCGTGTGCGTCGATCCGCAGCAGATCCTCGGCCACGTCGACCAGATCGAATCCATCCTGCAGCGTAACGTGGTCGACGAGGTCATCGTCGCCGTGCCGCGCACGGTGCTCAAGGACATCCAGGTCATCGCGGATGTCTGCGAGGAAGAGGGCGTCACGCTGCGCTTCATGGCGGACGTGTTCGACCTGCGCGCCACGCGCATGGGCCTGGTGCGCCTCGACGAGATCCCGCTGCTGACCTTCGAGCCGGTGGCGCAGGACGAATCCAAGCTGGTGGTGAAGCGCCTGTTCGACCTGGTGATCACGCTGGCCGCGATGCCGCTGATCGCGCCGGTGCTGCTGGCGGTGGCCATCGCCGTCAAGCTCGATTCGCCCGGGCCGGCGTTCTTCACGCAGACGCGCGTCGGCCTGCGCAAGCGCCCGTTCAAGATGTACAAGTTCCGCTCGATGTACGTCGATGCCGAGCAGCGGCTCAAGGACATCGAGCATCTCAACGAGGCGCAGGGCCCGATCTTCAAGATCGCCAACGATCCGCGCGTCACGCGTGTCGGCCGGTTCATCCGCAAGACCAGCCTCGACGAGCTGCCGCAGCTGTTCAACGTGCTGCGCGGCCACATGAGCCTGGTGGGTCCGCGTCCCATGTCGTTGCGCGACGTCGGCCTGTTCGATCGCAGCATCCAGCGCAAGCGTTTCAGCGTGCGCCCGGGCCTGACCTGCCTGTGGCAGGTGTCCGGCCGCAGCAACCTGCCGTTCGAAAAGTGGCTGGAGCTCGACCTGGCCTACATCGACGGCTGGTCGCTGACGCTCGATTTCAAGGTACTGCTCAAGACGATCCCGACCGTGCTGAAGGGAAGCGGCGCGGTCTAACAGGCAAGGGGCGAAACAAATGAAAGAAAAACTCGTCACGCTGGCGGCCCGCACCTTCGCGCGGCTCAACACCCGCTCGCGGCTCACCGTGCTCACCTTCCACCGCTTCGGCGCGGCCTCGGGCATCACGCGCGAACTGGTGAAACACCACGTCCAGTTCCTGGCCGAGCATCACGAGTTCGTGCTGCCGCGCGACCTCGGGAAGGAGGTGCCGCGCAAGCGCCTCGCCATGGTCACGGTCGACGACTGCCATCGCGACATCCTCGACACGCTCTACCCGGTCTGCAAGGAGTTGGGCGTGCCGTTCGTGATCGCCGTGCCCACGGATTTCTTCTTCCGCAACGACTGGCTGTGGTTCGACCAGCTCTACTGGATCCTCGAGCGCGCGCCGGCCAACGTGCAGGTGAAGATCAACGGCAATGCCTACTCGCTCGACGTGAACGCCGACGTGCAGAAGGTCAAGGCGCTGCTCAAGCGCATGCTGCCGCCGGAGCGCACCTCGGTGCTCGCCTCGCTGCAGCAGCAGCTGTCGATCACCTGCCCGCCGGCGCCGCCGGGCGACTACGGCCCGGTGCCGCTCGAACAGATGCGCGAGATGCTCGACTCGGGCCTCGTGGAAATCTGCGCGCACGGTGTCAGCCACACCATCGCCACGGTGCTGCCGCCGGCGCAGTTCGCCGCGGAGCTCGCCGACAGCAAGCGCGAGCTCGAAGAGTACGCGGGCGTGGAGATCCCGAGCTTCTGCTATCCGAACGGCGAGGTCGGCGACTTCGACGCCGGCACCACGGCCGCGGTGCGCAACGCCGGCTTCCGCTGCGCGCTCACCAGCGTCGAGGGCATCAACCCGTCGCCCTTCGATCCGTTGCTGGTCAAGCGCATCCACGCGCACAAGGTGCGCAGCGCGTTCGAGAAGGACGCTTCGGGCCTCGGCTCGTTGCAGTCCATGTTCGCGTCCCAGGCCGCGCTCTGAGCGCACGTTTTCCAGTCTTGAAGTCTTTGCGAGGTAGTGACCCCATGAATCAGCCTTCTCTCAATCCGGTGGCCCACCCGGCGCATCCCATCGCCGATCTCGGCGCGCCGGCCCGCACTGTCGGCGAGCTGCGCGCCATGTCGTTCCGCGGACTCGCGCGCATGTACCTGCCGGAGGAACGCGCCTTCGTGTTCCGCCTGCGCTGCACCGACCAGGGCATCGTGTCGGAAGGCCGCAGCCGCCGTTACGCGGCCATCGCGCTCATCGGCCTCGCGACCGAGACCGCCGAGGATTGCGCGGTTGCGCTGCGGGGCCACACCCCGCACGACCCGTTGAACAAGCTCGCCGAGGAAGTCGACGGCGTCACCAATCTCGGTGACGTGGCGCTCGCCACCTGGGCCGCGCAGGCGTTGAAGTCGCCGCACCAGGAAAAATTCTGGAAGCGGCTGCACACGCTGGCGTCGGCCGACAAGCCGCAGCCCACGGTCGAAGTGGCCTGGTCGCTGTACGCGGCCTGCCTGCTGCGCCACCTGGACAAGGACGGCCTTGCGCCGAAGCTGGCCGCGCGCCTCATGCAGGGCTTCTCGCAGAAGGCCCGCGTGTTCCCGCACGTGCTCGGCAAGTCGCGCGCGCACGTCGCCTGTTTCGCCGACATGGTGTACCCGATCCAGTCGCTGTCGCTGTACTCGCAGGTCTACGGTGACCAGGCCGCGCTGAACGCGGCCAGCCTCGGCGCCGCGACCATCTGCGAACGCCAGGGTCCGGCCGGCCAGTGGTGGTGGCACTACGACGTGCGCACCGGTGGCGTGGTCGAAGGCTACCCGGTGTACGCCATCCACCAGGACGCGATGGGACCGATGGCGCTGTTCGCGCTCGCGCAGCACGGCGGTCCTGACTACTCGGCCGCGATCCGCAAGGGCCTCGACTGGCTGTGGCACGCTCCCGAGATCAACGGCTCGCTGATCGATCCACGCGCCGACATCATCTGGCGCAAGGTCGCGCGCCGCGAGCCGAAGAAGCTCACGCGCTATCTCAAGGCCTCCGCCAGCTACCTGCACCCGAGCCTCGGCGTGCCGGGCATCGACTGGGTGCTGCCGCCGCGCATCATCGACGCCGAGTGCCGTCCGTATCACCTCGGCTGGTTGCTGCACGCGTGGCCCGCGGCGCGCGCCGCGAAGTGGGACCGGATGCACGGAGCGGGGAAGTGACCATGAAGATCGACGCCAGGACGGTTTCGGTGTTCGACGTGGGCATCCACGCACTGCGCATGGGCGAGGTGCTCGACATCGTCGAGACCGCCATCCGGAAACGCGAGCAGCTGCAGATCGGCGTGGTGAACGCCGCCAAGCTGGTCAACATGCGCCGCGACCAGACGCTGTTCGACGACGTGACGTCGTCTGACATGGTGCTGGCCGACGGCATGGCCGTGGTGTGGGCCAGCCGCATCCTCGGCGATGCGCTGCCCGAGCGCGTGGCCGGCATCGACCTGATGATGGGCATGCTGGAGCGCGCCAACAAACAGGGATATCGAATCTTCCTGCTGGGCGCGACGGAAGAAGTCTCGGCCGGCGTCGCCGCGCGCATGGCGAAGGATTTCCCCAACGCGGTGCTCGCGGGGCGCCACGACGGCTACTTCAAGGAGCCGGACGAGGAACGCGTGGTCGAGCAGATCGCCACGTCGCGCCCGGACATCCTGCTGGTGGCGATGACCTCGCCCAAGAAGGAGAAGTTCATGGCTCGCTGGAGCGAGCGCATGGGCGTGCCGGTGTGCCACGGCGTCGGCGGATCGTTCGACGTGTACTCGGGCAAGGTGTCGCGCGCGCCGAAGTTCATGCAGGCCACCGGCCTCGAGTGGCTGTACCGCGTGATGCAGGAGCCGCGCCGCATGTGGAAGCGTTACCTGGTCACCAACACCTTGTTCATGACGACGCTGGTGAAGTACTTCTTCCGCAGACGCGCCGTGCCGGCCCGGTGATCACGGGAACGAACGGATGATCCGGGTAGCCCTCCTCACGCTGTTCTGCACGTTCCTCACGGTCTTCGCGTGGCGTGACTGGTTCAAGGCGCTGTGCGGCCTGATCCTGCTCATGGCCGTGGTCGAGCACCCGGACATGCCGAAGAGCCTCGCCGGCATCCAGGGACTGAATCCCTGGAACATCGTGCTGTTCAGCGTGGTGTGCGCCTGGCGCGTGCAGCGCAAGAAGGAAGGGCTCACGTGGGACATGCCGCGTGGCATCAACTGGCTGCTGATCCTCTACCTGGTGGTGACGCTCGTGAGCACCGCGCGGCTGCTCGCCGACTACCACGGCGTCCTCGAATTCACGATCGCGAAGGAAACCGATCCGCCGACGGTCGGCTCGATGGTCAGCGAATTCCTGATCAACACCGTCAAGTGGGTGTTTCCGGGCCTGATGCTGTACGACGGTTGTCGCGATCGCACGCGGCTCAAGTGGGCCGTCGCGGCGGTGTTGCTGGTGTACGTGGGCCTCGCCATCCAGGTCATCAAGTGGATGCCGCTGGCCAACATCTCCAATGGCGCGGATCTCGCCGCGCGCAGCCTCAAGATCCTGATGCGCGAAGTCGGCTACCACCGCGTCAACATCGCGGTGATCCTCGCCGGCGGCGGCTGGGCGATATTCGCGGCGCGCGTGCTGGTGGACAAGACCTGGCAGGTATGGATGATGACGCTCGCCAGCGTCATGGTGGCCTTCGCGCTCGCGCTCACCGGCGGCCGCGCCGGCTATGCGACCTGGGCCGCGGTCGGCGCGATCCTGGCGCTCATCCGCTGGCGCAAATACCTCATCCTCGGGCCGATCCTCGGCATGGTGGTGCTGTCCGCGGTGCCCGCGGTGCGCGAGCGCATGCTGAACGGCTTCACCGCCGAATCGCAGGACACCAACGGTCGCCTCGACCCGTCGATGCAGAACATGCAGATCCAGGGCGGCAAGGCCGACGCCTACACGGTGACCGCGGGCCGCAACATCGCCTGGCCGTTCGTCATCCACGCGATCGGCAAGGCGCCGTTCTTTGGCTACGGGCGCGAGGCCATGCAGAACACCGGCATCGCGACGCGGCTGTTCGTCGACTACGGCGAAGACTTCCCGCATCCGCACAACGCCTACCTGCAATGGCTGCTCGACAACGGGTGGATAGGCGCCATCCCGGTATTCCTTTTCTACCTGATCATCATGAAGCGCAGCATTTCGCTGTTCAAGGACTCGCGCAGCGTCATATTCATCGCGGTCGGCGGCATCTGCCTGTCGCTGACCGCCGCGGTGCTCATCGGCGCGCTCGGCAGCCAGACTTTCTACCCGCGCGAAGGCGCGGTGGGCATGTGGTGCGGGATCGGCTTGATGTTCCGCGTCTACGTCGAGCGCGCACGCATAGCCGAACAGTTTGTCGAGGCCCGGCGCGAGCGCAGCTCGGGCGCATGGGAACGATGGTTGTGGCCACTGAAGGCCCCGGGACAGGTGACAGGTCAATGGGCGAAGGCATGAAGAAGAGTCGGGTCGCGTACATCCTGGCGTCGAGCCATTCCGGTTCGACGCTCACCGCGATGTTGTTGAACAGCCATCCGGAGGTGTGCACCGCCGGTGAGCTCAAGATCACCGCGCTCGGCGACGTGTCCGCCTATCGCTGCTCGTGCCGCAAGCTGATCCTCGAGTGCGAGTTCTGGCAGGGCGTGAAGGGCGCCATGCAGCGCCGCGGCATCGATTTCGACGTCGGCCACCCGGGCACGCACTTCGGCAACGGCATGTCGGGCCACGTCCAGTCGCTGCTCAAGCCGCTGCACCGGGGCAAGTTGCTCGAGCTGGCGCGCGACGTCGGCCTCAACCTCGTGCCTGGCTGGCGCGCGCACCTGCGCGCGACGCAGAAGAACAACGCCGCGCTGGTCGAGTCGCTGCTCGAGCAGACCGGCAAGAAGGTCATCGTCGATTCGTCGAAGATCGGCATCCGGCTCAAGTTCCTGCTGCGCAACCCGGCGCTCGACGTGCACGTGGTGCGCCTGGTGCGCGACGGCCGCGCGGTGGCGCTCACTTACATCGACCCGGCGAGCTTCGCCGACGCCAGCGATCCGAAGCTGCGCGGCGGCGGATCGGGTGGCGACCGTCGAGCGGAGATGCTGTCGCCCGCGGCCGCGGCGCGCGAGTGGCTGCGCAGCACGCAGGAAGCCGAGGAACTGCGCGCCTCGGTTCCCGCCAACCGCTGGCTCGACGTGCGTTACGAGGACATCTGCGGCAACACGGAGAACACGCTGCGCGGCATCTTCGGTTTCCTGGGCGTCGATCCGTCGGCGCCGCGCCCGCCATTCCGCGACGCGCCCCATCACGTCATCGGCAACGGCATGCGCCTCGACAGCACCAGCGAGGTGCGGCTCGACGAGCGCTGGCGCAAACACCTCGACGCGGCGCAGCTGCGCGAGTTCGACCTGGTCGCGGGTAGTCTGAACCGGCAGTTCGGTTACTGATGGCCGCGACTCACGACAATCCGGGCGAGGACCTCACCGGCAAGGCGCGCCTGAAGAGCAACGTGCTGTGGAGCTGGGGCGCGCAGCTGGTGTTCGTCGCGTCCGGCTTCGTGATGCCGCGCATGATCGACGCCAGCGTCGGCCAGGCGGCGCTCGGCGTCTGGGACTTCTGCTGGTCCATCGTGAGCTACCTGGGTCTCGCCAATTTCGGCTTCGGTTCCTCGGTCAATCGCTACGTGGCCACCTACCGCGCCGCGGGCGAGCTCGACAACCTGTCGCGCGCCGTGTCGTCGGTGGCGGTCATCCAGGCGGGCGTCGGCACCCTGATGCTGATCACCAGCCTGGTGCTGGCCTGGGGCGTGCCGGGGTGGTTCCAGGATCGGCTCGGCACGCACGCCGACACCACGCGCCTGGTGGTCGGGTTCCTCGGCGCGAGCATCGCGGTGCAGTTGTGCTTCGACGCCTTCCGCGGCGTGATCACGGGATGCCACCGGTGGGACCTGCACAACGGCGTGCAGGCCGGCACGCATGCCATGACCACGATCGGCATGCTGGCCGCGCTGCTGCTCGGCGGCAATCTCGGCAGCCTCGCCATCGTCTACTTCACCTGCGCGCTGTGCGGCGAGCTGGTGCGCATGACCCTGGCGCTGCGCGTGTGCCCGGGACTGAAAATCCGGCCGCGCAATGCCAGCTGGGCCTTCGCGCGGCAGATGGCCACGTTCGGCAGCAAGTCGCTGGTGCTCGGACTGCCCCCGCTGCTGGTCACGCAGTCGGTGAGCGTCGCGCTGGCCGCGCACCTCGGCCCGGCCAAGCTCGCCATCCTGTCGCGCCCGCTCGGGCTGGTGCGCCAGCTCGAGACCTTCCTCAACAAGTTCAACTACGTGCTCGCGCCCATGGTCGGCTCGCTGCACCAGGCCGCGCAGCACGAGGAACGCCGCAAGCTGTTCATCGAGAGCGCGCGCTGGTCGGTGGCGCTGGCGCTGCCGCCGACGCTGATGCTGGCCATCCTCGGCGACGCCTTCCTCGACCTGTGGATGGGCCCTAACTACCTCGCCCCCGGCCTGATGGCGACCATGGCCGGCGGCATGTTCCTGGCCTCCTCGCAGGGCCCGGCCGCGCAGGTGCTGACCGGCATGAACCGCCATGGCCGCATCGCCATCGTGAACATCGTGCTGGTGTTGCTGGTGCTGGTGTCCGGCACGATCCTGTTCGGCGAGATCGGCTGGACGCTGCATCGCGCCGCGCTGCTGATCATCGCCTCGCTGGTGCCGCCGTACGGCGTGCTGCTGCCGATCTACGCCTGCCGCCGCCTGCAGGTGCCGTTGTCCCTCTACCTGCGCCGCATCTTCCTGGCGCCGCTGCTGTGCGGGATCCCGCTGGCCGCCGTGCTCTGGACCCTGCGCGTCTACTTCAGGGGCGAGCCGTTCCTGATCCTGGCGTCCGGTGGCCTGGTCGGCGGGTTGCTGACCTGCGGGCTGTACTGGAACTACGTGATGACCCAGAACCAGCGCACGCAGGTGCTGCAGCTGCTGCGCATCAACCGTGTCCCGGCCGTGGAAGGGAAGCAGGCCACATGACGACGCGCGTCAAGGCCATCGACGCGGGGCGCGGGGCCGCCATGGTCGGCGTCATGCTGTCCCACTCGGCGCAGCTGCTGCCGCAGCGTTCCGACAGCGATCTCGGCGAGATCGTCGTGACCGTGGGCATGATCGCGACGCCGGCGTTCCTCCTCATGGCCGGCGTGCTGTGTGGTTTCCAGTCGACGCTGCCCGAGAGGCGACTGTCGGAGCTGCGCATACGCCTCCTGGACCGCGCGCTGTTCCTGCTGATCATCGGCCATCTCGCCTTTGGCCTCACGCACGCGATGTGGCTGGACGTGGACGCCGCGCTGCTGCGCAGTGTCTACATCACCGACGCCGTGGCCGTGGCGCTGCTGCTGGCGTCGGCGCTGGCCGGGCGGGTGACGCGCAACCAGCTGCTGGCCCTCGGCCTGCTGTTGCTGCTCATCAGCTTCGCGACCTTGCCCGCGCATCCCAGGTACGCCTCGTGGGAGTACACGCTCGAGCGCATTTTCACCGGCATGAGCGACATGCGGCATTACCGGGACGGCTGGGTCGTGCCGATCATTCCGTACATCGGGCTGTTCCTGGTGGGCATGGCGGGTGGCGTCGAGTACGGCCATCATCGCGCACGAAACCAGGACCAGCGCGCGGTCGCGGACTTCTGCATCAAGCTCGGCGCCGGTTGCATGGCCATCGCGGTGGCGACGATGTGCGCCTGGCTGGTGTTGCGCCACTACGTGGATGGCGGGATGCGCCAGGTCATCCACCTGTTCGTGAACCCGCAGCAGAAAATCCCGCTCAGCCCGGTTTACGTACTGTCGTTCGGCGGCGCGGCCATCCTGATGGTCGGGGTGTTGCTGCGGCAGTCGCTGTACACCGCGGGCGAATTCCTCTCCAACCGGCTCGCCACCCTCGGGCGCGCTTCCATCTTCGTCTTCCTGTTGCAGTACTGGTTGATCTCCGTGCCGACGCTGCGCTTCGACGTCCAGGTCGGGGCGCTTGGCTGGGCCGCGTGGCTCGCGGCGACGATCGCGATTGCGTGGTTGCTGGCCTCGCTCTGGAACCATTTCGGGGGCCAGCGCCTCCTGACGATCGGACTGCGACACCTGGCGAAGAGCCGCACTGAGACGGCCGCCTTCGAAACGATCGACCCCGATGCGCACCAGCACACCAGATGAAAGACATGAACAAGACAGATAAAGCCCGAGTCGCGATCGTCCTGCCGACCCACAACCGGGGTCACCTCGTCAGCAGGGCCATCAACAGCGTGCTCGCGCAGACCTTCCAGGACTGGACGCTGTACGTCGTGGACGACGGGTCCTCGGACAACACCGGCGAGGTGATCGCCGCGTTCAAGGAGCCGCGCATCAGCTACGTGCGCAATGCCAGGCCCAGCGGCCCTTCGGGCGCGCGCAACTCGGGCATCCTCGCCTGCCGCGACGAGGAGTACCTCGCGTTCCTCGACGACGACGACGAATGGCTGCCGCGCAAGCTCGAGCTGCAGGTGGCGATGCTCGACCAGGATCCGCGCCTGGTGGCGGTGGGCTGCGGCCGCATCGACTACTCGAGCGGCGGTCCCGAAGTGCACCTGCCGCGCTTCCGCGGCGGGGTGTTCGAGGACCTGCTGGCGCGGCGTGCGCGAGGCTACGGCGCGCAGTTGATCATGGTCAGGCGCCGTTCCGGCGCGGCCGACCTTTTGTTCGACGCGAGCATGCGCTGCCTGGAAGATGCCGACTACAGCATGCGGCTCGCCAAGCTCGGTCCGTTCGACTTCGTGAACGAGCCGCTCGCCAAGATCTACCGCGACGACGGTGGCGAACACGCGTGGAATTCCGCGGCCGCCATCGAGGGTTACCTGCAGCTCGGCCAGAAATACCGCGCCGAGCTGAGCTCGCGTCCCTGGGTGCGCGCCTACTACGACGTCTGCATGGCGCGCGATTTCGCGCGGCTCGGCAAGGCCAGCGAATGCCGCGAGGCCCTGCAGCGCGCGGCCGCGGGCTCCGAGCAGCAACTGCGCCTGTCGATGTGGCGCCTGGCCGCGGTGGTCGGTGGCCCGTTCTTCCGCGCGATGGCGCGGTTGGTGCCCATCGACCCGCCTTCGCCTCGCAAGGCTGTCGCGGGTTGAGGCGCTCGACGATGAACGCAGTCCCGAGCCAGATCGATGTCGCTCGGCCGGCGGGCGCGCATGTCGCCGGCCGTCGTGACCTGCTGCGGCCGTTTCCGTATCCATACCGCGCCATGCTGGCGCTGTGCAGCGATCTCGACGAGACGCCGGATGCCGGCGTGTACCTCGAGACCATGCGCTTCCTCAACACCACGCGCGCCACCTCGATGGGCGATGGGGTCGGCCTCGAGGTCGGCAACACCATCTACTTCGACATGCCGCGCGAGCAGTTCGCCTACTGGAACACCGACGATCGCGGCCGGGCCATGGTGCGGGACATGATCCGCTCCGGGCACATCGACTGCTTTCATTCGTTCGGCGACCTCGCCACCACGCGTGCGCATTGCGCGCGCGCGCTCGAGGAACTGGCGCGCCACGACTGCGCCATCCGCGTGTGGGTGGACCACGGCACCGCCGTCTCCAATTTCGGGGCCGACATCATGTGCGGCGCGGGCGACCTGCCGGGCTCCGAGGTGTACCACGCGGACCTGACGCTGCAGGCCGGCGTCGAGTACGTGTGGCGCGGGCGCGTGACCAGCGTCATCGGCCAGGATGCGCCGCGCCGGCTCGGTGGCATCTGGCACGCGGCCCATCCGCTCGCCTCGGCGCGTACGCTGCTCAAGGAAGCCGCCAAGGGCTGGCTCGCGAGCGCCGGCAATGAAAAATACGCGCTGCACGCCAGCAACGACGTGCTCACGGCGGTGCGGCTGCGGGATGGGCAGGCCGCGCTGGAATTCCTGCGCGCCAACCCGCACTGGGGCGGCGTCAGCTCCTGCGAGACCGCGATGGGCCTGGGCCAGGTGCTCACGCCGTCGATGCTCGCGGACCTCGAGGCGCGTGCCGGCGCGATGATCCTGTACACGCATCTCGGCAAGGTGCGCGATCCGCGCGCACCGCTGCCCGAAGACGCGCGCGCCGCGCTGCGGCGCCTGGCGGGATTCCAGGCCGATGGCCGGATCCTGGTCACCACCACCGAGCGGTTGCTGGATTACTGCCGCGCGCGCGCCGCCGTCGACATCGGCCTGCGCCAGGATGCGCAGGGCGAACACCTCGAGCTCGACACCGACCTGCCGCTGGCGCGCCTCGGCGGTCTCAGCTTCGTGGTGCGCGACGCGGCGCGGGCCACGCTCACCATCAATGGCCAGCCCTTCGGGCAATTGCAACGGCATGCCGGCGCCGACGGCGGCTGCGTCTCGATTCCCTGGCGCCGGCTGGAGTTTCCCTGTCCATGAGTTCGACCGAGCAGGTTTCCTTCGGCACGCGGGTGCGCCGCTTCGTGATGCGGCGGATCGTGCGTGCCTTCACGCTGGGCCATGCGTTCTCGCACCGCCTCGCGACCTGGATCGGACCGCGTGCGCGCGTGCCCCGCGAGCAGGGCGCGTACATCCTGCTCACCGGCGCGTTCTACTCCAACAACTGGATCCACTCGCACCTGGTGCCGCTGGCGCGCTCGGCGCGCTGCGCGCGGCTGCGCGTGGTCACCACCTTTCCGATCGAAGCGTTGCCCAAGCTCGAGGTGGTGGCGCCACCGCGCTGGCTGATGAAGATCGCCGGCTCGACCGGTGCGCGGCTGCTCACCTTCATCGGCGTGGCGATCCGCACGCGGCCCGACATCGTCGGCGGGTTCCACCTGCTCATCAACGGATTGCTGGCGAGCGTGGTGGGGCGGCTGGTCGGCGCGCGCACGCTGTATTTCTGCGTGGGCGGACCCGCCGAAGTGCTGGACGGCGGCCTGGCTTCCGAGAACCGCTTGTTCGAACGCCTCGAGGTCCCGGACCCCGTGGTCGAGCAGCGCCTGCTGCGCGCGGTCGCCGACTTCGACTGGATCGTGACCATGGGCAGCAGCGCGCGGCGCTTCTTCGAAGCGCACGGCGTGCGCGGCCACTGCGTGACCATTTCCGGAGGGCTCGACGCGTCGCGTTTCCAGCCGGCCGCCGCGCCGCCGGGCGTGGATTTCATATTCGTCGGGCGGCTGGTGCCCATCAAGCGGCTCGACATCTATCTGGACGCCATCGCGCTGGTCAATGCGCAGCGCCCGGTGACCGCCGTCGTGATCGGCGACGGCCGCATGCGCGAGGAGTGCGAGGCGCGCGCCGCGAAGCTCGGCATCGCGGGGCGGGTGCAGTTCGCCGGGCAGCGCTCCGACATCGAGAACTGGCTGCGCGGGGCGCGCGTGTTCGTGCTGACCTCGGACTCGGAAGGCCTGTCGCTGGCGCTCATCGAGGCCATGCTCAGCGGCCTGCCGGCCGTGGTCTCGAAGGTGGGCGACCTGCCGGACCTGGTCGAGAACGGCGTCAACGGCTACCTGGTCGATAGCCGCTCGCCCGCGGATTTCGCGGCGCGCATGCTCGAGCTCGTGGCCGACGAGCCGCGACGCGCCGGGTTCGCGCAGCGCGCGCGCGAGGGCGCGCTGCGCTTCGAAATGTCGGCGTGCGTGCAGCTGTGGGACCAGGTGCTGGCGCTGCCGGCGCCGGGCCAGGGCCCGAGCAAGGGCCCGAGCAAAGACGAGTCATCCCGGATGGAAGCTTCAAGATGTGCGGAATAACTGGATACGCCGGCTTCAGCGATGAGTCGCTGCTGCGGCGCATGTGCGGCCGTCTCTATCACCGCGGGCCGGACGAGGACGGGCATTTCGTCGGGCCGCGCGTCGGCCTCGCGATGCGCCGCCTGGCCATCATCGACCTGAAGGGCGGCAAGCAGCCGATCTCCAACGAGGCCGGCGACGTGACCACGGTCTTCAACGGCGAGATCTACAACTACCAGGAGCTGCGCGCCGACCTGCAGCAGCGCGGCCACAAGCTCGCCACCAGCTCGGACACCGAGACCATCGTGCACCTCTACGAGGACCACGATCTCGGTTTCGTGGATCACCTGCGCGGCATGTTCGCGATCGCGATCTGGGACGAGCGCAAGCAGCGGCTGGTGCTGGCGCGCGACCGCATCGGCGAGAAGCCGCTGTACTACGCCTGGGACGGGCGCCGGCTGCTGTTCGGCTCGGAGATCAAGTCGATCCTGCCGGGCCTGAAGACCCGCAACGTGAACCCGCAGGCGGTGTGCGATTTCCTCGCGGCGGGCTACGTCGCCGGCGAGACCACGTTCTACCGCGAAGTGTCGCGCCTGCCGCCCGGCCACATGCTGATCTGGCAGGACGGCAGGATCGAGATCAAGCGCTACTGGCGCCACGACGCCGCGCGCAAGCTCAAGCTGTCGTACGCCGAGGCCGAGGAGCAGCTCGAGCAGCAGCTCGAGGACGCCATCCGCCTGTGCCTCAAGAGTGACGTCGAGGTCGGCGCCTTCCTGAGCGGCGGCCTGGATTCCTCCACCATCGTCGCGCTGATGCGCCGGCGCGAGACCAAGGTGCAGACCTTCTCGGTCGGCTACCGCGGCGCGGCCACCGGCTTCAACGAGCTCAACTACGCCAAGCGCGTGTCCGAGCATCTGGGCACGCAGCACCACGAGCTGATCCTCGATGCGAATTCGAGCCTCGAGCTGCTGCCGAAGATCATCTGGCACTACGACGAGCCGCACGGCGAGCCCACCTCGGTGCTGGTCTATCTGTTGTGCGAATTCGTCGCCAAGCGCCTCAAGGTGGCGCTCGGCGGCACCGGCGGCGACGAGTTGTTCTGCGGCTACCCGCGCCACGCCGGCGTGCACTACCTGCAGCTGTATCGCAAGCTGCCGCAGTTCTTCCGCCGCAACGTGGTGGAACGCCTGTTCTCGGGCATCCCCGAGGGCACCCAGGGCAACCGCCTCGCCAAGCGCATCAACCGCTTCATCTCGGGCGCGCACCTGCCGCCGGAGCGGGCCTATCTATCCTGGGTCAACCTGTTCAGCGACGAGCTGCGCGGCCAGCTGGTGGCGCAGGGCATGCGCGAGTCGGCCGCCGACCCGGCCGGCACGCGCTTCATGCTCGATCACCTGGTGGGCGACGATCTGCCGCCGGACCTGATCGCGCGCACCACCTCGCTCGACCTCGAGGGCTACCTGCCCGAGTACCAGCTGGCGTACATGGACCGCATGAGCATGGCGCACAGCCTCGAGGTGCGCTCGCCCCTGTGCGACTACAAGCTGGCGGAATTCGCCACCGCGCTGCCGACGCGCTACCGCCTCAAGGGCAGCCGCTCCAAGCACATCCTCAAGATGCTGGCGCGCAAGTGGCTGCCGAAGGAGATCGTCGAGCGCAAGAAGGTCGGCTTCGATTCGCCCATCGGCCAGTGGTTCAAGGACGACTTGCGCGGCTTCCTTGGCACTTTCCTCGCGCCCCAGGAAGTGGCCAGGTCCGGGATGCTCGACCCCGGCGCCGTGCAGCACGTGATCGGCGAGCACCTGGCGGGCCGCAAGGACTGGTCGCTGCAGCTCTGGTCGATCGTGGCGCTCGAGGCCTGGCACCGCATGTACATCGAGGATTCGGTGGAGGACGCGTCCAACTACCGCGTCACCGACCTGCGTGGCGTGGTCGGCGACCAGCTGCCCGAGCGCACGCGCCTGGCCATGGGAGCCCGTTGATCCGGAAGCGGGAATGAACGCCGTGATTCAACCCGACAACGCGCCCGGTCGCGCGCCGCGCCCGCTGCGCATCGCCATCGTCGCGCACTTCGCCTATGGCGCGCTGACGGGCGGGCGTTCCGGCCACGTCGGCGGCGTGGAGCGGCAGACCACGCTGATGGCGCGCTGGCTGGCGGCGCGTGGCCACGAGGTCACGCTGATCACCTGGGACGAGGGGCAGGCGGACGACCTGCGCATCGACGGCATCCGGGTGCTCAAGACCTGCCGGCGCGATGCCGGGTTGCCGGGCCTGAGGTTCTTCACGCCGCGCTGGAGCTCGCTGGAGCGCGCGCTCGATCGCGCCGACGCCGAAGTCGTCTATCACAACTGCGCCGAGTACGTGACCGGCCAGGTGTATTCCTGGTGCCGGCGCCGCGGCCGGCGCTTCGTCTACTCCATCGCCAGCGACATGGACGTGGACGCGCGCCTGCCGGAGCTCGGCAAGTTCTACGAGCGCTGGCTCTATCTTTACGGGCTGCGCGGCGCCGCGCGCGTCATCGCGCAGACCGGGCGCCAGCGCGACATGCTGCGCGACAACTTCCGGCGCGATGCCACCGTGCTGCCGCTGCCGTGCCCGGTGCCGGGCGCGGGCGACGCCGGCGCGCGCGAGCCGACGGGCGCCGATTGCCAGGTGCTGTGGGTGGGCCGCATCGCGCCCGTCAAGCAGCTCGAGTTGCTGCTGGACGTCGCGGGGCTGCTGCCCGCCATGACCTTCCACGTGGCCGGCATGCCGTACGAGGGCGATGCCTATTCCGATTCCATGCTGACGCGGGCGCGCGCCATGCCGAACGTCAAGGTGCACGGCGCGGTCGAGCGCGACCGCATGAACGCCATGTACTGCGGCGCCTCGCTGCTGTGCTGCACCTCGAAGTTCGAGGGCTTTCCCAACACCTTCATCGAAGCCTGGAGCTTCGGCCTGCCGGTGGTGACCACCGTCGATCCGGACGGGCTGATCACGGCCCGCGGCCTGGGCGCGCACGCGCTTTCGGCCGCGGACCTGGCGTCCGCGCTGGCCACGCTTGCCACCGACACCGGCAAGTGGCGCGCCGCCGCGCGCGCCGCGCGCGAGTATTACTGGAACAACCACGCGCTCGACCCGGCGCTGGCGCGTTTCGAGCAGGTGTTCATGCAGGTGGTGGAGCAGCCGACTCCGGCAGGAGCGCATCCTGGAGGAACAATAGTTTGAGCCGCATCAAGCTGGCGATGGTGACCTCGTTCCCGCGCGACCCGGCCCGGCCGCACGGCGGCGTGGAAGCCGTGAGCGTGAATCTCGCGCAGGCCCTTTCCCGCATCGACGACATCGACGTGCACGTGGTCACGCTCGACGCGGCGCTGCGCGAGGCCACGCGCGAGAAGTGGGGCAATGCCATGTTGCACCGGCTGCCGCGCGGCGCGGGCAGCGAGCTCACCTATGCCACGGGCCGCGGTCGCGCGCAGATCCACGCCGCGCTGGCCGAGCTCGATCCGGACGTGGTGCACGCGCACGATACCTACGGCTTGATGACCAAGGGCGTGGACCTGCCGCGCGTGTTCACCATCCACGGATTCATCTATGGCGACACGCTGGTGTCTGGCCAGAAGTTTCCCTGGCTGCGTTCCAGGATCTGGGAGCGCGTCGAGAAGGGTGGTTGGGCCGACCAGCCGAACATCATCTCGATCAGTCCCTACGTGCGCGAACGGCTCGCCGGCATCGGCAGCCCGGTGATCTACGACATCGACAACCCGATCTCGGCCGACTTCTTCGACATCCGCCGCGACGAACGTCCCGGCGTGGTGTTCTGCGCAGCCGCGATCTGCCCGCGCAAGAACCAGGTGAAGCTGGTGCAGGCGGTGGCGGCGCTGGCGAAGCGCGGCGTCGAGGTGGAGCTGCGGCTCGCCGGCGGCGTCACCGACGCGAGCTACGGCGAACTCATGCGGCAGGAGATCGCGCGGCTCGGCGTGCAGGGCCAGGTGCGCATGCTGGGGCAGATCGGCACGCCCGAAGTCATGCGCCAGCTGCAGGAAGCGTCGGTCTTCGCGCTGGTGTCGCTCGAGGAGAATTCGCCGATGGGCATCGAGGAGGCGATGGCGGCGCGCGTGCCGGTGCTCACCTCCAACCGCTGCGGCATGCCCTACATGGTGAGCCACGGGGAGACCGGCTACCTGGTGGATCCCTTCGACGTGGGCGACATCGAGCGGCGCCTCGGACGCCTGCTGGGCGATGCCGGGCTGCGTTCGGCGATGGGTGAGCGCTCACACGCGGTGGCGCAGGCGCGCTTCCACCCGGAGCGCGTCGCACGCCGCACGCTCGAGGTCTATCGCGAGAGCCTCGAGCGCGCGGGTGCCAGGACTATCTGACTACCGCGCTCAGCGGACGATGAGCGAGGACGGCGGGCTCGGGCGCGGGGCCACCACGCCGCCGTACTCGAACGCGCCCAGGTCGTAGGCGCCGTTGGGACGCGTCGCGCCGACATAGTCGTAGTTGATCGACACGCCGAACTTCGACTGGTAGGTGGCGTATACCGTGCTGCTCACACCCTTGTTGATGGCCGGGCTGTTGGCCGTGAGGCCGAACGACAGGCTGGCCGGCGCGACCAGCAGCGGATCGCTGCTGAGGCACGAGGTGCACTTGCCGCCGAACGACGCGGTGGAGTAGCTCGAGCCGCTCCACACGATCTTGATGCCGCCCGAGCGGAAGAACAGGTTGTTGTCGATGGTCGAGCTGCCGGCATTCTCCAGGTTGATCTCGCTGCCCGAGGAGACCGTGCGGCCCGCGATCAGGTTGTTGAAGATGCGCCAGTTGATGCCCGCCGGCGGCGAGTTCACGCCGCCGTCGCAATCCCAGATGGTGTTGTTGAAGGCGTAGATGTTGGCGAAGCTGCGCGCCGAGATCGCACCCGCGTTGTACACGTTGGTCGGGTCGCTCGAGTGCACGTTGTAGATCAGGTTGCCGATGATGTAGGCGTCCTGGCCGTCGCCGCTGCCGTCGTCGCTGCCGATGAAAATGCCCATGGCGCAGTCGTGCAGCTTGTTGAAGATGAACCAGACGTTCTGCGGCTCGTACTGCGCGCCCATGCACTGGCCCTCGGACGAGGAGCTGCGCGCGATGCCGTACACCTCGTTCTGCGAGAACACCACGTCGGTGGCGTGCTTGATCCAGCCGCCGCTCTGCTTGTGGTTCGAGGCCACGTTGCGCGCGTAGTAGATGTGGTGGATCTTGGAGATGCCGCGATCGTGCTGGCCTTCGATCTGGATGGCGTCGCCTTCGCACCGGCTGGTGGTGCTGTCGACCACCCACAGGTTGTTGACGCTGCCGTTGACCGTGATGCAATGCGCGTCGCGATCGCCGCCGGCGTTGATGTCGCCGAGGTCGTGGATGTTGACGCCCTTGAGCACGATGTTGTTGGCCGTGGCCGAGCCCGAGTAGCTCCATTGGCCGATGCCGATGCCGCCGCCGGCATTCGACGTGGTGCCGCTCCATTCCGAGTCGCGCACCGCGACGTGGTGCGTGCCCTCCGACAGGAACAGCGCGGGCGGCGAGGAGCCGCTCGGCGCGAACTTCAGGTTCTCGAGGATCACGTAGGAGGCCGAGGAGGTGCTCCAGGTGCCGGTGATCGTGGGCCGGTTCGAGGCGTTCTGGCCGCGGATGAAGATCGGCTTGTCCGCGGTGCCGGTCCAGGAGAAATCGTTGCCGCCGAGCGTGCCGTGCACTTCGACCACGGCGCCCGCGGGCAGGTTGGACGGGATCGAGCAGCGCGGCGCGCTCGGCGTGCCCATCGAGCGCGAGTCGCTGCAGCCGCTCTTCGAGTCGACGTAATAGAAGCCGGTGGTCTCGGCAGTCCAGCTCGCCGGCGTGGCCGGGGCCGTCTGGGTGATGCCGAAGCCGGGGACGGGGATGCCCAGCGGGGCTTCCCAGGCGAAGACGCTGCCCGCGCAGCCCAGGCTGGCGAGTGCCGCCCAGGCGGCGTGGCGCGGCCATGCGGCGCAAGATGAACGCAATACTTTCATTCGGAACTCCTGGTGAATCTGCAGGTGACGCCGGCTCAGGGCGTCGTGATCTGGACGTTGGTCGGCGGGCTGGGCCGCACCGTGGACTCGCCGTACTCGTGCGCCCCGGCCTCGGGTGCGCTGCCCGCGTACGCGAGGTGCACACCCAATCCGTCCGTCCAGGTCGCCGAACGATCCAGCGTCAGTTCGTTCGTCGAGTAGTTGGCCGACACTATGCGAAACCGTTCGGTCTGGCCCTGGAGCTGGATCGTGTCACCGACTTCGCCGGCGATGCCGAAACCGTCGTAGAACCACAGCGCATCCGTCACCTTGAGGACCTTGCCGCTGCCGGCGCCCGAGGCCTTGGTGACGAACACGCCCTTGTCGATGAGCGCACTGCCCGCGGCCAGCGCGAGGTTGCGCGCGGCCTCGTCGACGAATGGCGGCGCGCTGGTGAGGATCGCGTTGTCCTGCAGCACGACCGCGCTGGTGTTGCCGATGCCGGTCTGCGTGTTCTCGCCCGAGCAGCCGACGTTCTTGTAGAGCAGGTTGTTGACGACGCGGTTGTTGGTGTAGCGCGCCGAGGTCGAGGAGCCGGAGGCGGCGATCGCCTCGCACTTGTTGGACACGAAGGTGTTGTTGTAGACGCGGTGCCCGTAGTTGTAGAGCGCCTCGTCCGAATACACCTGGAAGTTCAGCGCGCCGCCCTGGTTGTCGTAGAAGTCGTTGCGCCGCACGATGCCGTACTGGCCGGAGTACTGGATGCCGTTGTAGCGGTAGTCCTGTCCCGAGGCGAGCGTGTACGCGAAGCGGTTGCCCTCGACCAGGTTGTGCTTGGTCGCATCGAGCAGCACCGGCGCGTCGCTGGTGCCCTCGCAGTCGTAGATCTCGCCTATCTTCTGCGTCTCGTTGTAGAAGTAGTTGCCGCGGATCACGTTGTAGTTGCCGCAGCGCAGGCTGAAGATGCTGTGGCGGCCGGCGACGAAGTTGTTGCCTTCGATCACGTTGCGGTCGGACTGCTGGATGACGAGATCGTCGTTGCCGTCCTCGAAGGTGTTGTTCATCAGGCGGTTGTCGTTGCTCTGCACGAGCTTGAACCCGCCGGTGGTGCCATCGGCCGTGGCGCGCTTGAAGTGGTTGCCGGTGAAGCGGTTGAAGTGCGATTGCTCGAGCCGTGCCCAGCCGAGCGCGTTGTCGACCGTCAGCCCCTCGATCACCAGGTACGAACGGCCCGACAGGAAGATCTGCGGATCGGAGGCGCCGGTGAGCGTCACGGTCTCGCCGCTGTGCGCACGCACCGTGATCGGCGCCGACGACGTGCCGGAGCGCGGCGGCACCAGCCGCTCGGAGTAGCTGCCGGCGCGCACGTCGACGATGTCGCCGGGCTGCGCGGCGTTCAGCGCGCTCGCCAGGGTGCGATAGGCCGCGGCCGTGCCGCCCGAGCAGGCGCGCGTGCTGGGTTGATAGGCCGTCGCGCAATCGGCGCCGAGCGACTTGTCGGCGTAGATCGTGGTGGCGCTGGCGACTCCGCTGGTGGCGAGCAGCAGCGTGGCGACGGGTAACAGTCGGGTGGTGGTGGTGGATGCCATGAGGCTGAGCAGTCTCCCATCCACGCCTTATGTACGTAAACGTGTCGGCTTACGCGGACGTCGGTGCGGGCCGACGATTTCCGAAGAGGATTAAGGCCTTAGCGAAAAGGGTGGCCCGGCTATTGGTAAATAGTTCAATTTCCCGGCGCGGCTAGCGCCGGGAGCGGGGGAACTCGAACGAGCCGCGCGCCGGACGGCTGCCCGGCATGTACATGAGCAGCACGCGCCCGACATTCTCGACGTAGCCGCCGCCCTCGAAGGTGGTGTCGCGCTCGCTGCGGCCGAAGCTCAGCTGCACCTGGGTGCGCGCGCCGAGGAATACCGCCGCGTAGGCCGTGGCGTCGCGGAAGGTGCTGCGTGAGTCGACGCGCTGCACGAAGTCTTCGTCTTCGTACGAGTAGTCGAAGCCCGCCGACCAGTTGGGCGAGAACTGCCACAGCAGCTGCAGCGCGGCGTACACGTGGTCGCGATCGTCGGTGGTGCTGACGATGTAGCGGTCGGTGCCGGTCGAGGCGTTCAGGGTGGCGTACAGGCGGTTGCCGGTGTACTCGAGGTTGAATCCGAGGTACTCGAGCACGAACGGATCCGGGTTGACCGCGACTTCCGAGGTACGCGGACCATGGCCGCCGTAGGTCGCATCGAAGTGGATGGCGTCCGACGAACCGGTGAGTTCGTGGCTCGCGGTCAGCGTCAGGAACGTACGGCTCGACATCTGGCGCTGCAGGTTGACGCGCAGCAGCGGCTCATCCTCGTCGCTGTTGGGGAATTCGACGTTCGAATAGCCGCCCTCGATGCTCAAATCGGTGTACGCGCCGCTCACGATCCAGGTCAGCGAGTAGTCCTGGCCGTCGTAGTCGGGGAAATCCGATTCCGAGGCGTAGCGGATCTGGCGGCCGGCGACGCCGAGGCGCAGCGACTGGTGGTCGCTGATGAGGCGGCCGAGCGAGGCGCGCAGCACCACCGCCTGGCTGTCGGCGTTGGAGACTTCGTAGTCGGCACGTTCGTAGTGCACGGCCACCAGCGCCGCCGTGCGATCGCCGAACAGGTTCTGGTAGTTGAAGCCGGTCATCGCCAGGTTGAAGTTCTGGCGGTTGTTGGGTGAGTCGGCGGCGAGTTCGTCGACGCGCAGCGGCGAGAACACGTCCTCGGCGACCCAGGTCAGGTGCTCGGGCATGAACTCGTAACCGATCTTGCCGTGCATGTTCGCCAGCAATTCGTCGGGATAGCTGTCCTCGGTGTAACGGTAGTAAGTCGCGGTGCCGTCGATGTCGGCGCTGAAGCGGCTGTCGGCCGGGCGCACGTAGCGGAAGCCGGCGATGGCGCCGAGGACCGTGTCCGACTGCGGATCGACGTCGGTGCGGTTGGTGTTGTCGGTCTGCTCGACGCTGGCGCCGAGCGCGAACGCGCTCTCGCCGTTGGCGCTGGTGCCCTTGCGGTCCGGGAACACCGTCTCGACCATCGACGGCCGGCGATTGGGAGCGGTCTGCGCCCAGGCCTGCGCGCTCGCGACGGCCAGCAGCAGGCAGGTGGCCGCGCGTCTCATGGCGCGGGCTCGGTGACGGGCGCGCTGCTGTCGGGCGAATACCCGTAGCGCGTCTCGGGACGATACGGCGTCTGGTTGAGCAGCAGCGACACCGACGGGCCGCCGCCGATCTCGGTGATGGCGTCCATGACGTCGGAGCGCTGCGTGGTGCCGGCGTGCACCACCAGCACCGCCTGTCCCGCGACCTGCATCAGCGCGCGCGCCTCGCTGGTCAGCAGCAGCGGCGGGGAATCGAACACCGCGACGCACGACGGATAGCGCGTGAGGAAATCGGTGACCAGGGTGCGCATGCGGGCGCTGGCCAGCAGTTCCGGCGCACCGCCGCGTGCCTTGCCGGCCGGCACGAACATCATGCGCGGGCGCTCGACCGCCAGCATGGTCGACTCGATGTTGAGCGAGGGATCCTGCAGCAGGTCGAGCAGGCCGGGCTGGTTGTGCGCGCCGAGCGCCTCGGACAGTTCCTGCTTGGCGACGTCGCCGTCGAACAGCACGCAGGTCAGGTCGCGCTCCAGCGCGAGGTTCATGGCGAGATTGAGGCTGGTGAAGGTCTTGCCTTCACCGGACGTGCTGCTCGCCACGACGATCGAGCGCGCCAGCGCGCCGCGCTCGTTGCCGCGCTCGGCGGCGGAGGCGATCAGCGGGCGCTTGATGGCGCGGTATTGCTCCGCCAGCGAGCGCTCCATGTGCTCGGGCGGCAGCAGTCCACGCGTGCGCAGCTCGTGGAACGGCAGTTGGATGCTGGCGCGGGCGCGCGGCAGGACCACCGGTTCGGCGGCCCGCTCGGGTGCCGCGATCTTGGCCGGCGCCGAGGCGCTTTCCCGGGCCTTGTGGGCCTGGACCTTGGCGATCGCCTGTTCGATGAGACTCATGGGTTAGGCTCCGGACTTCAATCTGCGCAACATGGCGACCACGTAGTTGTCGGTCAGCAATACGAACAGGCAGGCCACCGGCAGCAGCGACACCGCGACGGCGAAGCGCCGTACCGCGACCGTCTGCAGCGCGCGCCAGCTGTCCGGGCGCGCGATGCTGATGGCGCCGAGCACGCGCAGGCCGGTGAATTCGGCCAGCGAGCGCGCGGTCTGGAACACCGGGCGCATGAGGTGCAGCACGTAGGCGGTGCCGGCGCCCGCGGCCAGCGCCAGGACCAGCGCGCCGATGATCAGCAGGCTGCGCTTGGGCGCGACGGGCTCGATCTTCGCGACCGGCGGGTCGATGACCGTGAATTTCACGGCGCCGGTCTCGTCGGCTTTGTCGGAAAGGCGGGCACGCTCGAGGCGCTCGACCATCGACTGGTACTGCGCGCGCGTCACGCCGTAGTCACGATTGAGTCGCGCGAATTCCGCTTCGACCGCCGGGGCGGTGTCGGCCAGCTTGCGCAACTCGGCGCTGCGGCGTTCGTGGTCGGAGATCTGGCCGCGCAGCGCGGCGATCTCGACTTCGAGGTCGTTGAGCGAGACCTGGATGCGCTGGTAGACCGGATTCAGGAAGGCCTTCTGGCCACCGGCGTCCGCGAGGTTGCCGGACTTCAAGGCTTCGAGTTCCTTGACCTGGCGCTGCTTGAGCTCCTCGATGGTCTCGCGCATCGCGATGACTTCCGGGTGCTTGTCGGTGAAGCGCAGCAGCAGGTCCTGCAACTTGGCTTCCGCTTCCTGCAGGCGCGAGGCGGTGTCGGAGCCCGCGAGCGCACCGCCGCGCGAGGCGCTGCCGCTCACCGGTGAATCGGTCACCGGCGCGTACGGCGTCTCGCCGCGCAGCTGGGTCAGGAGCTCCGAGCGGCGCATCTCGGCGACGCGCAACGCGGCGCGATCCTTCTCGAGGGCATCGGTCGCGGTCTGCAGGCGCGAGAAGTAATCGCCGCTCTCGCCGGGCACCAGGCCCATGTTGCGGCGCTTGAAGTCCGCCAGCCGGTTCTCCGCCTCGGACAGGCGGCGTTCGTAGTCGCGGATCTGCTCCTGCAGGAAGGCCTGCGCGGTTTCCTGGCCGGCGCGCTTCTTGCCGATGACTTCCTCGACGAAGGTGTCGAGCAGCATCTTGACGATGGCCACGCTGCGTTCGCGGTCGTGGTCGTCGTAGGCGATCGTATAGAGGTAGTTGCCGGTGCCGCGGGTGGCTTCGACCGACAGGTCGATTTTCTTGCCGAGCTTCTCGATGAGCTCCTCGCTGTCGAGCGGGCTCTCATTCTTCTTATGCAGCTTGGCCTCGTTGGCGATCTTCTGCAGGGTCGGGCGGCTCAGCAGCGCCTGGCGCACCAGGTCGAGCTGCGATTGCACGTCCGAGTCGATGGCCAGGCCCTGCAGCAGCGGCCGCAGCTCGGTCGAAGTCTCGACGTAGATGCGCGCGCGCGCCTGGAACACGTCGGGCAGTACGCAGATCAGCAGCCAGAGGGGGACCGCGACCGCCCACGCGACGATCACCGCGGTGCGGCGAAAGCGCCATGCGCCACGGATCTCGTCCTTGACGAACTGCAGTTGTGAGTCGATTCCGGATGACAAGTTGGCTTCCTCAGAAACGCGATTCGGGGACGATCAGCACGTCGCCCGGCATCAGCACGGTGTTGGTCCGCATGTCGCCCTTCGACACGATGTCATCGAGGCGCACCTTGATCTCGCTGCGCTTGCCGTCGACGGTGCGCACGATCTTGGAGCGGTTGCCGGCGGCGAACTCGGTGAGCCCGCCGGCGGCGAGCACCACGTCGAGCGCGGTCAGGCCGGCGCGAAACGCGACGCCCTGCGGATTCTTGAGCTGGCCGACGACCTTGATCTCGTTCTGCACGTTGTGCGGCACCAGCACGATCACGTTGACCTGCGGCGAACGGATGTACTGCGAGAGCACGCCCTCGATGTCGCGCGCCAGCTGGTCGGTGCTCTTGCCGTTGGCGATGATGTTCTCGACCAGCGGGGTGGTGATGCGGCCGTCCGGCTTCACCGGCACGCTCACGGTGAGCTCCGGGTTGCGCCACACGAAGATCTGCAGCTGGTCGCCGGGACCGATCAGGTAGTTGGCATCGGTCTTCGACTGCGCCGGCGCCGGCTCCTGGGCGTTCGCGGCCATGGACATGGCCCATAGCGCGGCGACTGCCAGTAGTCCGCTGGCAATGTTCTTCATCGACATCACGTCTCCTGACGTTGGGGGGCGGCCAGAGGGGTGGAAAGATAGCCGACATCCCGAAACCCTACGGGCAAGGTTGGGGGGCCGGGATCCGACACTGTGACCTGCTTCGCACCTCGCCCGCAGGCGCGGTTCCGGGTGTGCATGACGTAACGCGGTCCATGCGCCGGCGCTCCCGGGGCCGGCGGGCCAGCGGATGAAAATCAGGGACTTGGGCGTGATGGCGGCCTTTGCCTGGCGCCGGGGTCCGCGCCGCGCGAGAACCGTTCCAGGCGCCGCTTCGCGTCGGGTCTGTGACCCGGTTCACGTTCACCAGTCGGCAGTTCATTACAGTCGGGCTGTAAAATTCTTCGACGCCGGCCGCAGCGAACCGACAACTAACAACGCATGCAGCTCTCCATTCCTCTCGCATTCCTCGGCCTCATCGAGACCGCCCTGCTGCTCGCCGCCTGGCTGGCGGCGGCGCACCTGGTCGCCGGCGAGGACCCCTGGTCGAGGGCGGTGTACTTCACCGCGGTCATGCTGCTCAGCCTGTTCGCGCTCGGCATGTTCATCGCGCGCCAGCGTGCGCGCTTCGGCGGCATCCTGGTGCGCATCGTCACCGCGGTCGGCCTCGGCACGTTCGCGGTGGCGGGGCTATTCTGGCTGATGCCGCACCAGGAACTGGATTTCATGGAGCTGGCCGCCGCGGCGCTGTTCGCCTTCGCGGGCCTCGGCATCAGCCGCACCGTCTACCGGCGCGTCGCCGAGAGCGCGCTCTTCAAGCGGCGCGTGCTGGTGTACGGGGCCGGCATCATGGCCGAGTCGCTGTCGCACCTGCGCCGCCGCACCGACCGCGCCGGCTTCGAGATCGTCGGTTTCGTGCGGCCCGAGGACCAGCTGTGCGTGGTCGACAACAGCCGCATCATCGCCCCGCATGCGCGCCTCGCGCAGACCTGCCGCCAGCTGAAGATCGACGAGATCGTGATCGCCATGGACGACCGGCGGCGCGCGTTTCCGCTCGACGAGATGCTCGAGTGCCGGCTCGACGGCCGCGAGGTCACCGAGCTCGTGACCTTCCTCGAGCGCGAGACCGGGCGCGTGCGCGTCGACGTGTTGAATCCGAGCTGGATGATTTTCGCGAACGGCTTCCGGCGCAATCGCTTCCGCCTCGCGGTGACGCGGCTGTTCGACATCTGCGCGAGCCTCGTCATCCTGGTGTGCGCGCTGCCGGTGATGCTGCTGACCGCCATCGCCATCAAGCTGGAAGACGGCCCGCGCGCGCCGGTGTTCTACCTCTCGACCCGGGTCGGCAAGCGCGGCAAGCCGTTCAAGCTCATCAAGTTCCGCAGCATGCGTGTCGACGCCTGCGAGGAGCGGCGCCCGCGATGGGCGCAACCCGGCGATCCGCGCATCACGCGGGTCGGCGCGCTGATCCGCAAGCTGCGCATCGACGAGCTGCCGCAGGTGGTCAACGTGCTGCGCGGCCAGATGAGCTGCGTGGGCCCGCGTCCCGAGCAGCCGGAGTTCGTGGTGTCGCTCGAGGAGAGCATCCCGTACTACGCGCAGCGCCACTGCGTGAAGCCCGGGATCACCGGCTGGGCGCAGATCTGCTACGGCTACGGCGCCACCGACGAGGACGCGCAGGAAAAACTGCAATACGACCTGTACTACATCAAGAACAACAGCTTCATGTTCGACGTGTCGATCCTGCTGCAGACCGTCGAAGTGGTGCTGTTCGGCAAAGGTGCGCGCTGAACATGGAACGTCGCAAACTGCTCATCCTGGTCGACGACGGTCACCTGCGCGGCGCGCTGTCGAAGATCTTCGAGGATCTCGACGTGCACTGCGCGCCCGTGTCGCTGCAGTCGCTGGCGGCGTTGCGCCGCCTCGAGCCGGACGTGGTGCTGCTCGACCTGGACGGCGGGCATCCCGACACGCCGCCGCTCGACCTGCTGCAGGAAATCCTGCGCGTCGGGCCGGCCATCAAGATCATCGCGATGACCGAGCCGGAGGCGCGCCGCCTGGCCGTGGACGCGGTCGGCATGGGCGCGAGCGACTTCTACCACAAGCCCATCAACGCGGCGGTGCTGTCGATCGTCGTGCGCCGCGCGTTCCGCATCCGCGAGCTCGAGGCCGAGAACGGCCGGCTGCGCGAGCAGGCCGTGTCGATGGCCAGCGAAGGGATCATCGGCAGCAGCGACGCGATGCGCACGCTGTCGCGCACCATCGAGAAGGTCGCGCCCACCGGCGCCACCGCGCTGATCCTCGGCGAGAGCGGCACCGGCAAGGAGCTCATCGCGCGCGCGCTGCACCGGCTGTCGGGCAAGGGACACAAGCCGTTCGTGGCCATCAACTGCGCGGCCATTCCCGAGGCGCTGCTGGAAAGCGAGCTGTTCGGCTACGAGAAGGGCGCGTTCACCGGCGCCACGCGCCGCACCCAGGGCAAGCTCGAGCTGGTGGACGGCGGCACCGCGTTCCTCGACGAGATCGGCGAGATGCCGGCCTCGCTGCAGGCCAAACTACTGCGCGTGCTGCAGGAGCGCTCGGTCGAGCGCGTCGGCGGCCGCACCCCCATCCCGCTCGACCTGCGCTTCGTGTGCGCCACCAACCGCGACCTGCAGGCGCTGATCGCCGCCGGCACCTTCCGCGAGGACCTGTACTACCGCATCAGCGAGGTGGTGATCCGCGTGCCGCCGCTGCGCGACCGGCAGGGCGACTGCCTGATGCTGGCCCAGCACCTGCTGCAGCAGTACTGCGAGCGCTTCGGCTACGCCAGCAAACAACTGTCGCCCGACGGCGCGCGCGCGCTGCATGCGCACCGCTGGCCCGGCAACGTGCGCGAGCTCGAGAACCGCCTGAAGGGCGCGGTCATCATGTCGGACGCGCGCGTGGTCACGGCGCGCGACCTGGGGCTGCCGGATCCCGGCGAAGAGCCCGAGCACCTCAACCTGCGCGTCGCGCGCCAGCGCGCCGAGGTGCAGGCCATACGCCAGGCGATCGCGCTGGCGCACGGCAACCTGTCGCGGGCCTCGGAGCTGTTAGGCGTCACCCGCCCGACCCTGTACGACCTGATCAGCAAGCACCGCATCGATGCGGTGCAGCTGACGGCCCAGGCCGCCGAGGCCGCGTCATGACGCCGGAACGAGTGGGCGGCAGTTCACGTTTTTCGGCATGCGAACTCGCGCTTCGACTTAAGGGAGTGCGCCAGCCTGTAGGATTCCGCCGATCGCGTCCGGGGGCGGGGACTGTGTAAGCCAATGATTTCGCAAGAGCAACGCAACTTCGTCATCGAATTGTGGCGGGACACGTTGAAGCTCGAACAGGTCGATCTCGACCGGGGCTTCGCGGATCTCGGCGGCAACTCGTTGGCGGCCAACCAGTTCGTTGCGCGCCTCGAGGCCGGGCTCGGGTTCAAGGTGCCCGTGATCCGGGTGTTCGAGTACCCCACGCTGCGCATGTTCCTGCGTTTCCTGGTCGAAGGCGCCGCGCCCGCGAGGCCGGCCGCGGGACGCACCGGCCGCAAGAAGCAGGCCGTGGAGAAGTCCGACCTGCGCACCGACCACGACATCGCCATCGTCGGCATGGCGTGCCGCTTTCCGGGCGCACGCAACATCGAGGAATTCTGGGCCAACCTGCTCGATGGCCGTGACACGATCCGGCAGATCGACGACGCGGAGCTGAGCCCCGAGGTGCCTGCGACCCTGCGCGACGATCCGCGCTACGTGCGCGCCTGCGGACTCATCGACGATCCGTACGGCTTCGACGCCGAGTTCTTCGCCGTGAATCCCATGGAGGCGAAGCTCACCGATCCGCAGCAGCGCGTGCTGCTCGAAGTGTCCTGGCACGCGCTCGAACACGCCGGTGAAACGCCCGGCGGCGCCAACGACCTCACCGCGGTGTTCGCCGGCGTCGAGGACAACTCCTACTACCGTGCCGAGATCGTGCCGTTCCCCGAAGCGGAAGCGCGCGCCGGCCGTTTCCCGGTGATGACGGGAAACGAGAAGGACTACGTCGCGATGCGCATCGCGCACAAGCTCAACCTCAAGGGCCCCGCGGTCAGCGTGCACACGGCGTGCTCGACCTCGCTGGTCGCCGTGATCATGGCCTGCAAGAGCCTGCGCCTGCACGAGTGCGACCGCGCGCTGGCCGGCGGCGCCTCGGTGCACTTCCCGACGCCCGAGGGCTACTACTACCAGGAAGGCGGCGTGTTCAGCTCGGACGGTCATTGCCGGCCGTTCGACAAGGACGCGCAGGGCACCAACTTCACCGACGGCGCGGGCATGGTGGTGCTCAAGCGCGTCGAAGACGCGGTGCGCGACGGCAACACGATATTCGCGGTCATCAAGGGCGGCGCGATCAACAGCGACGGCGGCGACAAGGTGTCGTTCTCGGCGCCGAGCATCGCGGGCCAGGCGGCGTGCATCCGCGCGGCGCTGGCCGATGCCGACGTGGACGCCGGCACGCTGCAATTCGTCGAAGCGCATGGCACGGCCACTCCGGTGGGCGATCCCATCGAGATGGAAGCGCTGCGCCAGGCCTTCGCCGGCCGGCAGGATCCCGCGCGCCTGCGCTACTGCGGCATCGGTTCGGTCAAGAGCAACATCGGCCACACCACCGCGGCCGCGGGTGTCGCCAGCCTCATCAAGACCGCGCTGGCGCTGCGCCACGGCGTGATCCCGGCGACCGTGCATTTCCGCGCGCCGAACCCGGGGCTCAACATCGACGATTCACCGTTCTTCGTGGTCGGCGAAAAGATGGACTGGCCGGCCGCGGAATCGCGCCGCCGCGCCGGCATCAGCTCCTTCGGCATCGGTGGCACCAACTCGCACCTCATCGTCGAGGAAGCGCCGCCGGCGCCGCCGGTGGCCGCGCAGGAGCGCCCCTTCGAGATCTGGCCCGTCTCGGCGCGCGTCGCGGCGCACTGCAGGCGCCAGCTCGACGCGCTCAGCAACGAGACGTTCTGGCCACGCGACATCGCGCACACGCTGCAGTCCGGGCGCGCCGCGTTCAGGCACCGGGGCGCGCGCGTGCGCCTCAGCAATCTTCCGATCGACGACCTGGTGGTCGAAGCCAGCCATCCGGCGCTCGACGCGCCCAGCGTCGCCTTCATGTTCCCGGGGCAGGGCGCCCAGTACGTCGGCATGGGCAAGAGCCTGTACGACGCCTTCCCGGAATTCCGCGCGACCTTCGAGCGCTGCTGCGAGCTGCTCAGCGCTGAGCTGAAGCTCGACTTCAAGTCTTTCATCTTCGACACCGCCAACCAGGAGACGCTCGAGAACACGCGCTACACGCAGCCCGCCATCTTCGCCATCGAAGTGTCGCTGGGCCGCATGCTGCTCGACTGGGGCCTCCGCCCCGAGCGCATGGTGGGGCACAGCATCGGCGAGTTCGCGGCCGCGCACCTGGCCGGCGTGTTCTCGCTCGAGGATGGCATCAAGCTGATCGCGGCCCGCGGCCGGCTCATGGCCGACCTGCCGCGCGGCCGCATGCTGTCGGTACGCGGCGCGACCGAGGCGGTGACGCGCGTGGTCGGCGAGTCGATCGAGTTCGCCTCGATCAACAGCCCGATCCACAGCGTGCTGTCCGGCAGCGACGAGCAGATCGCCGCCGCGCAGGCGCAGCTCGAGGCCGCGGGCCTCGCCTGCCGCCCGTTGCACACCTCGCATGCCTTCCACTCGGCGATGATGTCGCCGGTGGTCGAGCCGTTCCTGGAAGTAGTCAGGAGCGTGTCGCTCGCCCCGCCGCGGATACCGATCGTGTCGACGGTGACCGGCGCGCCGATGCGCGATTCGGACGCCACCGATCCTTACTACTGGGCCAATCACCTGCGCGCCACCGTCCGGTTCAGCCCGGCGCTCTTCAAGGCCATCGAGCTCGGCTCCAACGTGCTGGTGGAAGTCGGTCCGCGCACCACGCTGGCCACCCTCGCCGTGCAGCACTTCCCCAAGGACAAGCCCGGCAGCTGCGTGTCCATCGCGACGCTGGCCGAGACACCCGACCCGGCGGCGGAGATCGGCGGACTCGGCAGCGCGCTGGCGCGCCTGTGGTGCGCCGGCGTGGAGCTCCCGTGGGAGGCCATCTGGCGCAAGGGCCGCAAGGTCCCGCTGGTCAGCCGCTATCCGTTCGAGCACCGCAATTTCCGTTTCTCCGAAGGCCGCGTGCGCGCGGCGCATGCGGCGCGCGCGCCCGAGCCGGTCGAGCCCGTCGCGGTCGCCGAGGTCGAAGCCGCGAACGACGCGCCGGCCGCGCCGGCCGATCGTGGCCAGCTGCTGGCGGCGGAGCTCGCGCGCCTCATCGGCGAGCATTCCGGCATGCAGCTGGGCGCCGGCAACGTCACCTTCGTGGAGGCCGGCCTCGATTCGCTGGTGCTGATGCAGATCGGCGTCGAGATCGGCAAGGTGTACGGCGTCTCGGTCTCGCTGCGCGAGCTGATGAACAACATCAACACGCTGCCGAAGCTCGCGGCGCACGTGCTGGCGCAGGCCAGGCCCGAGCGTCTCGAGCACCTCGTGGTCGCGCCGGCGCGCGCCGCGGGCAAGCCGGCCTTGAGCGCGGTGCCGACCCCGGCCGCCAGCAACGTGACCGCGCTCGCGCCGCGCCACGCGGCCGCCCAACTACCGTCCATCCCGTTGCCGGCCCTGCAGCTGCCGGCGCTGGGCGCCGACAACGCGGGCGCACTCCATCAGCAGCTCAGCCTGATCCGCGACCTGGTCGCCCAGCAGCTGAGCTACCTCGAGGGGTTGCGCGGGCCGGGCTCGCCGCCGGCATCCGCGGAACCGACGCGGCCGCAGGAGGCCGGTCCCGGCGCGCGCCTGATCCGCGCCCGCCGTGCCGATCCGCCGGCGCCGGGCGCCTTCCGCGCCGCGCCCGATGCGGGCGCCGAGTGGTACCGGTTCGAAGACGGTACGCGTCGCTACAAGAAGCTCGGTCCCTGAGGCAGGCGATGGCGATACCCGCACACCTCATCCACGAGGATGCCGATGCATCGATCCTGTTCGGTGCGGAAATCGCCGTGCCGTCGACCGCGGCGCAGAAGGAGATCTTCAGCGCCTCGCGCATGGAAGCGGCGGCCTCGCGCGGCTACAACCATTCGATCTCGATCCACCTGACCGGCACGCCGGATCTCGATGCGCTGTATTCCTCGCTGCTGAACCTGGTGGCGCGCCACGAAGCGCTGCGCGGCCGCTTCTCGGCCGACGGCAGCGAGTTCCGCGTGCGCGAGCGCATCCCGCTGGAGCTGCCGCTGGTCGATCTCACCTCCCTCGCGAGCGCGGAGCGCGAGGCCGAGTACGCGCGCCTGATCCGCGCCGAGCTCGACCACGTGTTCGACCTGGTCGAAGGGCCGCTGTTTCGCGCGCAGCTGATCCGCCGCGGCGGCTTCGACTGGGTGCTGGTGTTCAACTGCCACCACGTGGTGGTGGACGGCTGGTCGCTGAAGATCATCCTCGAGGACCTGCCGAAGTTCTATTCCGAGCTGGTGCGTGGCCGCACCACCAGCGCGATGCCGCCGGCCGCCTCGTACACGCAGTACCTGCGCACCGCGCTGGCGCGCGAACAGGAGAGCGCGGAGAAGGTGCGCGCCTTCTGGAGCGAGACCTTCGCCGACCAGGTGCCGGTGCTCGAGCTGCCCTGCGACAAGCCGCGCCCGCGCATCCGCACCTTCGATTCGCTGCGCGAGGACTTCGTGGTCGAGCGCGCGATCTACGACAAGCTGCGCGCGGTCGGCGCCCGGCGCGGCGCCAGCCAGTTCATCACCGTGCTGAGCGCCTTCGCGCTGTACATCGGGCGCATCTCCGGGCAGCGCGACTTCGTCATCGGCGTGCCCGCCGCGGGCCAGATCACCACCGGCAAGAGCGGATTGCTCGGGCACGATGCGCGCCTGATGCCGATCCGCTGCGTGATCCAGGACGACGACACCTTCGCGACCCTGACCCAGCGCATGCTGGACCGCTTCCTGGCGGCCTACGAGCACCAGTGGATCTCGATGCCCGAGCTCATCCAGACGCTCGACGTCGAGGTGGACGCGGCGCGCGTGCCGTTCATCTCGGTGATGTTCAACTTCGACCCGGGCCTGTCCGCCGAGTCGCTCAAGTTCGAAGGCCTCGAGGCGCGCCACTTCTTCAACCACCGCAATTCCGAGACCTTCGAGATCTCGCTGAACGCGGTCATCGAGCACGACGACCTGGTGCTCGAGTGGGCCTACAGCAGCGTGCTGTTCGAGCGCGAGGAGATGCACCGCCGGCTCGAGCAGTTCCAGGAACTGATGCGCTCCATCGGCGACGCGCCGGACGAGCGCGTGATGCGGCTCAGGCTCGTGCCGCAGGCGCAGGTCGAGGCGATGGATGCGGCGCTGAATTCGACCGCGATGGAATTCGAGAGCGGGCTGTGCGTCGACCAGCTGATCGAGCGCGTGGTGGCCGCCACGCCCGAGCGCATCGCGGTCGAGCACAACGCCACCCGGCTCACCTACCGGCAGCTGTGGGAGCGCTCCTCGCACGTGGCCGCGGCCATCGCGCGCGCCAACGCGGGGCCGAAGCCGCTGGTCGGCGTGATGCTCGAGCGTTCCGCCGACATGGTCGCGGTGCTGCTCGGCGTGTGGCGCGCCGGCGGCGCGTTCGTGCCGCTCGACCCGGCCTATCCACCCGACCGGCTCGACTACATGATCGAGCACTCGGGCATGCGACTGCTGCTCACCGACGTGCATTCGATCGACGCGGTGGCGCGCGAAGGACTGCAGTGCCTCGACGTCGCGACGATCACCCCGTCCACGGCGTTGCCGCCCGTGGGCCGAAATCCCGAGGATCTCGCCTACGTCATCTACACCTCGGGCTCGACCGGCAAGCCCAAGGGCGTGCAGGTGCCGCAGCGCGCGCTCAACAACTTCCTGACGACGATGCGCCAGGCGCCGGGCATCGCTCCCGACGACCGGCTGCTGGCCGTCACCACGCTGTCCTTCGACATCGCCGAGCTCGAGCTGTGGCTGCCGCTGGTCGTCGGCGCGACCACCATCGTGCTCGATCGTGCCGTGGCCATGGACGGTGCGGCGCTGGTGCGCACGCTGCGCGAGCAGCGCATCAACTTCCTGCAGGCGACGCCGGCCACCTGGCGACTGCTCATGTTCGCGGGCTGGCAGGGCGATGCGCGCCTCAAGGCGCTGTGCGGCGGTGAAGCGCTGCCGCGCGACCTGGTGAACGAACTGCTGCCACGCGTCGGCTCGCTGTGGAACATGTACGGCCCCACCGAGACGACCGTGTGGTCGACGCTCGACCGGGTGACCTCGGACTCGGTGACCATCGGCAAGCCGATCGGCAACACGCAGGCCTACGTGCTCGACGCCGCGAATGCCTGGGTGCCGCGCGGCAGCGTCGGCGAATTGTGGCTGGGCGGCTCCGGCGTCACGCACGGCTACCTGGGACGCGAGGACCTGACGCGCGAACGCTTCGTGCCGAACCCGTTCACCCGCCGCGGCACCATGTACCGCACCGGCGACCTGGTGCGCCTGCGCGCCGATGGCCGCATCGAATACGTCGGCCGCAACGACTTCCAGGTCAAGGTGCGCGGCTACCGCATCGAGCTCGGCGAAGTGCAGTTCGCGCTGGCGCGCGTCGCCAACATCGCGCAGTGCGCGGTGGCGGTGCGCGAGAAGACGCCGGGCGATGCGCACCTCGCGGCTTACTACTCGACCCGCGACCGCTCCCGGCTCGACGGCGCGGAGATCCGCGAGGCGCTGCGCGCCACGCTGCCCGAGTACATGATCCCCGGCTGGTTCGTGCAGCTCGAACAGCTGCCGCTCACCGACAACGGCAAGGTCAACGTCAAGGCGCTGCCGAATCCGTTCAACGCGGCGAACCTCGAGCGCGCCAATGCCTTCGAGCAGGTCGAGAAGCTGCTGGCCGGGCACCCGGCGGTGCGCTCGGTGGCGCTGGTGCTGCCGGCCGATGCGCCGGCCGACATGCGGCCGATCGCCTGCGTGGTGCCGCGCGACGGCGCGGAACCCTGCATGATCGCGCTGCGCAAGCACCTGCGCGGCCGCATCCCCGAGCCGCTGATCCCGGAGATCGTCTACCCGGTCGAGGCACTGCCGATGACCCGGCGCCGCGAAGTGGATCGCGAGCGGCTGCTCAAGATGGTTCCCGGCGCGCTGCGGCGCGTGCGCAGCGGCGCCGGCGCCCCGGCCACGCCCATGCAGGTGACGCTGGCCAAGGCGTGGCGCGACATCCTGGGCGTGGCGGACATCGAGATCCACGACAACTTCTTCGACCTCGGCGGTCATTCGCTGTCGTCGGTGCAGATGATCGCGCGCATCGAGCGCGAGACGGGCAGGGCGCTGAGCCCGCGGCTGCTGGTGACGGAGACCCTGGAGCAGATCGCGCGCCGGCTGGACGACTCGGCGCTGCCAATGGGAGCGGCGTCATGACGCCGTTCTCGTTCGGCACCCCGGGGCAGGCCCTGTTCGGCGTGTACCACGCGCCCAATCCCACGGCCGCGCGCGCCTCGGCGGTGCTGCTGTGCGCGCCCATCGGGCTCGAGTACATGCGCACTCACTACTCGATGCGCCTGCTCGCGAACCACCTGGCCAATGCGGGCCTGCACGTGCTGCGCTTCGATTACCGCGGCACCGGGGACTCCTCCGGTTCGATCGGCGCCGAGCAGATGGACTGCTGGGTCGAGGACATCAACCTCGCGGCGCGCGAGATCTGCGAAATCGCCGCCACGCAGGACCTGGCGGTCTGTGGCCTGCGCGCCGGGGCGCTGCTGGCGGCGCTGGCGATCAGCCAGGGCGCGACGCATCCGCGCCGCCTGGTGCTGTGGGACCCGGTGGTGCGTGGCAAGAGTTATCTCGAGGATCTCCGCTCCATGCACGTGCGCAAGATCGGCGGGCGGCCGGACGACAGCGACGAGCTGCTCGGCATGCGCTATCCCGGCGACCTGCGCGGCGTGCTCGAGTCGCTCGACCTCGCGGCGCTGATCGCGCGCGTGCGTGCCGACGAGTTCGCGCTGGTGACCTCCGCCGAGCGCGCCGACTACACCGACCTGGCGAATGCCGCACGGGCCCGCTGGCCGCAGGCACGCTCGCTCTACGTGGAGGATCCGGTCGACTGGCGCAGTATCCGCGGCATCGACGACGCCCGCATGACCGGGCCCATCATCCGCGCCGTGGCCGAGGCGCTGGAAGCCAATCCATGAAAGAAGTCGTTTGCCGCTTCGGCCGCGACCTGCACCTCGCAGGCGTAGCCACGCTGCCGGACCCGGCCCGCGCCGATGCGCGCGCACCGCTGGTGCTGATGCTGAATGCCGGGCTGCTGCATCGCGTGGGGCCGCACCGCATCTCGGTGGTGCTGGCGCGCAAGCTCGCCGAGGCGGGCATCGCCAGTTTCCGCTTCGACATCGGCGGCCGCGGTGACAGCGAGACCGGCACCGATGCGGGCGGCGACGAACAACAGGCGCAGGCCGATATCCTCGACGCCATGGATTTCGCGAGCCGGCGGTTCCAGGTCGACAGGTTCGTGACGTTCGGGCTGTGCTCGGGCGCCGACCGTGGCCACGCCATGGCGCTCAACGATGCGCGCATCGTCGGCGGCATCCTGCTCGACGGGCACGGCTTCCGCACCACGGGCTACTACTTCAAGCACTACCTGCCGCGCCTGCTGCGCGTCAGCGTGTGGCTGAACCTGCTGAAGCGCAAGCTCGCGCGCGAGCCGGCCGATGACGTGGTCGCCGAGCTCAACCAGCGCCGCCCGTTCGGCGCGCGCGAGGTGGTGGCGCGCGAGCTGCAGACCCTGGTCGATCGCGGCGCGCGCATGCTGTACGTGTACACCGGCGGCGTATCGCAGGAGTACTACAACTACGGCGGGCAGTTCTGGGACATGTTCCGCGAGCTCGAGCCGCGCGGCCGCATCGCGGTCGAATACTTCCCCGAGTCCGATCACACCTTCACGCACGCCGGCGACCGCGGCAAGATGTTGAACACGGTCGCCAACTGGATGCGCGTGAATTTCCAGGGTGCCGCGGGCTGAATGGAAAACGCCGGCCAGCGGCCGGCGTCCATGAGCGCGAATGGAGGCTCGGGCTACCTGCCCTTGAAGTCTTCGGGCGTCAGCTGGTGGCGTGACAGCAGCTTGTAGAAATCCGTGCGGTTGCGCTTCGCCAGGCGGGCGGCCTGCGAGACGTTGCCGCCGGTGATCTGCAGGATCTGCGATAGATAGGAGCGGGTGAACTCGTCGCGCGCCTCGTCGAAGGAGGGCAGCTTGCTCTGCGTGCCACCGAGCGACTGCTGCACCAGTTCCACCGGGATGATGGGCGTCTGCGACAGCGCGACGTTCTGCCGCACCACGTTCGCGAGCTGGCGGATGTTGCCCGGCCAGTCGGCGGTGGCGAGCAGCTCGACCGCCTCCGGCGCGTAGATCTTGCGCACGCCGCTCTCGTTGCTGATCTGCGCGAGGAAGTGCGACACCAGCAGCGGGATGTCCTCGCGCCGGCGATTGAGCGGCGGCATGTCGATGTGCACGACGTTCAGCCGGTAGTACAGGTCCTCGCGGAACTGGCCGCTCATCATCAACTGCTGCAGGTCCCGGTGGGTCGCGGAGATCACGCGCACGTTCACGGGAATCGCGTCGGTGGCGCCGATCGGCCGGATGTTGTTCTCCTGCAGGACGCGCAGCAGCTTCACCTGCAGGCGCATCGGCATGTCGCCGATCTCGTCGAGCAGCAGCGTGCCGCCGTCGGCAGCCTGGAACAGGCCCTGGTGGTCGCGCACCGCGCCGGTGAACGAGCCCTTGATGTGGCCGAACAGCTCCGACTCGAGCAGGTTCTCGGCCATGGCCGAGCAGTTGATGGCGACGAACGGCTTGGCGCGGCGCGGGCTGGCGTTGTGGATGGCCTTGGCCAGCAGCTCCTTGCCGGTGCCGGACTCGCCGGTGATCAGCACGCGCGCATCGGTGCCGGCCACCATGTGCGCCTGCGAGAGCTTCTCCTCGACCAGCGAGGAACGCGTGATGATCTCGGCGCGCCAGTCCTCGTCCGAATCGACGAAGCCGGAAATCTTCAGCGCCTTCTGCACCTGGTCCAGCAGCTCCTGCTTGTCCACCGGCTTGGTGAGGAAGCCGAAGGCGCCGAGCTGCGTGGCGTGCACGGCGTCGGGGATGGTGCCGTGCGCGGTCAGGATGATGACCTTGAGCCCGGGATAGCGGGACTGCAGTTCCTTGAGCAGGCCGATGCCATCCATCTGGTCCATGCGCAGGTCGGTGATCACGAGTTCGGGCCGGAAGCGGCTGGTGGCCGCGAGCGCCAGGGCCGCGCTCTCGACGGCTTCGACTTCGTAGTTCTCGGCGCGCAACCGGATGGTCAGCAGGCGCAGCAGGCCCGGATCGTCGTCGACGACCAGGATGCGCGCCTTGCGCTTGGTGGTATGGGGAGTGGCGAGTTGCATGGCGGCGTGCATCAGAAACCTCTACGGTTTCCGTCCCTCGGGTTGCGGTGGGTTGGGGCGTTTGCCCGACGATCCCTCGATGGTGGCGATCGCGTCGAGCTTGGCCTGCGCTTCACTGAGCAACTTCCTGAGACGGGCGTTTTCGTCGCTCTCGGTAGTCAGACGCCGGGTGAGCTGCGCAATGCGGTCATTGGTGGAGCGCTCGGCGTTCGCTTGCAGCCGCCGCACGTCCGCCTCGAGGGCCTGTGTACGTTCGACCTGCTGCAACTGCAGGAACGCGAGAGCGCGCTCCGCAGGCAGCAAAGTCTCGGGGTTGGCCAGTACTTCGTGCAAAAGTCGCTGGGCAACGACAGGATCGTTGCCGGCGTGCCCGGGCGTCGACAGCACCATGGCATAACGAAGCACGCGGCTCGGCGTCGGCGCCGCCCGGTAGTCGTTGGTGGTGTTAGTCAGGATCTCGGCCTGTTCGGCCGGCGTGCCGCGCGCCACCCGGAGGCACAGGTCGAGATAGCCCGTCAGCACCGCGGCCTCGGTCGAATTGCGATCGATGGACGGCTCCGCCGCCTCGCGGGTGCGGCCCGTGGGCATGGCGCCGCAGCCCCCCAGCAGGGTGGCCAGGGCCACGCCGAGCACCAGCGCGCCGGCGGGAATGACAGGCTTATGCCGCATGCGCGGTAGTCCGTGCGGGATTGGTGGCTGACAACAGGGGCATGCGGATACGGAAATGGGCTCCGGGGAATTCGCCGTCGACGATCTCGATGGTGCCACCGTGCGCGTTCACGAACTCGAGCACCACCGAAAGACCGATGCCGGTGCCCTTGACCTGGACGCCTGCCGGCGGGCGGCCGGTGTAGAACGCATCGAATACCCGCGCGCGTTCCTCCTGCGGGATGCCGGCGCCGGCATCGGCGACGTCGATCACGAGCTGGGTGTCCTGCTTCGCGGCATATAGATAGACGGTGCCGCCCTTGGGCGAGTACTTGATGGCATTGGAGAGCAGGTTCTCGATGATGAGGCGCATCTTGCCGCGGTCCGCCTTCAGGGTGAGATCGTCGACCTTCACCTCGAGCCGGACCCGTTGCGAGACTACCGTGAGTTGCTGGGCTTCGAGAACCTGTTTGACCAGCGGGCGCAGGCGGAATTCCGTGAGTTCGAGGCCGACGCTCTCCTTCTGCCAGGCGCTGAAGGACAACAGGTTTTCGATCAGCCGGTGCAGCTTGATGCCATTGTCGCGCAGGATCGCGACCACTTCGCGCTGCGAGTTGTCGAGCGGGCCGACGGCGCCGTCCATGAGCAGCTCCGCGCCTTCGCGGATGTTCGCGAGCGGGGTCTTGAGCTCGTGCGACATGTGCCGCAGGAAGCGGTTGCGCTCCTGCGCGAGGTCCAGCAGGCGCAGGCGCAGCCACTCGAGCTGCGCGCCGAGGCGTTCGAGGTCGCGCGGGCCGGACACCTCGATGGCGCGCGAGAAGGTGCCGCGGCCGAGCTCGCTGATGGCCCGGTCGATGGCGCGCAGCGGCCGGCCGATGGAAAGGGTCAGGAACAGGATGGCGACCAGCGTGAGCGGCATCAGCAGCGCTGACTGCCAGAACAGGCGCTGCTGCGTGCTGCTGGTCTTGCGCTGCATCTCCGCGAGGCGCACGTCGGTCTGGCGATTGCCGTTCTCGGCGATGTCGCGCGCCAGGTCGCTGAGGCGCTCGAAGCGCGTCAGGATGGTGGCGAAGGCGGGGCTGGCCGGCGGCGTGGAGCTGACCGCGCTCGAGATCTCGTTGTGCAGCGTCGCGAAGTCCTCGAGCGTCTTGCGCGTGGCCGGGTCGGTCAGGATGGTCGCCAGCTGGGCGCGCGTCGTGGCCAGGCTCTGGTCGTTGTCGCGGTACGCGCCCAGCAGCTGCGAGTCGCCCAGCACCTGGTAGAGACGCACGGTGCGCTGCAGCTTGTCGATGTCCGCGAACATGCTCTGCGACAGCCGCGCGCTCTGCACGCCCTCGAGCACCAGCGCCTGGCTCTGCTTCGACTGGCTGCGGATCTGGATGGCCGCGTCCACCACCGCCACCAGCAGCGGGCCGGCGATCAGCGCCAGTCCCAGCAGCATGAGGCCGGTCAGGGATTTTGGACGCGCCCAACGCATGCCGTTGTCCGGGGCGGCTGCCTAGCTACTGCCAGGGCTCGCGCTGCAGCCGGCGTTCCCAGTCCAGCGAGCTGCGCACGATGAGGTCGAGGTCGTCGAGCTTCGGGGTCCAGCTGAGCGCGTCGCGCACGCGCTGCGCGCTCGCGACCAGCGTGGGCGGGTCGCCGGCGCGGCGCGGTTCCTCGCGCACGTCGAGCCGGATGCCGGCGAGCTTCTCGACGCTCGAGATGACCTCGCGCACGCTGTAGCCGTGGCCATAGCCGCAGTTGGCGATCAGCGACTTGCCGCCGTCGCGCAGGTAGGTGAGGGCGTTGACGTGCGCGGTGGCCAGGTCCTCGACGTGGATGTAGTCGCGCACGCCGGTGCCGTCGGGGGTCGGGTAGTCGGTGCCGAACACCGACAGGTACGGGCGCTTGCCCACCGCCACCTCGCAGGCCACCTTGATCAGCAGCGTCGCCTTGCGGGTCGACTGGCCGATGCGGCCCTGCGGGTCGGAGCCCGCGACGTTGAAGTAGCGCAGCGCCACGTAGCGCATGGAGGTGGCGGCGCACAGGTCGCGCAGCATCCACTCGGACATGAGCTTCGAGGTGCCGTAGGGATTGATGGGCGCGGTCTGCGAGTCCTCGGAGGCGAGCCCGCTCGCGGGGATGCCGTACACCGCGGCGGTCGACGAGAACACGAAATTCTTCACGCCGGCGTTGGCCGCGGCGGCCAGCAGCGAACGGGTCGAGCAGGTGTTGTTGCCGTAGTACTTCAGCGGATCCGACACCGACTCGGGCACGATGGTGTGCGCGGCGAAATGGATGATGGTGTCCACGCGGTGCTCGGCCAGCAGCCGGTCCACCAGCGCGCGGTCGCCGACGTTGCCGACCACGAGCTCGGCGCCCTGCACGGCCTGGCGAAACCCGGTGGATAGGTCATCGAGTACCACGCAGCGTTCGCCGCGCGCCACCAGCTGCAGCAGGGTGTGGCTGCCGATGTAACCGGCTCCGCCGGTGACCAGGACGGATGATCGTTGTGTCATTGGCTCTTCCATGCGGGTTTTAGCCCGGGGGATTTTACATTAATGTGAAGCAGTGACTGTGACGGATTCTGCACCTGCACCCTTCGACGCGCTCGACCCGGGCGCCGTGTTCGCGGCCGCCGAGAGTATCGGGCTCGAGCCATCCGGCCGGCTGTTCGCGCTCAACAGCTACGAGAACCGCGTCTATCAACTTGGCGACGAGGAGGGCGCCTTGTGGGTGCTGAAGTTCTACCGGCCGGCGCGCTGGAGCGATGCGCAGATCGCCGAAGAGCACGCCTTCACCTTCGAGCTGGCCGACGCGGAGCTGCCGGTCGCCGCGCCATTGCGCCGCGACGGGCGAAGTTTGTTTGTCCACCGGCGCCTGCGCTTCGCCGCGTTTCCCTACCTGGCGGGACGCGCGCCGGAGCTCGACGACCCGGCGACGCTCACCTTGCTAGGCCGCACGCTCGCGCGCATGCATGCCATCGGCGCCACCACGCGCTTCGCGCACCGGCCGGCGCTGACGCTGGAGCGCCTCGGCACGCAGGCGCGCACGCGCGTCATCGACAGCGGTTTTGTACCCGATGCGCTCGCCGGCCAATATGCGCGCGTCAGCGAACAGGCGATCGGACGAGTCCGACAGGCGTTCGAAGCCTTCGGCCCGCTGCCCGGAGTGCGCATCCACGGCGACTGCCACGCGGGCAACATCCTCTGGCGCCCCAATGGTCCCCTGTTCGTCGACCTCGACGACTGCATGTCGGGTCCGCGCATCCAGGACCTGTGGATGTTCCTGGCCGGCAACGCCGCGAGCCAGCAGGCGTCCTGGGCCGCGCTCATGGAAGGTTACGAATTGTTTGGCGAGTTCGATTACACCGAGCTCACGCTGGTCGAGGGCCTGCGCACGCTGCGCATGCTGCACCATGCGGCGTGGATCGCGCAGCGCTGGCACGATCCGGCATTCCCGCGCGCCTTTCCCTGGTTCGCGGACGCGCGCTTCTGGGAGCGGCACATCTCGGACCTGTTCGAGCAACTCGCCGCGATGGACGATCCGCCGATCCTGTCCAGGTAGTACTATTGCGCGAGGGAGGATGAATCGCATGTGGAGTACAGGGGTCCGTGCCTCGCTGCTCGTCGCGGTCGCGAGTGTCGTGCTGCTCGCCGGTTGCGACAATTCATCGGAGAGCGCGCCTCCGCCGCCCAGCGCCAACACCACCACGCCGGCGGTGCCCAAGCCCGCCAAGGCCAAGCTCGCCGACCACATGGTCGCGGCTGTCTCGCAGGGCAAGGCCGCCGCCGCGGTGGGCGTCCATTTCATGCTCGGCAGCGCACCCCGGGTGAACCAGGACCTGCCGGTCGAGATCGCCATCGTGCCGCACGAGAAATTCACCTCGCTCAAGCTGGTCCTGCAGGGGCAGGAAGGCATCGCCGTGGTCTCCGGCGACAGCTTCGGGCCGAAGAAGGACGTCGAGCCGGAGAAAACCTTTTCCCATGAGCTCGTGCTGCACCCGACCGCCGAAGGCGTCTTCACGGTGGGCGCCACCGTCGAGACCGAGGGCAGCGATGGCGTGGTGTCGCGCGACTATGCGATCCCGGTGATCGTCGCACCGCAGGCCGAGCCGGCCGCGGGTGCGGCGCCCGCCGCGAAGCCCCCGGCACAGGCGCCCGCCGCGAATTGATCCGGCGCTCGATTTCGCGAGCCGTGTCACGGGTCGCGTCGTCGACCGGACATATCATGCAATTTGGTCTCCGCTTGCATAGTTATGTCAAACCAGGCCGACGGTCCGTCTTCGCAAGAAGGCACTGATTCCACGGCGAATCCCGGCGTCGGAGCCGCGCCGGGTGCACGCGTGGACGTCGCCGACCTGTCCATGCGCCGGCTGCATCCGCTGCTGCAGTCGCAACTGCGCGAGCTGCGTGCCCGGGTCACCGGCGGTCGCATCAGCGCGCACGAGCTGCTCGAGATGCTCAGCCGCTACTACGACAGTGTCGACGACGAGCGGCGCGCCATGGTGCGCTCGATGCAGCTCATGTCCGACGAGGCCCGCTCGCTCGGCGTGGAGATCGCCGAGCAGGGCGCCGCCCAGCTGCAGGTCATCCTCGATCACATCAAGGACGTGGTGCTGACCGCCAACGCGGCAGGCATCATCGACCGCGCCAACCCGATGAGCCAGCGGGTGTTCGGCTGCCCGCCGTCCGAGTTGTTAGGCCTGCGCATCGACGCGCTGGTCCCCGAGCTGGCCGCCGCCGTTTCCATCGCCTCCGGGCTCGACCGCCTGGCCGGCACCAGCGACACCGCGCGCAACGCGCGCGTCGCGCCCGAGGTGACCGCGCGGCGCATCGACGGCAGCAGCTTCCCGGCGGAGATCGCCGTCAGCCGCGCACGCCATGGGCGCAACGAAGTCTTCGTGATCTGCCTGCGCGACATCTCCGAGCGGCGTGTCGTCGAGGAGGCGCTGCGCGACAGCGAGGCCCGCTACCGCTCGCTGGTCGATCACGCCCCGGAGGCCATCGCGGTCATCGACGGCGAGACGCGCCGTTTCATCGAGGCCAACGATTCGGCGCTGCGCCTGTTCAAGATGAACCGCAACCAGCTGCTCTCCAGCACCGTCGGCGACGTCAGCGCGGAGACGCAGCCCGACGGCCAGCCGTCGAGATCGCCGCACCGCCAGCAGCTGGCGCTGGCCGTGGCCGGCGAGCCGCAGCAGTTCGAGTGGATGCACCGCGACGCGCAGGGCCGCGAGGTGCCCTGCGAAGTACGCCTGGTGCGCCTCGCGGGCGGCGCGGCACCGCTGCTGCGCGCCACCATCACCGACATCTCGGAACGCAAGCGCGCCGAGATCATCATGGAGAACGAGCGCGCATTCTTCGCGCTGCTGGCGTCCAACGCCGGCCTGCCGGCGGTGCTCGACGTGATCTCGGCGCTGGTGCAGGCGGTCTACCCGCGCTGCCGCTGCACCATCTCGGTGTTGGCGCCCGACGGCGGCAGCTTCGCGCTCACCATCGCACGCCAGTTGCCGCCGCTGCTCGCCGCGGTGCTGGAGCGCACGCCCATCGAGCCGCGGCGCGGCTCGTGCGCCGCCGCCGTGTACTCGGCCTGCGACGTGTTCGTCGCCGACGTGGCCAACGATTCGCACTGGGCCGATCGCCGCCAGGTGGTGCTCGACTCCGGCTTCCGCGCGGTGTGGTCCATGCCCATCAAGGGTTCCAGCGGCAAGCTGCTCGGCTCGGTGGCTATCTACCGACCGGAGCCGGGCATGCCGGACTCGCGCGAACAGGTGCTGCAGGCGCACGCCGCGCGCCTCGCGGCGCTGGCCATCGAGCGCAACCTCGCCGAGGAAGCCCTGCGCACCAGCGAGGCGAAATTCCGCGGGCTGTTCGAAGGGGTCATCGAGGGTGTCTACCAGAGCACGCGCGACGGGCGCCTGGTCTCGGTGAACAGCGCGTTCGTGAAGATGCTGGGCTACGACTCGGCGGAAGAGATGTACGCGCTGCCGAGCTCGGTGATGCTGTACTGGAGCGCGCCGGACCGCGCCGACTTCGTGCGCCGCGTCGACCTCGCCGGCGAAGTGCGCTCCATGGAAGTGGTCCTGCGCCGGCGCGATGGCACGCAGGTGGTGGCGCTGGAAAACGCCCGCGGCGTGCGTGACGGTACCGGCCGCATCGTCGGCTACGAAGGCACGGTCGCGGACATCACCGAGCGCAAGCGCGCCGAGCAGGCCATCCATGCCGAGAAGGATCGCGCGCACGTCACGCTGCAGTCGATCGGCGACGCGGTGATCACCACCGACGCCGCCGCGCTCATCGACTACCTGAACCCGGTGGCCGAGCGGCTCACCGGCTGGACCCTGGCCGAGGCGCGCGGCCGCAACATCGGCGAGGTGCTGCAACTCATCGACGAATCGACGCGCAAGCCCGTGGCCTATACGCTCGATCGCGTGCTGCTGGCGGGCGAGACCTCGGTGCCGTCGGATCGCAACGTGCTGGTCAATCGCCGTGGCGAGGAGCTGGCCATCCAGGAGACCGCCTCGCCGATCCGCAATCGCGAGGGCGTCGCCATCGGCGCGGTCATCGTGTTCGGCGACGTGACCAAGGAAAGGCGCCTGAAGCGCGCGCTGTCCTACCAGGCCAGCCACGACGCGCTCACCGGTCTCATCAACCGCCGCGAGTTCGACACGCGGCTCGAGAGCGCGGTCAGCGCCGCGCAGCGCGGCGACGCCGAGTACGTGTTGCTGTACGTCGATCTCGACCAGTTCAAGGTGGTCAACGACACCTGCGGCCACAGCGCCGGCGACCGCCTGCTGCGCGACATCACCAGCCTGCTGCAGACCCGCGTGCGCGCCTCGGACACCATCGCGCGCCTCGGCGGCGACGAGTTCGGGTTGCTGCTCGAGCGCTGCTCGCTGGAACAGGCCGAGCGGGTCGCCGACAGCATCCGCCAGGCCATCCACGGCTATCGCTTCCTGTGGGGGGCCAACAGCCTGTCGGTGGGCGCCAGCATCGGCGTGGTGCGCATCGCGCGCGACACCACCAGCGCCGCCTCGGTGCTGTCCGCGGCCGACATCGCCTGCTATGCCGCCAAGGACAGCGGCCGCAACCGCGTGCAGGTCTACGAGCGCGACCACGGCCACAACCGCCACCGCGAGATGCAGTGGGTGGGACGCATCGCGCGGGCCGTCGAGGACGGCCGCCTGGAGCTCTACGCGCAACGCATCGTGGCGATCTCGCCGGAGCGCAGCGATACGCCGTTCTTCGAGCTCATGGTCCGGCTGCGCGAGGAGGACGGCACGCTGGTGCCGCCCAGCGAATTCATCCCGGCGGCGGAGCGCTACAACGTCATGGTCATGGTGGATCGCTGGGTGGTGAACCGCGCCATCGACCTGCTGGAAGACTGCCTCGCGCGGGGCAGTCCGCTCCCGCTGGTCGCCGTGAACCTCTCGGGAACGTCGATCAACGACGAGGACTTCCTCGACTTCGTGATGACCCGCCTGGGCAACGAGCAGGTGGCGCGCGCGCTGTGCTTCGAAATCACCGAGACCGCCGCCGTGGCCTCGCTCGCCAAGGCGACCTTCCTCATGCGCGAGCTGAAGGCGCGCGGCTGCCGCTTCTCGCTCGACGACTTCGGCAGCGGGGTCTCGTCGTTCGTGTACCTCAAGACCCTGCCCGTGGATTTCCTCAAGATCGACGGGCAGTTCGCCGCGCATGTGGCCACCGACGTGATCGATCGCAGCATGGTCGAGGCCATCGCCAAGGTGGGACGCGCCATGCAGGTGGCGACCATCGCGGAAAAGGTGGAGAGCGCCGAGGTGCTGGCCGTGCTCAGGGAGATCGGGGTCGACTATATCCAGGGCTTCCACCTGGCCGAGCCCTGTGCCATCGAGGAAGTCTTCGGCTGCGAGGGTCACGAACCCTAGGGCATACTCGCCGGCATGCCGACGCCGACGAATGCCGAACCGAGCTTCTCGTTAGGGCTCGAAGAAGAGTACCTGCTGGTGGACCTGGCGACGCGCGACCTGGTGTCCGATCCGCCGGCCGAGCTCCTGCAGCGCTGTATCTCCGAGACCGACGGGCGCGTCAGCCCCGAGTTCCTGCGCTCGCAGCTCGAGGTGAAGACCTCGGTGTGCGGCTCGGTGTCGGCCATGCGCCGCGAGCTCGGCGCCCTGCGTCGCAAGGTGTGCGAGATCGCGGCCCAGTACGGCATCGCGCCCATCGCCGCCTCGACCCATCCCTTCGCGCGGCCGCCGCAACGCCCGCCCCACACCGAGCACGAGCGCTATGCCGACATCGCGCGCGAAGTGCAGGGCGGCGCGCGCCGCATGGTCATCTGCGGCATGCACGTGCACGTCGGCCTCGAGGACGACGATGCGCGCATCGACGTCATGAACCAGCTGTCGTACTTCGTGCCGCACCTGCTGGCGCTGTCGTGCTCCTCGCCGTTCTGGGAAGGCGACGACATGGGCATGCAGTCGTTCCGGCTCATGCTGCTGTCGTCGCTGCCGCGCACCGGGCTGCCGGACCGTTTCGACAGCTATGGCGAGTTCCGCCGGCACCTCGATGCGCTGGTGCGCAACGGCCTGATCGAGGACACCACCAAGGTGTGGTGGGATATCCGCCCGAGCTCGCGCTATCCCACGCTCGAGACGCGCGTGTTCGACTGCTGCACGCATCTCGACGACGCGGTGAGCCTGGCGGCGTTGAACCTCGCGCTGGTGCGCAAGCTGTTTCGCCTGCGGCGCGCCAACCAGACGTGGCGCCGGTACCCGCGCATGCTGATCGCCGAGAACCGCTGGCGCGCCATGCGCTTCGGCACGGACGCGAGCCTGCTGGACCTGGCCCGCGGCGAGCTCGTGCCATTCCCGGAGCTGCTCGAGGAGTTGCTGGCGATCACGCACGAGGACGCCGTGGCGCTCGACTGCCTCGCCGAGACCGAGCACGCGCGCGCCATCCTCAAGCGCGGCTCCAGCGCGCACCAGCAGCTCGAGATCTACCAGATGGCGCGCCGCCAGGGCGCGACCGACAGCGAGGCATTGTCAGCCGTGGTCGGCTGGCTGGCGAAGACCACCTGTGTAGTTTGACGAGGAGAGTCCCATGGTGAAATCGGGATGGCTCGTGGCGGCACTGGTCGTCGGTCTCGTCATCGGGTTTTTCGCCGGCCGCGGAACCGGTACCCCGGCGAGCGCGGAAATTGCCGCGATGCCGGGCGGCACGGCGCAAGTCGCGGCAAGCCCGGCGCCACCGGCCGGAAACCCGACCCGCGCGGCCGCGGCAGCGCCCATCCCCTTGCCACCGCCGGTCGGCGGCAAGCCACCTGCCAGCCACCTCCAGCCCGGCGCCGGCACCGCGGTCGCGGCAACGGTCGGCGACGTCCAGGCCATCGACGTGGGCCCGGTATTCAGCAAGCAGTTCGCCGACTCGGCCGCCGAGGGCTATCGCGACGCAGTGGCCGAGGCGCACCACGCGCTGGAACGCGAGGCGCGCGACGACTCCTGGGCCTATCCCATGGAAGCCGACATCGAGAATTCACTGGTCGCCGACACCAGCATGGGGAACTTCAAGAAGGAGCACGTCGAATGCCGCGCCTCCATGTGCGAGGTGCGGCTCACGGCGCACGGCGCGGAGCAGGCGGCGGCTTTGCAGCGGTGGAATGACGGCCTGCGTGCGCAGCCCTGGATCACGCGCTTGTCCGCGAGCAGCTCGTCGGTGGTCAACAACGACAACCACGTCGACGCGTTGCTGATCTTCACGCGCCCGCCGCCCGCCCGGAAGGAGTGACCTGATCGACGCCTGGCAACACTATTGCCCGCAGACCGCGCCGCGCACCACCCGCGCCAGCGCCGCGCAGGCGTTCACCGACAGGAAGGGTCCACGCGTGGTGTCGTGTTTCTCGGTGGTCTGGTCCAGCAGGTCGCGCATGCGATCGAAGCCGATCTTCTGGTCGCGCGCCAGCAGCAGCGCGACCACGCCGCTCACCTGCGCCGTGGCGAGCGAACTGCCGGAGGCGAAGTCGTAGTGCCCGTTGGGCACCAGCGTGAGGATGTCGCGCGCCGGCGCGCGCAGGATGCCCGTATCGGCCGCCGACGAGGTCTCGGCCTCGGCCACCGGCAACACGTGCGGTAGTTTGGCCGGGAAACCGAGGCGCGGATCGGCGGAGACCGCGCCCACCACGATGACGCCGGCGTCGACCGCCTTGGCGACCAGCGCTTCGAGCAGCGGATCGCCGGGGCCGACCAGGCTCAGGTTGATCACCTGCGCGCGCGCAGTGAGCGCATCGGCCAGCGCCTGCGCCAGGGTGAACGAATTGCAGCGCCCGGCGGCGCTGGGCGAGGGCTGCCAGCAGGCCTTGTAGGCCAGCAGCTTCACGTCCGGCGCGACGCCGACGATGCCGATGCCGTTGTTGGCGGACGCGGCGATCAGGCCGGCGACCTGCGTGCCGTGGCGATCGTTGCGGAACCCCTCGGTGTCATCGTCGATGTAGTTGCGGGTCAGCTGGGTGCGGCCGGCGAGATCGGGGTGGCTGGTGTCGACGCCGGTGTCGATGATGGCGACGCGCACACCGGTGCCGCGGCTGATGTGGTGCGCCTCGGCCACGTCGAGCGCGCGCACGTTGGCCTGTAGCCGGGCATACGGATCGTCGAACGCCGGCGAGCCGGTGGCCGACTCGAACTCGTTGAGCGGCTGCACGATCAGCACACGCTTGTCGGCGTGCAGCTTCTCGATGACCGCTTCACGCGTGGTGCCCGGCGGAATCCGGAACAGCACGCAGTGCATCTGCAGCTGCTCGATCGGCCACTCGGATACCAGCGTGAGCGAATAGGCACGCGCGAGCTCGCGGATCGTCGCGGTGGCGCTGGCGCTGACGCGGTAGTTGGACGTCGTGCCGTAGCCGTGCGCGGTGCCGCCGACCGCGGCCGGCCGGCCGGTCACCGGGTTCGCGACCGCCACCACGATGAACTGGTTGGGCGCGGTGCGTACCTCGGCCGGCGTGCGCACCTCGGGGGGCGCGGCGGCGGCCGGGTTTGCCGGAAGACCGGCGAGCGCGGCCAGCGTCGCGACGACGCACAGCCGCCAGGCATGGCGGCACAGGCTACCGCTGGATCGGCTCGGCGAAACTGACATGAGGATCCTTCTTCAATACCTGCGCCACGGACTCCGCCGAGGCGCCCGAGGCGACCGCATCCACGGACAGCTCGGCGGTAAAGTTTCCGGAGTCGCCCGGGCCCGCGACGATGCTCAGTCCCTGGTGGACCAGCAGCGTCTTGACGGAATCGATCGACGCGTCCGGCGAAAACACCAGCCGCACCGCCGGCGCGTTCAGGCGCGGCGTCACGTCGCTCACCGTCCGGAAGTTGTTGCCCGCGGAGCCGGAATTGCCACCCAGCGCGAAGCCGAGGATGCCGAGACCGATGGCCTGGACCACCACCGCCGCCGCCAGCCAGCGCGTGGTGCGCGACGAGCGCGGCACCGGTACCGGCGCACCCGTGGTGCCGGTGGCGGCCTTGGAAGCGGACTCGGCGGCTTCGATGCGCGCCCACAGCTTGTTGAATGATTTCTGCTCGTCCGAGGCGACCGGCAGTGGCGTGCTGGCTTCCTCGCGGGCCACGTGCGAGGCGACCATGCGCTGCGCGGCCAGCTCGGCACGGCATTCCTCGCATCCCTGCACGTGCGCCTCCACCCACTCGCGATCCTCCGGCGCGAGGCGGCCGTTGGCGAGCCAGGGAAGCAGGGCCCAGGCTTCGGCGTGGGTATCGGGGATGCGGGGATTCATGACTTTTCTCCGGACATGCCTGCGAGCTGGGGCAGTACTTGCTTGAGTGTTTCGCGGGCCCGGAACAACCGCGTCTTCACGGTGTTCACGGGGCAGTCGAGGATGGCGGCCACTTCTTCGCAGGAGTGGCCGAGAGTGTACGTCAGTTCCAGCGCCATGCGCTGTTCGACCGGCAGGCGCTCGAGTCCCAGCGCCAGCCACTGCTGGTTGGTCTCTTCGTCCTCGGAGGAGCCGACACTGACCGAGTCCTCGTCGAAAGGTTCGTCCGAGACCGGCCGCAGCTTGGCGCGGCGCAGTGCGTTCAAGGCGCGGCGGTACGCGATGCCGATGATCCAGGTGGATAGCTGCGAAGCGCCGCGGAATTCCCCGGCCTTGGTCCAGACCACCCAGAAGGTGTCGTTGATGACTTCCTCGATGTCCTCGCGGCGTACCGACATGCGCCCCAGCAGCCGCGACAGGCGCTGGTAGTAGTTTCCATACAGGCTGCGGAAGGCGGCCTGGTCGCGCTGGCGCGCAATGCGCTCCAGCAGCTCTCGATCCGAGGCATCGGTGGCCGGGCTGGCCAAGGCCCGCGGATTCTGGGATTCGACACTCTGCAGCGGCACGGCAGCGCCCCCTGGAGACCAACTGCTCATGAGTACCGGCAGCCCGTCCCCGGGTTCCCGGTGGCTAATGCGTCGAGGAGAACCGCCACAGCACGGTCAGCGCAATCCGGTCGCCCACCGATTCCTCGCGGAAGTGCTCGGCGGCGTTGTCGCTCACCCCGAGGTAGGCGAACTGCAGCTCGACGGGCCTGACGGTCGCGGTGACCGTGAGGTTCCAGTACTGGTAGGAGTCCTCGTAGACCTGTTCCAGGTCGTAGTTGCCGAACCCGGCGGAAAGCGAGACGCGGTCGTTGACCGGGTAGCGTGCCGACACCTCGAGCGCCCAGGCGTCGCCCTCGTGGTAGCCCGGCGTGGTCGCGACCGCGCGCACGCCGGGTGAGTAGATAGCCGCGACGAACAGCTGGTTGCGCCAGCCGAGCGTGCCGGTGAGCTCGCCGCGGTCGTAGGTCACGCGCCGCGGGTCGTCGGGGTAGGTGTACGCGGAGAGCCGCAGGTCGGCGGAGAAGTTGTTAGGAAGGTTCCAGTAGCGGCCGGCCCAGGCGTCCAGTTCCACCGGCGGGCTCGGGCCGGGATTCGGATCGCAGGTGGCGGTGAACGCGCCGACGTAGAACTCCTTGGGGAATTCGACGTCGATGGAGGCCTGCGCCGCGGGCTTGCCGCGCGTCAACGACAGGCCGCGGAAGACGAAATCCGAAGTGCCGCCCAGGCTGCCCGTCACGACGATCGCGGTGTCGGCCTGCGCCGTGGCGCACGCGAGCAGCGCGAGGGTCAGCGGCCATCTTCGTAAACGCTGGATGGTGGGCTTCACGGTCTGGGTTTCTCTCGGGGCCGTCCATGCCCGGGGGCAGTCTGACGAGTCGTCCACAGGCTGGCAAGCGCCGAAATCCGTTATGCATCCGGACTGCTGGTGGCCCGCTTCGATCGAGCTGCTCGCGCCCGCAGCGGCTGGCGCGCGACCCGGCGGCGAAGACCTGGACGCGGCAACGCCGGCGCGCGCGATGCTTGCACTCATGGCGGAGGCGTTCGGGTCGTGGAAGCGACCGGGTGGGCAACGCGACCGAGGACATCGGTGGCGACTCTCGACGCGAGACACAGCGCGACACCTTGTTAGGCATCGGCTGCCGGACTGGCAGTGCTCGTGCGTCGGCAAAGCCATGCCCTCGAGGAGCCGTTCGTCATGGCCGTTACGCGCCACCGCGCGATTTCGGGGCATGTGACATAACTACCCGGCGCGCGTCTCATAACGTAACCGGCGCGCTTCCCGCTCGATGAAAGCCCGAAAAGATGAGAGGTGCGTGGCCTTGCCCTGGCGGGCCCTCGACTAATCTCCTCCCCGCCTTTCGAACAAACAACAAGAGCAGCGGAGAACCGGTGAAGTCGCCAGAAACGACATCGCTCGAAACGGGCGTTGCGCCCGAGCGGAGCACGGATAGCGTCTTGCGAGCGGTGTGCCTGAGACTGGGCTGCACGTCCGCGACCGCGATATTGCCGCGCGAGCAATCGCGCAACGTCTGGGCCCGTTCCGACGCCGACTTCGATTTCGCGCGCCAGCAACTGGGAGTCGTGGGCGAGGAGCTCGCGCGCCGCTGCATCGACACGCGCAAGCCCATCGCGACCAACAAGCTCAGGCATCGCAGCGGCGGCGAGATCGCCTGCAAGCTGGTGGCGGTGCCGCTGATCGCGCGCGGCGGGGCGGCGGGGGCGCTGATCGTCTTCAACCGGCCCGACGAACCGAGCTTCGACGAACTCGCGGTGCGCAGGCTCGAGCGTTTCGCGCGGCTGCTGGCACGCAATGCCACGCAGGATCGCGATGCGCTGACCGGGCTGCTGTCGTGGGAAGGTTTCAAGACACGGGTGGACGCCTGGGTACGCAACAGCGCGCCGTCGGCCATGGTCTCCATGCTGTACGGTGACATCGACCGACTGCACGTCATCAATGACCTCGCGGGTTTCTCGTTCGGTGACCGCGTGATCAAGCGCTGTGGCGGGCTGATCCGCAAGTCGCTGGTCGGTGCGGACAGCGTGGCCTGCCGGCTGTCGGGCGACCGCTTCACGGTGTTCCTGCCGCACATGAATCTCGCGCAGGCGCGCCAGCTCGCCGACACCATCTGCCGCGAGGTGAGCGGTGGCCCGGTGGCGCAACAGGATTCCAACCACCCGGTATCCATGTCTTGGGGGGCGGTCTCGACCTCGGCGGGCGACCTGCATCTCGACCATCGCATCGCCGAGGCGGAAATCGCCTGCAAGGCCGCCAAGGATCGCGGCCGCGGCCGCGTCGAGGTATTCCAGGATACCGACCAGAGCATGATCCGCCGGCACGACGAGATCGGGCTCATCGGCAGCGTGCGCGAGGCGCTGCGCCAGCGGCGCATCGTGGTGTTCGCGCAGCCGATAACGCCGCTCATCAACCACTCGCTGCCGGTGACCTACGAACTCCTGGTGCGCATCATCGACGGCAAGGGCAACGTGGTGGAGGCGGCCGACTTCATGTCGGCGGCCACGCGCTACCAGATCCTGCCGGAGATCGATCGCGCGGTCTGCGAGCGCGCCTTCGAGCAGCTCAGCAAGACTGGCGGCGGGAGCTTGCGGGTGTCGATCAACCTGTCGGGCCCGACGCTGTCGGACCCGGAATTCCTCGAGTGGCTGGTCTCGGCCATGGCCAAGTACGGCATCGACGGCAACAGTCTCGCCTTCGAGATCACCGAGGCCGCCGCCGCGGCGAACCTCGGCCAGGTGCAGCAGTTCATCCGCCGCATGACCTCGCATGGCGTGCGCTTCGCGCTCGATGACTTCGGCACGGGCGTGAGCTCGCTGGCGTATCTCAAGAACCTCGAGATCAGCACCATCAAGCTCGACGGCTCGTACGTGCGCGACGTGCTGACCAACACGCGTTCGCAGGCGCTGGTGCGCGCCATCGTGCAGCTGGCCGATGCGATGGGCATCACCACCGTCGCCGAGTTCGTGGAATCGAATGGCGTGCGCGATCGGCTCGCGGCGCTGGGTATCCAGTTCGGCCAGGGATTCGCGCTTGGGCGACCGGGCCCGCTCGACGATGTGATCGCCGCGGTCGCGGACCGCGCGCCGGAAGGTCGGCAGCGCCCGTTCACCAGCGACCAGACGATGGTGACGCCCTCCGGCATCCCGATCATGTTCAAGCACGCGTGAATGGGGCTATTCCCCTTTCCCCGGGAATGGGGAATGGCCCCAAACGACTAAAAAGGGTTAGACCTCATCGGATCCGCGGCGCCCACGATCGAATAGCGATTGCTCCAGGCCAGCCTCTGCGGCGCGCCGTTCCACCCATGCGGGGTCGCCATACGGGCGTTGCTTGTTCACGCTCGTCCTGATTGCTTCCAACTCTGCGGCAGTTTGAGGCTCGTTGACGAGCTCTCTCCAGTAGCTGGGCAGAGGCACCGGAGAGGGTGCCAACGGCACCGGCGAGTTCCCGCTCAGCCTCCAGTGCAGGCTGCCCCAGCGCCAATCCTCGGCACGAGTGACGAGGTTCGCGCGTCGCGCATTTCGTTCCACGTAGCGAAGCAACGTCAGCAGGTAGTGATCCGTCTGGACGATGAATGCCTTGAACGGTCCCTGCCACAATCGTCCGGCGGTTCCGTATTTCTCGTGATAGTGGCGCACGTGCGTGGTGAATAACCAATGCATCCAGCGCGAGACGTCGATGTTTCGCCGCGGTCGCAAGACCAGATGCACGTGGTTGGGCATCATGCAGGCGGCCAGCAGGGGCACATCGATCCTCGCCTGGGCCTTTGCCATCAGGGCGAAGAATGCGGCGTAGTCCGCAGCCTCATGGAAGACCTCGGCGCGCCGGTTTGCGCGATTGATCACGTGGTATACCTGATCGGCAAAGATCAGTCGCGGCGGGCGTGGCATGAGACGCACGCTAGCTTCACTCGAATGAACGCGCTCCCTGCTTATCGCGCGTATCCGCGCAGAATCTCGAGGTTCGGCACCAATTGGCAGTTTGGGGCCATTCCCCATTCCTAGGAAAAGGGGAATAGCCCCATTACACTCGCGCGCGATGATCAAGCTCACGCGTTACCAGTGGACCGTCTTCTTCGCCGCCTGGCTCGGCTGGGGATTCGACGTCTTCGATGGCCTGCTGTTCAACTACGTGGCGCCCAACGCGGTGCCCACGTTGTTAGGCATCGCGCTCGGCACGGCCGAGGCGAAGGCCGCGACGCTGCAATGGAACGGCATCCTCACCTCGCTGTTCCTGCTCGGCTGGGCCGCCGGTGGCGTCGTCTTCGGGCCGCTCTGCGATCGGTTCGGCCGCAAGCGGGTGCTGATGTGGACCATGCTGCTGTACGCGCTCGGCACGGCGTCGTGCGCCTTCGTCACCGACATGTGGCAGCTGGTGCTGTGCCGCCTCGTCGCGAGCCTCGGCATCGGAGGTGAATGGGCCGCGGGCTCGGCCATGGTGGCCGAGGTGGTACCCGAGGAAAAACGCGTCGAGGCCGGAGCACTGCTCTATACCTCCGCGCCCTTCGGGCTGTTCCTCGCGACCTGGGTCAACGCGGAAATCGCCGGCGAAATGTTCAAGCACGATCCGGCGAGCTCGTGGCGCTACGTGCTGGTGTTCGGCCTGTTGCCCGCGGCGATCGCCTTCATCGTGCGCAGCTTCGTCAAGGAGCCGGAGAAGTGGGCCAGCGCCGCGGCGAGCGCCGCGCCCGCGCGCCTGCGCGAGATCTTCCAGCCGGCGCTGCGCCCGCGCACCGTGAGCGCGCTCATCGTCGCCATCATCGCGCTGATCGCCTGGTGGGGCTGCAATGCCTTCATCCCGGTGACCGCGACCACCATGGCGCAGGCCGAGGCGCACCTGCGCGGCCTCGACACGCTCGCGACCACCACGCTGATCGAGCACTGGAAGACCATCGCCACCAACTGTTTCAACATCGGTGGCCTGGTAGGCACGCTGCTGACGGTGTTCTTCGCCAAGCGCTTCGGCCGCCGCACCATGTACGTGGTGTATTTCCTCGGCTCGGCGCTCTCGCTGTTCGCGACCTTCGGCCTCGACATGCCGCCGGAGACGCGCCTCTACATGTACTCGCTGATCGGCCTCACCGTGTTCGGCGTGTTCGGCAGCTTCACTTTCTATCTACCCGAGCTGTTCCCGACGCGGCTGCGCTCCACCGGCGCGGGCTTCTGCTACAACATCGGCCGCGTGATCGCCGCCGGCGGCGTATTCGTCGTGGGCGCGGTGGCCGCGGCCGGCCGCGGCGACGTGCAGATCCTCTACAACGCGATCTTCATGATCGGCTTCGCGCCGATCCTGGGCCTGCTGCTGATCCGCTGGGTCATCGAAACGCGCGGGCAGAAGATGCCGGACTGAGCTCGCGGGCGTTCTCTCAAGGCTGCCAGGCATCGAAGTCGGCATAACTGGCGGCGGCCTGATACGTGGCCAGCCCGGCGCGGCCGAGCGGCAGATCATCGTCGGTGGTCTCGAGGACCAGCACGCCGTCGATGTAGCCACGCAGCGTGTTGCCGGTCGCGTCGAGCCGCAGGTCGCAATACTGGCCGGGTGTCACGGTGAAGGGACGACCGCGCAACACCGTGACCACGCCATTGACCTTCTTGCGCAGCTGCACCCAGTTGGCGCTGCGCAGGACCAGGCTGTAGTGATTCGCGTAACTGGTGTAGCGCGCGACCACGCCCGCCCATGCACCCGCGTTGGCCGTGCTGAACGCGGTCACCCGCATCCGGGCCGCGACCCCCTGGTCGTCGGTGGGCTCGCCGATCGCGGCGAACGCTTCCTCGTCGGTGCTGCTCTGCGCGAAATCGTAGCTCGGCGCCACGACTCCCCAATCACCGCGGTGTTGCAGCCACTCGCCCGGGAATTCGTCGTGGAAGCGGGTACGGAACAACGTGGTCGCGAGCGGACTCACGATCACGTTGTCGACTTCGTAGCGTGCGCGATAGCCGCGGAAGCCCGCGGTGCCATGCTTCAGTGAGTCGTCGAGCGCGCGCAGCGTCACCGCGTGGTCGACGGAGGCGACGATGGCGTTTCCACGTGTCTCGAGACGCACGCGTTAGTTCTTGCGCGGCGTGACGGGCAGCGCCGCCGACGCCAGATCGGTCACCACGCCGCCCACCACTTTGCGCAGCGACACGCGGGCTGCTCCGGAGCGTCACGTAGTAGTAGTTGTCCGCATCCTGCCAGCGCGCGGCGAGCCCGACCCAACGGTCGCTGCCGGAAAATGCCACGGGCTCGAGGTCCGCCTGGATCGACTGGTTGGGCCAATCCGCGTTGGCCAGCAGCGCACCGGTATCGCCCTCGAGGTTCGACTGCCTGTAGACCTGCGAATATCCGCTGGTGGTCACGCTCAGCTGGCTGCCGGCGATCGGCTGCCAGGCGCCGGTGCCGCCCTCCTGGAAGTCGTAGCGCTGCGGCGCAGGCGTGTCGAAGGATGCGGGCAGATCGAAAACGTAAATGACGCCACGGTCATTCGAGTCCCAGCCGAACGCCGTCAGCGTATGGCCGGAGATGTCGGGTGCATACAGCGGACTCAAGCCCGCGGCGTGGGCGACGACGGCGACGCCTAGAATGCGTCGGGCGAGGCTTCGCGCCAGACGTAGAGCGAACCAAACTGCGGCGCGTCGCCGATCAGCGAGGGAAACTGGTTCTGAACCACGAATCCGTCGCGCGCGAGCAGCTCCGCGCCGTTACCGAACATCGCCGCGTCGAGGAAATCCAGGTAACCGATCCTCTGTAATGAGCTCGAGTAGATCGATGTCTTCGGGTCCGCGCCCACGAAACCGTGCACGCCATCGGTCGCCACCCAGCCCCCGGTGAATGGATAGTCGGTCGTGGAACCGGAGAAGCTCCATTCCGTGGCGCCGGGCAAATCGCGGTAGTAGTACACGCGCTGCCGGGCCGCGGCCGCGGTCTGGTATTCGAGGGCGAGGTCGCCATGCAAGGCGCCCGGACGATGTAACGAGCCGGTCACGCAGGTCTTCGGTTCGCCGGTGAGATGGCCGACCTGTTGCCAGGTGTCCGGTCGAACAGCGCCGCGACCACGTGGTCGTCCGCCGCCATCCATTCGCGATTCGTTCGTTGGGCGGCGATGCCGAGCAGCTTGCGCGAGTACTGCCAGTGGCCGTCTGCCTGGCGCGTATAGAGCAGGATGGCGAGTTCATTGTTCGCAGAGGCCGTCATGAACAACGAATTGCCGGATATCGCTGCGGCGACCGCCTCCTAAGGCGCGGGTGGATAGAGACGCGCGCTTTCCGTGACGGGGACGGGCCTCGCCACCGCGTGCGCGGTGAAGCACAGTAGCAGGCACAAGGCGGGGATACGCATGGCTGCCTCGCAGAGCGTGAGATCAGGGTTGATAGGAAACGAAGCGCGCGAAGCTCGCTTGCGTATTGCTGGTCGCGATGCCGGAGCGGCCGGCGGACAACGCGTCATCCGTCGCCTCCAGCCTGAGATCGCCATTGACGTACCCGCGCAGCTTGTCGCCGACCGCTTCGAGGCGCAGGTAGTAGTACTGGCCGGCCTGCGCATTGAAGGATATGCCAGCGAGCTCGGTGGCCACGCCGCCGATCACCTTGCGGATCGTGAGCTGATGGCTGCCGCGCAAGGACAGGTAGTACAGATTGCTGTCGTCCTGGTAGCGCGCGATCACGCCCGCCCAGTTGCCGTCGGCCGCGAACGTGCCGTCGATGCGCACCAGGGTCTCCACCGTCTGCTCGTCGTTGGGGACGCCGGTGATCAGCCGCGCGCCGGCGCAGCGCTGCCCACAATTGCGCGCGCGCGGCGGCAATTCCTGCAGCGTTGCCTACGTTGGCCGGCGCGATAGTTGGAAAGCGGCGTGGATTCCTACGTCGTCGGCGGCGCGCAGCCGCCGCGCGCTGGCACGACGCTCAGGGCTGGTAGACGGCGAAGTCGTCGTAGTCGGTCGCCGCCTTGAACATCGCCGGCCCGGCATTGCCGGTGGCGAGCGACAGGTCGGTGGTCTCCAGCAGCAGCACGCCGTTGACGTAGGCGCGCAGGCGATTGCCGATCGCGTCGAGTCGCAGCTGGTACCAGGTGCCGGGCTGCACGGCGAACGGCGCGGCCCTGAGTATCGATACATTGCCGCCCACGACCTTGCGCAGGGAAACGCTGTTGGAGCTGCGCAGCGACATGAAGTAGAAATTCTGCGGGTCGGCGTGGCGCGCCATGAGCCCGAACCAGCGTTCCTGCGACCCGCTCGGTGTCGCGAAGGTGTCGAGCCGCGCCCGCGCGCGCACCACCTGGTCGTGCGCCGCCACGCCGATGCTGGCGCGCGCATCGCCGGCGATCGAGCTCTGGAACCACGTGGTCGAGGTCCCCGGTGCGACGTTCCAGAAGCCGCTGCCGCTGAAGCTCCATGGGCCCGCGTCCCCCGTTTCGAAATCGTTGGCGTACAGGGTCGTGAACGGCGAGGGCGTCACCACCACGTTGTCGAACTCGCCCTGCGCGCGGTCGGTAGTCAGGGCGGCGCGGCCGTGCGTGGGCCCGCTGCTGTCGGCATCGACGAGCAGGCGACCGTCGACATAGACCCGATGCAGCGTGCCCACGGACTCGAGGCGCAGGCGGTAGTAGCGATTCGGCGCGGCGTCGAAGGCGGCGGAGGCAAGCACCCGCGAGCCACCGCCCGCCATGCGGCGCAGCTCCACGCGCCCGCTGTTGCGGAGCATGGCTTCGAAGAAATTCCCGGGTCCCTGGTAGCGGGTGACGAGCCCGATGCCGCTGCTCGCCGCGCCATAGCGAATCGGCCGCACGTCGGCCTCGATGGCCTGGCTGGTGAAGTCGCTCGACTCGCGCACCGCCTGCGTCGCCAGCAGCAGGTTGGTCTGCCGGAACACGCGCGTGACGCCGCGCGGCGTCGTGAAGTACACGCTGCCCGGGCTCAACACCCAGCCGGCGGCGTTGCCCGTATTGAAGGTGTCCTGGATCACGCCGGGCGGCGCGAACGAGGCGGGGATCTCGAAGTAGTGCACGACGCCGTTGTCGCCGTTGACCAGCGCGCGCCGTCCGCTGATCGACACCGCGGTGCCGAGCGATTCGCCGTTCTTCGCGGCGAGCACCGCGACGTGTTCGAAGGTGCCGTTCGTGCGGCGGCGGAACACGTTCACCACGTTGACGCCGCGATCCGCGCTCCACGCATGCTGCAGCAGCAGGCCGCCATCGTGCGCGAACGAACCCGCCGGTCCCGAGCCCATGAAGCTGTCGACTGCCTGGATACGGGTCTCCAGCTGGAAGCCGGTTAGCGGCTGTTCGCGGTACACGAACGTGCCGGTCTCGTTGCCGCCGGCGACGAACACGTCGGGCCAATTGATGGCCACCTCCGGGCCGAAGCGCGACGCGCCCGCCGGCGGGCGCATGCTGCCGTAGGGCAGCGTGAACCAGCCCTCGGTGGCGCCGAAATCGTGGAACACGAAAGTCTCCGGGACCAGGTCTTCGGGCCCGTCCTGCTGCTGCACCACCGCCCATGGGCCGGAAAGATCTGCGGGGCCGCCGCGAAACATGTCATCGCTGCCGCTGAAGCGCGGCTTGCCCTCGAGCAGCGCGCGCGTACGCCAGGTGCCGTCGCTGTCGCGCTCGAATACGCGTGCATTCCATGCGCCGGTGCCGTCGCCGTTCAGCACACGCCCGCGGTCGACGGAAAGATGAGGTCCAGGTCCGTCGCGCGTCAAATCACTGGGTCGCTGCACCCAGCCGCCCGCGGTGAGCTCCCAGATCTCCGTCTCCACCGTCTGCACCGCCGCGAGCCCGTCGCGCATGGCGACCGCGGCCGGAATGGGGAAGAAGTTGTCCTGGCGGAATTCGTTGAGGCGCCGGACCACGGTCCACGCCGCGCCATTGCGCTGGAACAGGAACGCGGTGACGAAATGCTGGTCGAGCTGCGGCTCGCCGCCCGGGTCGGAAACATCACGGCCGGCCGTCACCAGCGCGTAGTCCCCGTCGATGGCGACGTCGCTCGCGAAACCAGGGTAAGCCGCGTCCGGCGTGCCGAAGCTCGACACGGGCTCCAGCGTGACCGGGCGCGCGCACAGGCTCCCCGCGAGAATGGTGCTCAGCCATGCCGCGTGCGAGACGCGTCGCATCGCCGCAGTGATCTTCTTCGTCTTTGGCACATCGGGAAGAGCTGCAATTACCGGGCCACCGCGCCGGTCGATCGCGAAACGTCAGTGATTGCCGACAAAGGCCGGCGGCGGGCGCCGCAATCGCGGGCGGCTGGAAAATTTCTCCCCTAGGAAATCGACCCGGCGCAACTATTGCCGGCGCGCTGGAAAAATTTGCGCTGCTGCCGGGCGCGACGGCCCACAGTAGTTAGGCTCCGGCCGCCCGTCCTACGGCCTCAGGGCGTGTCGCGCGCCTCGATGGCGAGCTGCACGGTGACCTTGCCGGCATGGCGGAACTCCAGCACCAAAGGCACGGTCTTGCCGCGCTCCAGCGCGGCCTTGAGATCGACCAGCATCAGGTGGATGCCGCCGGGCTCGACCTTGACGGTGGCGCCGGGCGGGATGGCGATCTGCGGGATTGGCCGCATGCGTGCCATCCCGTCCACGATCGAGGTCTCGTGCATCTCGACGCTGCCGGCCGCCGGCGTGCTGGCGCCGATCAGCTCGTCCGCGACCGTGCCGCGGTTGGTGATGGATAGATAGGCCACGCCCATCGGCATGCCGGGCGCGGTGGGGCGGGACCAGGCGTGGTCGACGAGCAGCGCGCCCGTTTGCGCCTGCTGGGCCGGCGCGGCGGCGACCAGCAGCAGCGCCGCGAGCGGCGCCCAAATCGCGCGCGACACGATCACTTGGAAACGACGCGCAGCTTGCGCAGCAGCTGGCGGTCGACGTAGGTGCGCGCGTCGAGCACCAGGCGATCCTGGAACTGCTGCAGCTGGTGCATCCAGAACATCACGATGATGCACGAGACCAGCGCGGTCAGCGTGGCGTTGAAGGTGACGCCGAGACCCATGGTGACGCCGGAGATGTCGCCACCCATCGCGCCCTGCGCCTCCTGGAGCGCGGCGCCGATGCCGCGCACCGTCCCGACGAAGCCGACGGCCGGGATGGCCCAGGCCGTGAAGCGCACCATCGACAGTTTGGTGTCCATGCTCGCCGCCTCGAACTCGCATTCGACCTTCACCGCCTCGGCCGCGTCCTGCACGCTGCGCGTGGCGCCGAAGCGGTTGTACGCCACCATGAGGAGACGCGGCAGGAAGCCTTCCTGCTCCTCGCGTGGCAAGGCCTCGAGCGGCCGCGAATACACGCGGGCGTCTTCGGGCAGGACCACCTGGGCCTCGCCGATCTTCACGTAATCGCGGTCGAGCAGCTTGCGGTCCTTCTGCGTGAGCCAGGCCTGGCGGCCGAGCAGCAGCAGCGACCACAGGCACAGCGTCACGCAGATTTCCTGCTCGTGGTCCTTGAGGATCACGTACACCGAGCGCAGCTGCAGGACGCGATGCGAGGCATTGGCGGAGTTCTTCACTTCGACGCGCTGGCCCAGCACCTGCTCGGCGCGCGGCCGGATGATCAGCGTCCAGATGCTGTGGATGATGATGATGGAGAGCAGCGCCGCGGCGATGCTGTACACCGTGTCGTCGAGCACCCAGTGGGGGCGCTCCTGCGGCTTCGGGGCGGTGGCGGAGATCGGCGCGTTGCTCTCGGTGGCCATTCAGGATTTTCTCGTTTGCTATAACGAATAATTGTGGACTGAAAACGTATTCGTTAGTCGGGCTGTCGGATCAATAAGTTCCGTGACGCTGTGACCGGATTGTAACCGCGCCGTTACTCAGGCTACTACCGTTGCGCTGGTAGCATCGCCGACTCGTTTTATCCCGTGGGTTTGCATGTCCATCGCGCTCGATCAAGTCACCAAGCGGTACCAGGACCAGCCGGTCGTCAACGACGTTTCGATCGAGGTGGGCGAGGGCGAGTTCTTCGTGCTGCTGGGACCCTCGGGCTCGGGCAAGAGTACCCTCTTGCGGGCCATTGCCGGCCTCACCGGCATCGACCACGGCCGCATCTCCCTGCATGGCCGGGACGTCACGCACGTGCGCGCGCGCGATCGCGGCGTCGGCCTGGTGTTCCAGAACTACGCCCTGTTCCGCCACATGACCGTGGCCGACAACATCGAATTCGCGCTGCGGGTGCGGCGCATGAAGCGCGCCGAGCGGCTCGCGCGCCGCAAGGAATTGCTGAAGCTGGTGGCGCTGGAAGGCCTGGACGGGCGCCTGCCCGGCCAGTTGTCCGGCGGCCAGCAGCAGCGCGTCGCCGTGGCGCGCGCGCTGGCGCACAAGCCGCAGGTGCTGCTGCTCGACGAGCCGTTCGGCGCGTTGGACGCGAAGATCCGCGAAGAGCTGCGCCGGACCATCCGCTCCGTGCAGCGCGAGCTGGGCATCACCACGGTGCTGGTCACGCACGACCAGGAGGAAGCCTTCGCGCTGGCCGACACCATCGGCGTCATGAACCATGGCCGCCTGCTGGAAGTCGGGCACCCGAATGATCTCTACGCCCAGCCGGCCACGCGTTTCGTCGCCACCTTCCTCGGCGCCGCCAACCTGCTGCTGGCGCGCCACAGCGCCGATGGCATCCGCTTCGGCGCGACGCCGGTCAATGCCGAGGGCGCGGAGCGCGTCCAGGCTGGCCGCGAGCACGAGGTGGTCGCGGTGCTGCGCCCCGAGGAAGTCGAGCTCGCGGCCACGCGCGAGGAGCTGTCCTCGAATTTCATCGCGCGCGGCGCGGTCGAGGAAGTGGCCTTCACCGGCGCACTCGAACGACTGCGGGTGCGCCTGCTGGACGAGCCCAGCGCCGCCCAGTTGTTAGGCACCGGCAATTCGGCCGACGCGCGCGTGGAAGTCACCCGGACCCAGCACGAGCGCCGCGAGCTGCCGCTGCACGCCGGCATCCAGGTGGCGCTCGGCGCGCGCCGCCTGCACGTGCTGCCGACGCCGCTGTCGAGCTTCCTCGCGTGCGCGGCGACCGAGGTCGAGGCCGCGCAGCTCGCGCGTGAGCCGCTGCTCGAGAGCCTGTCGACGAACATGAAGAC
>DASSRK010000009.1:0-2638 GCA_035701825.1 Steroidobacteraceae bacterium
GCCCCCTGCGAGAACACCGCGAGGTCGGTGGTGCCGCCGCCGATGTCGATGATGCAGACGCCGAGCTCCTTCTCGTCCTCGGTCAGGCAGGCGAAGCTCGAGGCCAGCTGCTCGAGCACGATGTCGTCGACCTCGAGGCCGCAGCGCTGGATGCACTTCTCGATGTTCTGCGCGGCGCTGTCGGCGCCGGTCACGATGTGCACCTTGGCCTCGAGGCGCACGCCCGACATGCCGATGGGATCGCGGATGCCCTCCTGCCCGTCGATGATGAATTCCTGCGGCAGCACGTGCAGGATCTTCTGGTCCGCGGGGATCGCGACCGCCTTGGCCGCGTCCACCACGTGCTCGACGTCGGCGTGGCTCACCTCGCGGTCGCGGATCGCCACCACGCCGTGCGAGTTGAGGCTGCGCACGTGCGATCCGGCAATTCCGGCGAACACCGAGCGGATCTCGCACCCGGCCATGAGCTCGGCCTCCTCGATGGCGCGCTGGATCGACTGCACCGTCGATTCGATGTTTACCACCACGCCCTTCTTGAGGCCGCGCGATGGCTGCACGCCGATGCCGATCACCTCGATGGAGTTGTCGGAGCCCACCTCGCCGACCAGCGCGGCGATCTTCGAGGTGCCGACGTCGAGGCCGATGATGAGGTTCTTGTCCGGTCTCTTGCCCATGTAGTTAGCCATCCGAGTTGTCATCCTCCGCGGCGCCGCTCGCGACGCGTTGTCCGCCCGCGCGCCAGCCGATCGCGAATCCGTTGGTGTAACGCATGTCGACGTAATCGATGTCGTTGGCGTGCGCGGCGACCTGCCCGAGGCCCGCCTGCACGAAGCGCGTGAACCGTTCGTCCACCTGGCGGCGGCCGAGCCGCACCGTGATGCCGTTGTCGAGGTCGAATTCCCAGGAGCCGCGTGCGTCGAGGCGCACGGCGGTGAGGCGCATGCCCGCCTCGATGAGCTGGCCCTGCGCCGCGAGGTAGCGGCGCGCCACCTCGGCCTCGGTGCCCTGCGGGCCGGAGAGCCGCGGCAGCTCCGGCGGAATGTGGCGCGCTTCGGAGATGAACAGCTCGCCGCGCGTGTTCAGCAGTCCATTCGCGCCCCAGCGCGCCGCGGCCACCTGCTCGGTGACGCGGATGCTGAGCGCGCGTGGCCACTGCCGCTCGACGGTGGCGCTGTCGACCCAGGGAAGCTGCTCGACCGCGCGCCGCACGGCGTCGAGATCCACGCTCACCAGGCCGATGTCGCGGACCCGCGCCTTGACGGCCTGCTCCACCTCGACCGGCGAGACGCGCTGGAAGCGGCCCGTGACCGCGACCTGGGTGATGTTCTGGTCGAGCGCGCCGACGATCAGCACCACCGCGATGCCGAGCGCCGTGAGCGCGAGGCCGGCGAGGCCGGCCCGCGCCAGCACCGGGCCCGCGAACCACGGCCTGCGGTCCGCGTCCTTGCGCCGGTTCACCTTCTTGTTCTGGCTCCTGCCGAAGATCATGCCTCGATCCTCGTGCGCGTGAAGCTGGTCTCGAGCACCTGCCACACCAGCTGCTCGAAGCCGATCTCGAGCGCGCGCGCCGCCATCGGCACCAGGCTGTGGTCGGTCATGCCGGGCACGGTGTTGATCTCCAGCAGGAACGGCCGGCCGGTCTTGTCCATCATGAAGTCGGCGCGGCCCCAGCCCTCGGCGCCCACGGCGCCGAAGGTGGCGAGCGCCAGGCTCGCGAGGTGCTTCTCGGCCTCGGTAGATAGTCCGGACGGGCAGAAGTACCTGGTGTCGTTGCGGAAGTACTTGGCCTGGTAGTCGTAGAAGGTGGCGGGCGTCTCGATGCGGATCGACGGCAGCGCGCGGCCCTGCACCACCGCCACGGTGTATTCGCCGCCGGTGATCCACGCCTCGGCGAACACGTTCGGCTCGAGCAGCGCCGCGGCCTGGTAGGCGCCCGGCAGGTCCTCGGCCTTCTCGACCTTGGTCATGCCCACCGACGAACCCTGCGTCGCGGGCTTGACGATCAGCGGCAGTCCGAGGCGCTCGATGCAGTTGTCGAGGTCCTGCGGGCCGCGCAGTACCAGGTACTCGGTGGTCGGGATTCCCACCGCCTGCGCCAGCCGCTTGGTGCGCAGCTTGTCCATGCCGATGGCCGAGCCCATGACGCCGCTGCCGGTGTACGGCAGCCCGAGGAACTCGAGCGCGCCCTGCAGGGTGCCGTCCTCGCCACCCGGCCCGTGCAGCGCGATGAACACCCGGTCGAACTTGCGCGCCACGAGATCCGTCAGCGGCTTGTCCTTCGGGTCGAAGCCGTGCGCATCGACGCCGCGCTTCTGCAGCGCCGCCAGGCAGGCGTTACCCGACTTCAGCGAGATCTCGCGCTCGCTCGAAGTGCCGCCGAACAGCACGGCGACGCGGCCGAATTCGCGCGCGTCGGTCACGTGGCGCAGGTCCCTGGGTTCGTGCCGGAGGCGCATCAGCCCGCCTCCCCGACGGTGCGGAACTCGGGCGTGAGTCGCACATTGAACTGGCGTTCCACCTCGCGCTGGATCAGCGCCACCAGGCTCTCGACGTCGGCCGCGGTCGCCGCCTCGACGTTCACCAGGAAGTTGGCGTGCTTGGGCGAAACCATGATGTCGCCGATGCGCGTGCCCTTGAG
>DASSRK010000010.1:0-12948 GCA_035701825.1 Steroidobacteraceae bacterium
TCTTCGCGTACGCCTTCGGGAAGGCCTGCTTGAAGAGCTCCTTGAACTTCCGGTTCTCCTCGGTGCCGTGCTCGAACTCGATGCCGGCGTAGATGTCCTCGGTGTTCTCGCGGAAGATCACCATGTCCACTTTCTCGGGCGCCTTCACCGGGGAGGGCACGCCCTTGAACCAGCGCACCGGTCGCAGGCAGACGTACAGGTCTAACAACTGGCGCAGCGCGACGTTCAACGAGCGGATGCCGCCGCCGACGGGCGTGGTCAGAGGGCCCTTGATGGACACCAGGTATTCGCGGCAGGCTTCGACGGTCTCGTCGGGCAGCCAGTTCTTGAACGCGTTGAACGACTTCTCGCCCGCGTAGACTTCCATCCAGTGGATCTTGCGCTTCCCCGAGTACGCCTTCTGCACGGCGGCATCCATGACACGCACGCTGGCGCGCCAGATGTCGCGACCGGTGCCGTCGCCTTCGATGAAGGGAATGATCGGCTGGTCGGGGACGGAGAGTTTGCCGTTCTGGATGGAGATCTTGGCGCCGGCCGTGGGAACGGTGGGCCTGGGGCTCGTCGGGTTGGACATCTTGCGGTGCTTTCCGGGGCGGACGAAGAGGGGGCGCGATGCTAACACATGGCGGCCCGGGTCCCGCCGAGCCGCGCCGCCCGACAGCGCCGCACCCGACCGCTATGTAAGATGTGCGCCCATGGCCCGCACCCTGAATTCCACGCCGCTCAACGACGGCTTCGCGATGCCGGCGGAATACGCCGCGCACGCCGGGTGCTGGATGCTCTGGCCGGAGCGGCCCGACAACTGGCGCCTCGGCGCCGTCCCCGCGCAGCGCGCCTTCACCGAGGTCGCGATCGCCATCGCGCGCTTCGAGCCGGTGACCATGGGCGTGTCGCCCGCGCAGTACGAGTTCGCGCGCACGCAGCTGCCGGCGCACATCCGCGTGGTCGAGATCAACCACGACGATGCGTGGATGCGCGACGTGGGCCCGACCTGGGTCACCAACAAGAAGGGCGAACGGCGTGGCGTCGACTGGCGCTTCAATGCCTGGGGCGGACTGCAGGGCGGGCTGTATTTCCCGTGGGACCAGGACGACCTGGTCGCCCAGAAAGTGCTCGAGATCGAAGGCGACGATCGCTACCGCGCGCCGCTGGTCAACGAGGGCGGCGCCATCCACGTCGACGGCCAGGGCACGGCGCTGGTCACCGAGGCGGTGCTGCTCAACCCCAACCGCAACCCGGACCTGGGCCGCGACGACATCGAGCGACACCTGACGTCCTACCTCGGCGTGCAGTCGGTCATCTGGCTGGGCGAGGGCGTGGTCGACGACGAGACCGGCGGGCACATCGACAACCTGGCCTGCTTCGTCAAGCCGGGCGTCGTGGCGCTCACCTGGACGGACGAGCGGCGCGATCCGCAGTACGCCGTTTCGCGCGACGCGCTGGAGCGCCTCTCCGCGGCGCGCGATGCGCGCGGCCGGCGCATCACGGTGATCAAGTTGCCCGCGCCCGGGCCGCTGCACTACACGGCGGAGGAGTCCGCCGGTGTCCAGGTGCGCGACCACATCCGCGGCCGGCTGGCCGGCATGCGGCTGGCGGCGAGCTACGTGAATTTCTACATCGCCAACGGCGGCATCGTCATGCCGCTGCTCGACCCGCGCACCGACAAGGCCGCGGCCGCGCGCCTCAAGCGGGCGTTTCCGGGCCGCAGGGTGGTGGGCGTTCCGGCGCGCGAAATCCTGTTAGGTGGTGGCAATATCCACTGCATCACGCAGCAGGTCCCGGCGAAACCGCGCTGAGCGACGCCCGGCAGACAACGGAGGTTCGAGTGGCACAGAAGACGACGCCGCGCCGCGACATACCGGATGCGCTGCGGGTGAAACCGGGATCGCGCGTCAAGTTGTCCGACGGTGACGCCGACCGCAGCTTCGGCTGGGACAAGGACAAGGCGGTGGCCGCGACCGCCGAAAACCTGGCCCGGCTCGAGGAACTGCAATACAAGATGTACGCCGACCAGCGCTTCGCGATGCTGATCGCGCTGCAGGCCATCGACGGCGGCGGCAAGGACAGCACCATCCGCCGCGTGTTCGGCGCGTTCAACCCCCAGGGCTGCACCGTGACCGCCTTCAAGGCGCCGAGCGCCGAGGAACTGCGCCACGATTTCCTGTGGCGCATCCACCGGCACGCGCCGCCGCGCGGCGAGGTGGCGGTTTTCAACCGCTCGCACTACGAGGACGTGCTGATCGTGCGCGTCAACGACCTCGTTCCCGAGGACGTCTGGAGCCGGCGCTACGAGCAGATCAACGAATTCGAGCGATTGCTGGAGGCGTCCGGCACGCGCGTTGTAAAAATTTTCCTGCACATCAGCAAGGACGAACAACTCGCGCGTTTCCAGGATCGCTTGAACGACAGGCGCAAGAACTGGAAATTCGATACCGGCGATCTGGAGAAGCGGCAGCAGTGGGCCGCCTACACGAAGGCGTTCGAGGCGATGTTCTCCCGCTGCACCACCGAGCACGCGCCCTGGTACATAGTCCCCGCCAATCGCAAGTGGTTCCGCGACTTTGCGGTGTCGCAACTGCTTATTTACGAATTCGAGCAGTTGCCACTAAGGTTTCCCGCACCTAACTTCGATCCCAGGTCTATCAAACTCGCGTGACTTTGATAGGCGGCCTAGCATGTCGTCATCCGGCGACGATTGACTACCGACCCGGGTATTGTTGTTAGACTAGGCGCCCAAACCCACCAAGTTCGAGAGGACTGCACTAATGGCCACGAAGAAAGGTGCCCGGCACATGCGCGAATGGTCGGAGAGCGACATGAAGAAACTGCGCAGTTTCGCCAAGCAGCGGGTGTCGGCGCGCGTCGCGGCGCAGAAACTGGGTCGTTCGCCGGGTGCGGTCCGCTACAAGGCCATGATGGAAGGCGTCTCCTTCCGTTCGATCAACCGCAGGAAGTGATTCAGCCCGCCAGTTCCCGGTGCGCCTCGTCCAGCCACTCGCGCTGGGCCTTTCTATAGTGGGCGGGCGCGTATTTCGCACGGTCCAGCAGCGCCTTGAGCGTCTGCTGGGCCAGTTCCCGCTGCCCCTGGCGCTTCAACAACACCGCGTAACGCACCGTCGCCTCCGCGCCCGGGTAGTACCCGGCCAGCGTCTCGTATTCGCCCAGCGCCTTTTCGGGGTTGCCCTCGGCTTCGAGCGCGCGGGCGTACAGCAGGTGCCCGTCGGGTGACTTGAAATCCGGGTTCTTGCGGATCAGGTCGTCGAGCGTGCGGCGCGCGGCCTCGGCATCGCCCGCCGCGAACAGCGCGTGCGCGTAGCCCAGCAGCAGCTTGGGATCGTCGGCGAAAACCCCTGTCAGACAACTCTGATAGATAGTCACGGCTTCGCCGGCGCGGCCGAGGCGCACCAGCTCGTCCGCGTACTTCTGCCGGGACGCGACGTTGCCGCTGATGTTCATGTCGTTCTCGGCGCGCCGCAGGTCGCGCTCCGGGTCGATGGTCGAGCGCAGCCCGCGCATCGCGCGCCGGCTGCCGCGCGAGCCGAGCCAGCCGGGCAGCAGCTCCGCCGCGATGTACACCAGCGAGCCGATGAACGGCGACAGCACGATGATCACGTACACCCAGATGGTGTTGCGCCCGGTCTTGATGCAGTGGACGATCAGGCCGACCGACAGGGCGGCCGAAAGGATGTAGATAGACCAGCCCAAGCGCCTGCTCCTCAGTGGGTCGCGTAGTCCAGCGAGATGAAGAACGCGCGGCCGCGCGCCGGGAAATAGCGGTAGTTGCCGAAGGCGAAGTCGGCGCGATCGGCATAGGCCGTGTCGAGCACGTTGTCGACGCGCAGGCTGGCGCGCAGGTCGGCGCGCGGCAGCCAGTCCACTCGCAGGTTGGCCACTTCGTGTCCCGGGTAGGTCGCGGTATTCGCCGCGTCGAGAAAATAACGGCCCACCAGCGAAACGTCGAGTGCCGCGCTCCAGGCCGGCCCGAAGCGGCCCTCGAGCCCGAGGTTATGTACGCTGCGCGGCGCGGTGTCGACGTCGTTGCCGTCGATGATGGTCTCGCCGCCCTCGATCGAGCGCGAGAAGTCGTACTGGTGCCGCGCCCAGGTGCCGGCGGCGCGCAGCGCGAACATCCCGTTGAACGCGTAGCGCGCCTCGTACTCGAAGCCGCGGTGCCGCGTGCTGCCGTTGCTGACGTTGAAGCCGGCGGAGTCACGCAGGATGACGTGGTCCTTGTTCATCGAGTACAGCGCGGTCTGCAGCGAGAAGCGCGCCAGGTGGAATTTCCACCCGGCCTCGATCGAGTCGAGCTCCTCGCTGTCCAGGTCGGCCACCGACTGCTGGCGCTGCAGGCGGTACATCTCGGTCATCTCCGGCGGACGGAAGCCGCTCGAGCCGCTGAGGTACAGCATCGAGTGCGCGGCAACCTGCCACGACAGCGTGAGTCGCGGCGCCAGATTGTCGAAGGTGTCGGTACGATCCGCGGGGCGCGAATACAGGCAGCCGCTCGCGCCCGCGCAGGGCGTGCCGTCGTCCCGGGTGCTGCCGTCGATCATGTGGTTGTCGTAGTCGTAGCGGGTGCGATCGGCGCGCAGCGCCGCCGCGAGCGTCCAGGCATCGGCGAAGCGCCACTCGGCCGCGAGGGTCGCGCCCACCGTGCCCGAGTCGACGGTGTAGTCGTAGTGGAAGCCTGCCGGGCGGATGGCATTGGCGGCCGGCGAGCCCTCGGTGGCGGGCCCGGGCTGGTATTCGGTGAGCTCGCTGTCGGCGGTTTCGGCGTCCAGCGCGAACCGCGTCTCCACGCGGCCGTCGAGGAATCCCAGGGTGAGCGCACTGCTCACCATGTAACTGGTCTGCGCGTTGTGTTCCAGGGGCTTGCCGATCAGGAAGTGCTGCACGAAGTCCATGCGCGAGCGGCGGTAGATACCGGCGAGCTCGAAGCTGCAGTCGCGCCCGAAGCACTGGTCGCGTTGCCAATGCGCCGAGACGCGCGCGCTCGAGGCATCGCGGAACGCCTCCGGGTTCGGGTTGCTCCTGGCGATGTCCTCGTCCTTGTAGCTGTCCTCGCCCTGGATGAACCCCGCGGTCTCCTGGTTGAGCACCGTGCCCGCGGCGCGCAACCGCAGCCGGCCGCCGCCGGCCTCGCCGTCGGCGAGCAGGTTGAGCTTGGCTTCCTTGACGCCGGAGGAATCGCGCCAGCCCGGCGCGTCGGTGCCGACCCCGTAGGCGCCGATGCCCCAGCCACCGGACTGGTGCGCGAAGCCGAGCCGCAGGCGCGCGAAGGAATCCGAACCACCCTCGAGCCCGGCGGAATATTCCGGTAGTTCGGTCACGCGCGGCGTCAGCAGGTTCACGATGCCGTGCACGGCGCTCGCGCCGTACATCGCGGAGCCCGGGCCGCGCAGCACCTCGAGCGCGCCGGCCTGTTCGTAGTTCAGCTCGAACATCTCGTTGAGATTGCAGAAGCCGACCGGGCGGATGGGTAGATTGTCCTCGGCCACGAGGAACGCGCCGCATGCCCCGGCGCCCGCCAGCACCGGCGAACGGATGGCCGTCAGGCTCTCCGCGCCGCTGCCGCGCTGGATGTACACGCCCGCGCCGCGATTGAGCGCGTCGGCCTGGTGCTTGGGGCTGAGCGTCGCGATCTCGTCGGCGCCGATGCGCGACACGCTGGCCGGTTCGGTCATCACGTCCCTGGGCATGCGCGAGGCGGTGACCACCACGACTTCTTCCTGCGGCGTGCCGGCGTCGGTCGGCGGGGAGGCGGGCAGGTTGTCGTCCGCGGCCCGGGCCGCCAGCGGCAGCAGGGCCGCCACGATGAGGATGGTGCGCATGTTGGGGTGGCCGATTATCGCCGCGATCGTTCTTCCCTGCCCAGCGAAAGCTTGACTGCGACCGCTTTAACGGTGAGTTTCGGTGAATGACTCATGCAACCCGGAAGGTTCCCATGACCCGTCTACAGGTTTTCGTCACTTCGCTACTCGTGACCTCGGTTGGTTTGTTGCAGCCCTGTGTCGCGCTGGCGCAGGCCGCGCCCGCGGCGCAGGCCCCCGCGGCGCAGGGCAAGCCCCCGCCGGCGTGGGTGGCGAAAAGCAACGAGTACACGCAGATCCTGGTCGCGGCGCAGGCGCCGCTGCAGCCCGAGCAGGCGTCCTTCTTCGGCGTGCCGGGCTTCGACGACCGCGTGGTCGATTTCGGCGCGGGATTCCAGCAGCGCTTCCGCGATGCCATCGCCAGGGCCCGCGCCGAGGTGGTCGCCAGGGCCGCGACGGAAACCGACCCCAACGTGAAGCAGGACATCGCCATCCTGCTGCAGGCGGCCGACGACCAGATCAGGCAGAGCGAGGTCACCGAACGCCTGGCGCGTCCGTGGCTGGATGCGGGGCAGACCATGTTCCAGGGCATCCAGTCGCTGCTGTCCGACCAGGTGCCTGCCGAGCGCCGCGCGAAGGCCGTGATGCGACTGCAGCGCTACGTCGGCATCGCGCCGGGAAGCACCGCGCTCACCGTCGAGGCGCGCAAGCGCTACGAAGAGCGCGGCGCCAAGGGACTGGTGCAGCCCACGCAGATCGAGGTGCAGCAATCGCTGGACAACGTGAAGACCTACCAGCAGGGCATCCGCGACCTGTTCACCAAGTACCAGATGGCCGGCGACGCCGCCGCGGCGCTCGATGCCCTCGATCGCCAGCTGACCGGGTACGCCGCCTGGTCGAAGGCCACGGTGCTGCCGACGGCGCGCACCGACTACAAGCTGCCCGACGAGCTGTACGCGCTGGCGCTGGTGAATTTCGGCATCGACATCGATCCGCGCGTGCTGATCGAACGCGCCCAGCTGGAGTTCATGGAGACGCGCGGCGCCATGCAGCAGCTGGCGCCGCTGGTCGCGAAGGCGAAGGGCCTCAAGTCGACGGATTACATCGGCGTAATCCGCGAGCTCAAGAACCCGCAGTTCAAGGACGCGGAAGTCGAGCCTCACTACCGCAACGTGGTGATGCCGGAACTCGATCGCCTGATCGCCGCGAACCGGATCGTCTCGCTGCCGCAGCGGCCCATGCAGATGCGCATCGGCTCGGCGGCCGAGAACGCCGCGCAGCCCGCGCCGCACTTCCTGCCGGCGCCGCTGGTGGGAAACACCGGCCAGCAGGGCACCTTCGTGTTGCCGCTCAACAATCCCAATGCCGGGGCCGACGGCCCGTACGACGACTTCAACTATCCGGCCGCCGCCTGGACACTGACCGCGCACGAGGGCCGCCCGGGCCACGAGCTGCAGTTCACCGCGATGGTGGAACGCGGCGTGTCGCTGGCGCGCACGCTGTATGCGTTCAACTCGGTGAACGTCGAAGGTTGGGCGCTGTACGCCGAGGCCGAGATGCTTCCCTACGAGCCGCTCGAAGGCCAGCTGATCGCGCAGCAGTTCCGCCTGCTGCGCGCGGCGCGCGCCATGCTCGACCCGATGATCAACCTTGGCCTCACCGACCGCGACACCGCCTTCCGCGTGCTCACCGAGGATTGCGGCTTCTCGAAGGCGATGGCGCGCCAGGAGATCGACCGCTATTCGGTCAATGCGCCGGGCCAGGCGGGCAGTTACTTCTACGGCTATTCGCGCATCCTGCAGTTGCGCGCCGAGACCGAGCTCGCGCTCGGCAAGCAGTTCGACCGCAAGGCGTTCAACGACTTCCTGCTCGACCAGGGACTGCTGCCGCCGGCCTTGCTGGCGAAAGCGGTGCGCGAGGTATTCGTGCCGGCCCGGAAAGCGAAATAGTCCGCGGCGCGGCGCGCGACGGCCTCGTTCCCGCGCCGACGCCGCTTCCGCCTACAACCCGCACGGCCCGCTCCGACAGTCCGAGGGCGGGCGCGTGCGCGAAGATCCCGCGCATGAGCGACCATTTCCTGCCCGCCACCGACGAGCGGGTGCCCGCCCGCACCAGCGCACTGAGCAATGACCGCATCCAGGCCCGCACGCTGCACGGTATCGCGCGCTACTGCGGCGCCGACGACGAGGCCCTGACCCGCCGGATCCGCGAGCTCGAGCGCGAGTGGGACGTCGAGCGGATCATCGAGGCCCACGCGGGCACGGTGTCCTTGTTAGGCCTGGTGCTCGGCGTCACGGTGAATCGCCGCTTCCTGGCGTTGCCGTTCGCGGTCTCGGCCTTCCTGCTGCTGCACGCCCTCGAGGGGCTGTACCCGCCGCTGACCGTCATGCGGCGGCTCGGCGCGCGCACCTCGGACGAGATCCACCGCGAGATCCTCGCGCTGCGCATCCTGCGCGGCGACTTCATCGAACGGCCCGTCTACCCGGAGAGCCTGCTGGCCGCCGCGACGAGGTAGCCCGCGCGCCGCCGATTCCCGCCACGCCACGCATTTCGGTGGCCGAGCATCGCCGCGAACGTCTATCCTTGCGGCTGGTGACAGTCCAGAAGAAAACGGGAAGGGCGGCGTGCTTCGCCGCGATTTTCCTGGTACTGACAGCGGCAGCGCCGGCGCAGGAAGCGACGCCTGCGGGCAGCACGCCGCGTCCCCGCGTCGGACTGGTGCTCTCGGGCGGCGGCGCCCGCGGCGCGGCGCACATCGGCGTGCTCAAGGTGCTGGAGGAATACCACGTCCCGGTGGACGCCATAGCCGGCACCAGCATGGGCGCGGTGGTCGGCGGGCTGTACGCCTCGGGGCTGTCCGCGTCGGAAATCGAGCGAGTCATGACCTCGGTCGACTGGCAGGACGCGTTCCGCGACCGCCCGGCCCGCAAGGACCTCAACTTCCGCCGCAAGCTCGAGGACCAGACCTACCTGGTCAAGTTCCCGTTGGGGCTCAAGGGCCGCAAGTTCCGCCTGCCGCGCGGCCTGGTGCAGGGACAGAAACTCACGCAGATCCTGCGCGGGCTGACGTTGCCGGTGTCGCAGGTGCACGACTTCGACCGCCTCGCGATCCCGTTCCGCGCCGTCGCCACCGACATCGTGACCGGCGACCGCGTCGTGCTCGACCACGGTGATCTAACTACCGCGATGCGCGCCAGCCTGTCGGCGCCCGGCGTGTTCGCGCCGGTGGAGGCCGACGGCCGGCTGCTGGTCGACGGCGGCCTGTCGTCGAACCTGCCGATCGACGTGGCGCGCGAGATGGGCGTCGACGTGCTCATCGTGGTGGACTGCGGCTTCCCGCTGCTGGAACGCAACAAGCTCGACTCGGTGCCGACCGTGTCCGCGCAGATGCTCGCCATCCTGATCCGGCACAACACGATCGAGCAGCGCAAGACGCTCACCGACCGCGACGTGTCCATCGACCCGGCGCTCGGCGATTTCTCCTCGCTCGCCTTCGACTCGCTGGCGCGCGCCATGCGCACGGGCGAGCAGGCGGCGCGGGGCGCCGCCGAGCGCCTGGCGGCGCTCGCGGTGCCGGCGGAGGAATTCCAGCGGCTCGCGGCGGCGCGTGCCGGCGTGCGCGGCGAACCGCCGGTCATCGACTTCCTGCGCGTGGAGCCGGGTTCGGAACGCTACGCCGCCGCGATCGACGCGCTGTTTCGCGACCAGGTCGGACAGAAGCTCGACGCCGAGCGGCTGCGCAAGCGCGTCAACTCGCTGTACGGGCAGGGGAACCTCGAGATCTTCGACTACCGCGTCGTGACCGGTGAAGCGGCGCCGGGCGGCAGTTCCGCCGCCGCCGGGTCCGCTGCGGCCTCGCCGCCCGCGGGCGCCACCGCGACCACCGTCGCGGGCGCCGCCACCCCCGGCACGGCGGCGCCGGCGGCCGTGGACGACGGCGCGCAGCCGGGCTACGGCATCGCGCTCAACGCGCGCCGCAATTCCTGGGGACCTAACTACCTTCGCTTCGGCCTGCAGCTGCAGAACGACTTCGAGGGCAACTCGTCGTTCAACGCGGCGGTGCGCAGCACCATGGCGGAGATCACGCCCTACGGCGGCGAATGGGTGGTCGACCTGCAGGTCGGCGAGACGCCGCTGGTGAACACCGAGGTGTACCTGCCGTTCGGCTACCGCTCGCCGTATTTCGTCGCGCCGCATGCCGGGTTCAACATCCGCACGCTGCCGGTGATCGACGCCGACGAGAACATCCTGGCCGAATACCGCGTGCGCACCACCGACTACGGCATCGATTTCGGCCGCGAGCTCGGCAACTTCGGCGAGGTCCGCCTCGGCTGGGGCCGCACTTTCGGCGCGACGCACCTGCGCGTCGGCGATCCCGCGCTGCTCGAGCAGGAATTCGACTCGCGCAAGTACTTCGGCGAATTCCGTTACGACAGCGTCGACGACGTGAACTTCCCGCGCGAGGGTGGCACGTTCCAGCTCGCCCTGCAGAGCGAGCGCGAGGGCACGGGCGCGCTGGCGGACGGCGACACCGACCTGCTGCTGTACGACCAGCTGTACGCGCACTCCTGGGGCCGCAACACCGGCGTGATCTGGGCCAGCGCCGGCATCCGGCTGCACGACGACGTCGACGTGGTGAGGTCCTATTTTCCGCTCGGCGGCTTCCTCAACATGTCGGGCATCGTGCCCGAGTCGCTCGTCGGGCCTAACTACGTGATCCTGCGCGGCATCTACTATCGCCAGATCGGCCGCGGTGGCACCGGGTTCCTCAATGTGCCGGTGTACATCGGCATGTCGGTGGAGCAGGGCAACGTGTGGAGCTCGCGCTCGGAGATCTCGTTCGGCAGCGCGCGCACCAACGGCAGCCTGTTCCTCGGGCTGGATACGATCCTGGGACCGGTCTACATGGCCACTGGCTTCGACGACCACGGCGGCACGAACTACTACCTGTTCCTGGGGCGGACTTTTTGAGTGCTGCCGCACACGTCGGAAAACGCCCCCGAAGCGGGGGCGTCCGTCCAGGTTGAGAGAGGAGAGAGGCTCTAGAGGCCGCGGGATTCGTGGAGCTTCTCGACCTTGTCGAACTTCAGCGCCGGCTTGTCCCCGGGGCGCGAGTATTCGTGCTTGCGGGCCATCTCGATGAGCGCCGCGTCGCGCTCGGCGGCCGTGCCGTACCAGTGCGTCTTGTTCCAGTCCGCGCCCAGCAACTTGCGGAACGGGTCGCCCGCCTTCAGGGTGATGCGCACGCCGTAGGGACGCTGGATCGCGGCGTCGGGGTTGCGCAGGTTGTGAGGGTGGACGATCGCCATGGACGCTCCGGTTGCCGAGGGTTCACGAAAAGGTGGTAAGCCTATAAACCGTCGTGCCGTCCGGCAAGTCAAAAGTCGGCGGAATCGCGGCTCCGGGGAGTGAAACGTGCGCATCGCAGGCTGGGCGATCTCCTTGCTGGCTTTGGGCGCCGCCCATGCGCAGGCCCAGGCGCCCGCGTCCCCGACGCGCCAGGTCTCCGACGAGGAACGCGAACGCCTCTACGCGGCGAAGGACTACTGGGATGAGCAACGCGAGCGCTACGCGCGCATCGCGCAGCGCGCCAACGAGTTGTTTCCCCGGCGCCGCGACGCGCCGCTGCGTGACGTCAACATCAGCGACGATGAAATCCGCGAGGTGCAGGTGATCAAGGAAAAGTACCTGCCCCGTGATTACGTCAACATCTCGCCGGTGGTCACGGACTGTCCCTGCGAAGAGGGACCGACCTGCACGGCGCAGGTCTTCGTAGTGGCAACCCTGAAAGGGAGGGAGCGCGGGCTGCAGCTTTCCCGGGTGAGCGAGCATTGGCAGGTTGGCGTGGTGCAGCAATGGTGGCTCAAGTTCCAGGCCATCCAGAAACAGCACACCGGCAGTCCCTGGCTCGACTACCTGCTGTACCAGAAAGCCGTGAACGACCTCTACGAGGAATTCCCGCGATGTGTGGGTAAACTGGTTCCCGCGGAGCACTCCGCTGCCGCGCAGAAACCAGAACCCGCGAGATGACGCCGAAGAAAGACCCACCCATCGTTCGCCCCGTCCGTCCCGAAGACTACGACGCCTGGAAACCCCTCTGGGACGAGTACAACGCCTTCTACGAGCGCACCGGCCCGACCGCGCTGCCGGACGAGGTCACTCAAACTACCTGGCGCCGGTTCTTCGATGCGAACGAGCCCGTGCACTGCATCGTCGCCGAGCGCGACGGGCAGGTACTCGGCATCTGCCATTACATCTTCCACCGCAACACCACGCGCATCGAGCCGGTCTGCTATCTCAACGACCTGCTGACCGCGCCGGACGTGCGCGGGCAGGGCATCGGGCGCGCGCTGATCCAGGCGGTGTACGAGATCGCCCGTGAGCGCGGCTGCAAACGGGTGTACTGGCTCACGCACACCACCAATACGCCGGGGCGCACCTTGTACGACAAGTTGGCGAAGCACTTCGGGTTCATCCAGTACGCGAAGGACGTGTGAGTCTTCCCCGGCCCTGGGCGAAGTCCGTCGGCGTCGTGCGCTGATCCAGGCCCCCCCGTGAAACTCGCCGACTCGTGACCGGAGTCGCTTTTTTTCCGCGCAGTGTATTATAGTATTGATACACGTGGTCACCAGGCGGAACCGTGTTCGTACTGAAACCCCAGTCCGGGATTCCCATCTACCGGCAGCTGCTCGAGCAGGTGCGGCGCATGGTCGCGAGCGGACAGCTGGAGCCCGGCGCGGAGCTGCCCTCGGTGCGCGAGCTGGCGCTCAAGCACGCGGTGAATCCCATGACGGTTTCCAAGGCCTACACGCTGCTCGAGGCCGAAGGGCTGCTCGAGCGTAATCGCGGCCGGCCGATGACGGTCGCGAATCGCCCGAAGAGCGCCACGCAACTTTCCCGGCGGCTGCAGCAGGTCCAGCCGCTGGTCGAACAAACGGTGCTCGCGGCCAAACAACTCGAATTGACCGAAGCGGAACTGCTGAAGGCGGTCCGCGAGAATTGGGAGAACGACGATGCCTGAGGCAACCGTACAGGGGTCACATCTCAGCAAGTCCTTCGGCGCACGGCGCGTGATCGACGACCTGTCCTTCGAGATCGCGCCGGGCGACGTGATCGGGGTGCTGGGCAAGAACGGCGC